>JAKPDB010000001.1 GCA_029552985.1 bacterium
TGGCGGGATTGCTCTTTTTTTCAGGAAAATTCCTGATGCAGGAGTAAAGGTTTCTGTAAAAGAAGATGGAGTAAGATTAAACCTCGGAATTATTGTTGAGTACGGAATTAACATTCCTGAACTGACCTGGAAGGTTCAAAAAGCGATAAAAGAAGAAGTTGAAAAAGCGACAGGATTTAAAATTTCCCAGGTAAACATTGTTGTTGAAGGGATTCATCATCCGGACTTTGTCAAAGGATAACTGTGGAGAGAATATGATTGACCTGCATACCCATTCGTTATTAAGCGATGGGGTGTTGCTGCCCTCTGAACTTGCAAGAAGGGCAGAAGAAAAGGGTTATATCGCGATGGCGATAACAGACCATGTTGATGCATCAAACTTTGATTTTGTAATCCCGTCGATTGTAAGGTTTTGTGAATCAATTGATACATCAATGAACATAAAGGTAGTTCCTGGTTGCGAAATTACACATGTTCCACCACAGGATATTAAAAAACTGGCAGTTGCCTGCAGAAAATGCGGCGCAAAAATTATTGTCGTTCACGGAGAAACACCAGTAGAGCCAGTAAAAAAAGGAACAAACATTGCAGCGATTGAATCAGATATTGACATTCTTGCTCATCCAGGTCTAATGACAGAAGAACAAGCCATCATTGCGG
Organism: bacterium; assembly: GCA_029552985.1. GTDB lineage: Bacteria > Ratteibacteria > UBA8468 > B48-G9 > DTJG01 > DTJG01. The sequence continues at coordinate 661 of JAKPDB010000001.1, forward strand.
CAGAAAAAAAAATCGCAATTGAAATTACAACGAGAAAAGGACATTCTCTTGGAAACGGCAATGTGGCAAAATTGTGGAATAAATACAAATTCCCGGTTGTGTTGAATACTGACAGTCATTGTCCTGAAGACCTGGTAGACATAAATTTTGCAAAAACTGTTTTACTTGGCGCAGGTTTAGAAGAAAAAGACACTAAAATTATTTTTTCAACAAGTTACACAATTGCAAAGAAATTTTTTCCTGATTTATGAAAAATTTAATAACGCCCCAACAAATTGCTGTTGTCCTTACAGGAGATGAAGAAAAGAGAGCGTTAAAGAAAATATCGCGATTTGCTGGCTGGGTTGAACTCAGGGTCGATTGTTTTATAAAAAAATTCCCAGAAAAAGATATCTACAACTGGGCAGGAGAAATAAAAAATCATGTGAAATCAAAAATTATCAGCACAGTGAGATGGCATAGAGAAAGTCAGAATTCTGATTTTATTATTCCAGATAATAAAAGAATTGCGCTTTATGAATCCATTGCTGATTATACTGACTATTTTGATGTTGAAATCAAAAGTAAAATTGTGCCTGATGTATTATCACTGGCAAAAAAGAAAGGGAAAAATGTTATTCTCTCGTATCATGATTTCAAAAGATTTCCTTCTTTGAAACTACTGATGAAACTGAAGAAAAAGGCGCAGGATTCTGGAGCAGATATGATAAAGGTTGCTGTAAAAACTGAAAATGAAAAGGAATTGTTTCAATTATGCCAGTTTGTTTTGCTTGCAAAAAAAAGTTTGCCTGTAATAGTAATACCAATGGCCTCTGGAGTAATTGAGCGCCTGACTCCGCTTGCTTTTGGCAGTGTTTTTACATATGTCGCTCTGATTGAAAAAACAGCACCTGGTCAGCCGGTTCTATCTGATTTATTACAGGACTTGACAAATAAAAATATGCGGGTATAATTTATTACGAATGCATCGGATTTCTGAGTACCTGGTTCAAAAAAGGCCAGAAAGGAGGTGAACAAAAAGAAAGGCAGGAATCAGGAGTTAACAAAGAAATCAGATGGTTATGTAACCGTA
>JAKPDB010000008.1 GCA_029552985.1 bacterium
AACGCCTGATATTATTCCGGAAGAGCCTGACCCGCTTGAATTGTCGGTCAAATATCTTGTTTTCCAGGACGGCGAACAGGTCAAATTCTTCAATGGTTCAAGTGTAATCGTTAAGCAAAACGGTGTTTCAACTTATGCCGGTAATCGCTCAATTGCTGTAAACGATAAATTATATTACATGGACGCTGCCGGCAACATCTCAAGTCAATTCAGCTTGAATATTACACCTGATTTCTGCGCCGTAGACCTTGACGGGAATGTATGGACAGGAGAAATAATTGACCCGGTGACTGCTGAATCGCTTGGCGTATTGCCTGCCAATTACCTTAAAGTGTATAAAAATAATGTTGAATATGGCGACTGGCGGACCCGAAAATATTTATGCGTAAATATGTTTCTTTGCGGTTCTGACATAATCGCTGTAAATTCGACAGGGAGTTATCACGATATTTCAGGAAACAAAACGGCTATAAATTCCGCAATGGGTTTTGTGGTCTATGATTTTAACGCAACGATACGGACGGCAAAAATTGACGGGATAGATGTATCATGGACAACAAATTTTTTTAATACTGCCAAAGAATGGAATGGCGGATATTCATGGAATGGCTACAAATGGGACGGAGTGACTTTGACAGAAGATGGATCTGCTCTTGCATGCTGGCGAGTGCGTGCTAATTATCCTATAAGTTTGCCTGAAAATGCTGTTGTAATTTCTGCTGGTTCATCAGTTTTTGCTGGAGAAACTCACTACTTTTTTATAGAATGTAATTCAGGATGGTTGTTTAAATATGTCCCGTCAAGTGATACATTACAGCAGATCACACGTCTTTACACTGGAGACGGTTATAGAGATACTGGGATTTATTATTCAAAAATTTTGCAGCCTGTTTGCAGCTATGACAGCCTGTATTTCAAATTCGACGACGGCGGATTGTATAGAATGAGATTTGATTCATTGCAAATAAGTTTTGTTGATTTTTGTGATGGGTATGCGGAGGCATGGTAATGGGAAAGATATATTTAAAATATGTAATAAATAAAGATGGTGACAGGACATGTAAAGATAAAGAAAATACATGTTATTTTTATGGTACTGATTGCTATGAAAATGAAAAAGTAAAATGCAAGGCTTATGAAAATAAAATTTTAATTCAAGTAAAAAAGCCCTCATAAATAGAGGGCTTCAATTTTGCTTACTTCCGCATTATACCACGCCTGAGATTTTTTTAGCGCGTCTTTGTCTCCCTGAATTTCAAGACCTGCTTTCATCTGAATTGACTGGAGTAATAATCCTTCAATTTTTCTTGCTTTTTCTTCTGCTTTTTGCTCAGGAGTTAAACTTGCAATTCTTTCTGCTTCAATTTGTGCTTCAATTTCGTCATTTATTTCTGTAATTTCACCGGGTTTAATTTCGTCACCGATTTTTGTTATCTCTCGTTTAATCCATTTACCTCCAGATTTTGACCATGCAATTTTTCCACGATTATCACATATTTCCTGTAGATTCACATCAAGAAATTTATTGTTTCTTGTTGCTGTTATCATCGCGTTTTCAATTACAGTTGCCTCTTCAGGTGTGATTATAAACTCCCCCTGTTTTGGCTGGAAATATACAGCATGTTTTAAAATCAGTTCCCGCTGTTTTGCTTGAAGTGGTGCGATAAGTTCTTTCAGCTCGTTTTCAATCGCTTTTGATTTTTCAAGTGCAGCTTGATATTCCGTTACATATCC
>JAKPDB010000030.1 GCA_029552985.1 bacterium
CAGCAGGCGTGGATTACTCTTGGTTTCCTTGATACAATGGTTCAGAAGGGTTATTTAAATGGAAAGTTTTTCTGGTGTAATGTTCCTGGTTGCGAACATTATTCTGGTATCTGTTCGGATGGTACTCCAAACTGGTGGCTCTATACAACCACAGGCAGCATCAATTGTCCATGTCTTGACCCATTTCAGAGATATAATCTCTCAGCATATGATAGAGCAACTTATGCATATTCCAGTCAGGTTGATTTTGGTTATAACACTCGTCTTCCGAATACAGCAATAAAACTTGGAAGGGTAAGAAGACCAGGAGAAGCAATTATGTTCTGTGAGGCTCGTTCTGGCGAATTATTCCTGAATACGAGTCAGGCGGCAACAGAGTTTCCCCAGATATTTCAACAGGCATCTTATTACAGTGGTTCTGCTGGAAGGCATCTGCAGATAGAACTGGTGAATGCTGTGTTTGTTGACGGTCATGCAAAGGCAGTTAATAAAGACGAATATGTCAATGGGCTTGCATACGACCCATAAGTGTCATTTGTAAAGATAAAAGCCCTCGCCTATCTTTCTTCCGAGTTTATGCTGGCTTACCATCTGACGTAAAAGAGGGCATGGTTGATACTTTGGGTCGTTGAGAGATTTTTCAAGATTTTCCATGATATGAAGGCATATATCAAGTCCAATAAGGTCTGCAAGAGCAAGAGGTCCCATAGGATGTCCTGCGCCCAATTTCATCGCAGTGTCAATTGAATCTCTGTCTGCCACATTTCCATAAAGCAAACATATTGCCTCATTAATCATAGGTATCAATAATCTATTGACAATGAATCCAGGTGAATCCTTTACAAAAACTGCTGTTTTATCAAGAAGTTCTGCAAGCTGTTTTGTCTTTTCAATGCTTTTCTGCGATGTCTTTTCACCTGTTACAATTTCAACAAGTTTCATTTTATTGACAGGATTGAAAAAGTGCATTCCAATTACCCTTTCCTGATTTCTTGTAGATTTTGCTATTTCTGTGATGCTTAAAGACGAAGTATTTGTTGCAAGGACAACCTGTGATGGAAAAATTTTATCAATTCTTGCAAAAAGATTTTTCTTTGTTTCAATGTCCTCTATGATTGCCTCTATTACAAAATCTGCTGATTGACAATCTTCAGGACAAGAGCAAGGTGTGATTGTTGACAAAATCTGGCCTGCTTTTTCTTCTGATATTTCTCCTTTTTCAATTTCCTTTTTCAATCTTTCCTTGATTTTTAAAATTGCGTTGTGAACGATACTGATGTCAGAATCAGTAAGATAAACACCAACCATGTGCTCAGCAGCACATCTTGCAATGCCTGAACCCATTGTTCCTGCACCAATAACAAGAATGCTCTTTATCTCCATATTCATTCCTTTTATTGAACAATATTTTGCTGAAATCCATTGAGTATTTTTCTGTTTTCTTTGCTTTTCCCTGTTTTTTTTCACTTCCACCAGGAAAGACAGAAGCATTATGAACAATTAGCGAAGGCGCAGAAACAAAACAAGTAGGAAAGCAGCAGCGTTCTGCCATATCAATGGCAGTTGACTGTCCGAAGCCAGCAGAGTGCAAAGCGCTTACGTTGCTGGCAAGTTTCAACTGCGGCAGATTCCCGCGTAGTTTTGTCTGCGCCGTAGAGTGTGTGAATAATGCTTTTGTCTTTCCGTCTCCTCATCCTTCTCTTTTCCCCAGCTCCCTGTCAAGCATTACAATTGCAGGTCCCTGCTCTTTTATCATTTTCAGTGTTTCAAGAATCTGCGAGGCATTTTTCTCTTCTTCAACCTGTTCATTCACAAACCATTGAAGCATAACCATAGAAGGATGATCACCTGCCTTTTGAGCAAGGTTGACGAGGTTATTTATCATTGCTGTCACCTTTTTCTCATGCTCAAGGGTTTTTTCGAATATGTCAGTCACAGAAGAAAAATCAGCAGGTGGCTGGTCAATGGCAAGAAGTTTTATTTCTGCGCCAACATCAACCATAAATTCAAAAAATTTCATTGCGTGGCTTACTTCTTCCTTTGCCTGAACTTTTAACCAGTGGGCAATCCCTGGCAGGTTTTTGCTTTCGCAATACGCTGCCATACTCAGATAAAGATAAGCAGAATACAATTCATTTCTTATCTGCTCATTCATTGCCTTATGCAAATTCTTTTCCATTTTCCTCCTTTGTTATGCTCCAAATTTGTCAAATTTTAAGGCATTCGCGAGTAAAATATACATCACATTTATTGCCGGAATGGTTCCAAGCATGCCTTTTGCGCACGCCCTTTCTGTAAATGTGTCAACATCGTCTGAAATAGCATTTTTTGAAACAATTGCCAGTGGCACAGGATGCCAGGAATGTCCTTTCAAAACACTCGGAGTTGAATGGTCTCCTGTTAAACATACCACTTCAAATTTTAGATGCTTAATTTTTGCAATTTTTTCGTCAAACTCTTCTATCGCTGCAACCTTTTTTTCAAAATTTCCATCTTCTCCTGAACTATCGGTTTTTTTGTAGTGGAGATAAAAGAAATCGTATTCGTTGTAAAGGTCGTTAAGCGCCTTTATTTCATCATCAATACTTTCAAGTCCCCTGATAACATCCATCCCCACAAGTTTTGCAAGCCCTTTGTACATAGGATAACTTGCAATACATGCTGGTTTCAAAAGGTATCTCTGCTGGAATGGTTCTATCTCAGGAATACCAGAAAATCCTCTCAATAGAATGGTTTTTGCTCTGGTATCTACATCAGCCAGTATTTGTTCAACCCTTGCAATAAACTCGTTCAGCACTTCTGCAGTAAATTTTGCCTGGTCATTTAAGGCAGTTATTCTCTTGATAGCAAGGCCTTCTTTTTGTGGGTCATTTTCTGTAACATCAGGAGACAGATTTTCTCCTCTCAACAGAATTGCAAGCCGGTGTTCTTTTACTGTTTGAATAATAATTTGAACATTTCTTATGCTTTTGATTTTTTCCTGAATTTTATTAACAAGCACTCTGTTTTCTTCTGTGGAAATTCTTCCAGCCCTTCTATCAGTAACAATGTGATTTGCGTCTATGGTTGCAAAATTACCCCTGATGGCAAGGTCGTTCTTCTCCATTTCCATCCCTATTCCCAGAACTTCAAGCACCCCCCTGCCAATCTGATGCTCAATAGGGTCATATCCAAAAAGAGATAGATGAGCAGGGCCACTGCCTGGGGTAATACCATATAGCACAGGGATCGACAATCCACACATACCTGATTTTGCTAATGCATCAAGATTGGGCTTTTTTGCTGTTTCAAGTTCTGTAAGACCGGTTTCTGGATGAGGAAGTCCACCAAGGCCATCCATCACAAGCAGAAGAATCTTATTTTCATTTTTCTTAATAACGTTGTTCAGTATTTTTTCAAATTCCATGGTTGAACTCCTGAAGGATTGATAAATTGTTGTTTTTAGGGTACTATAAATATGTGGAAATGTCAAAATTTTGGGCTCTTGCTCTTGTTTGTATTTAATTGTGAATAAGGAATTTTAATCATGCTTTTTATAGTGGCAACTCCCATAGGAAATCTTGAAGACATTACTTTCAGGGCATTGAATGTTTTGAGAACTGTTGATTTTGTTGTTTCAGAAGATACCAGGGAAACAAGAAAATTACTTAATTATTTTCAGATTCAAAAACCATTGATCAGTTATTACAGAGGGTGTGAAAAAAGCAGGTCTCAACACATTATGAAATTATTAAGTGGGGGCAAGAGTATTGCGCTTGTGTGTGACAGGGGAACGCCAGGCATTTCAGACCCTGCCTACTACATCGTAAGAAGATGCCTGGATGAAGGAATCAAGGTTGTGCCTGTACCAGGTCCTTCTGCCTTAATGGCTGGGCTTTCTGTTTCCGGAGAACCTCTGGATGCTTTTTCTTTTTATGGATTTTTGCCAAGAAAGAAAAATAGAAAGATTGAATTTTTCAAGAAAATTGGAGAAAAACAAGAAACCATTGTGTTTTTTGAGTCTGTTCACAGGTTTATGGAAACAATGGAGGTTCTTAATCAACTATTTCCAGAAAGGCGACTTGTTGTGTGCAGGGAACTGACAAAAAAATTTGAGGAAATTGTTGCTGGTACTGTAACCCAAATGTACAATAAATTTAAGCAAACTACAGTAAAAGGTGAATTTGTTCTCATTCTTGGAGGAAAACAATGTTGATGAAATGGTTCAGGAAAAAAAGAAACTTTAGAATGGTTATGATTGTGACCGCAGCGCTGGTAATACCTGGATTTGTAATATGGGGTGTAAGCATTTCAGGCACTGATAAGAGGTATCTGGTGGCAACAGTAAACAACCAACCCATTTATCAGCACGAGTTTTATAGAACTGTTGAAGAAATACGACAACAATACAGAGACATTTTGAAAGATAATTATTCAAAATTCATCAATGAGACAGAACTTGAAAAAATGGTTCTCAACAGGATGATACAGGAGAAATTGCTTGAACAGCTTTATCGCAAGCACCACATTAGAGTAAGAGATTCAGAAATCCTGGACGTGATAAAATCTGAACCATCATTCAAAAATGAAAAAGGGCAATTTGATGAAGCAAAATTCAGGGCATATTTTTCACGTATTTCTCCTGAAAAAACAAAAGAGATTGAAAATCAGATAAGAAACAGCATTAAATATCAAAAACTTAAGCAGGAAGTCCTTTCAGAAACAACAATTGTGGTGTCAGACCAGGAAGTAAAATCCCTGATGGGCGGCAGTACAGATCAGAATAAATTCCAGGATATTAAGCGATATGTTCAGGCACAGAGGGAAGACCAGTATTTTCAACAATGGCTTGAAAAACAGAAAAACAATGCAAAGATCGAGGTATTTTTGAACCTTGATAAAAAGACAAACTCATAAAAATGGAACCAAAAGATACTCTTCAATACGAGATATATCTTCTTGACGCAATATGCAGGGGACTGCAGGCAACATTAAATGTTGACAAAATCATCCATATTGTCCTGACAGGCCTTACAGCAGGCGCTTCACTTGGTTTCAGCAGAGCAGCAATATTTTTCATCAATGAAAGCGGTATACTGCATGGTGGAAGGGGTATAGGTCCTTACGACCAGAATGAGGCAGAAAAAATATGGGCTGACTTAACAAGTTCTGAAGCAACGCTTGAGGAAATGTTTGAAAACAGCCATAGAAAAACACTTGAAAGCCAGAGATTTCCTGTGGAAATTAAATCTGTCAGGTATGAACTTGCAAAACTTCCAGTCAACAGTCCTTTAAGAAAGGTGATTTATGACAATGAAATCATTTTGCTGAAAGGCGATGAAAGGTTTCTTGTTCCTGAGGAATTTCACTGGTTTGTAAGACATGCAACGCAGGTGGTAGTTGCTCCAATTACCATATCAGGAAAAATTTCAGCTGTGGTTTTTGCTGATAATGCCTTTCATTATAAAGACATCACTCCTGGCATGATATCCTTTCTTTCTATTGTACTCAATCATACGGGTCTTGCCCTGAGCAATGCGTTTGCTTATGAATCCACCAGACATAATCTTGAACAGGTCCAACAATTAAATGAAAAACTCAGGCAGGTACAGGAAGAACTTTTGGCATGCGAAAGATTTGCTGCGGCAGGAAGAATTTCCACATATCTTGCACATGAAATCAGAAATCCCCTTGCAACCATTGGAGGATTTGCCAGACAGATTCTTGAAATAGCCAGAGAAAAACACACTGACCCAAGGATTGCAAGAAATGCAAAGATTGTTGTCAATGAGGTGAGAAGACTTGAACTGGTGCTGAATAATCTGTTAAGATTTTCTTTCAAACAGCCAGCAAAAAAGCAAAACATTCATCTTCTCAGTTTTCTTAATGAACTGATGGAAGTTCTGTCAATCAGCATTGAAGACAATGGAATTCATCTTAATCTTGACATTCCACAGCATATCCATATTTACGCAGACAGCGTGCAGTTGAGTGAGGTTTTTTATAATCTTATCCATAATGCCATTGAAAGTATGAAACATGGTGATTACCTGACAATAAGTGCTGGCGAAGAAAACGGGTATGTCTGGGTGGAAATTGCTGATACAGGTTATGGAATACCACCTGATGTGCTTGAACAGTTATTCAAGCCATTTTTCACCACAAAATCTCATGGAATAGGACTCGGACTTCATTTGGTGAAAACAATTATAGAGGAAAACCATGGTGGAAAAATTGAGGTGGATTCCAGAGTAAATCGCGGAACAAAGATCCGCTTTACAATTCCCAAAAAGGAGGTGGGAAGTGAAAAAAATACTGCTGATTGAGGATGAAACGAATCAGAGAATACTCTGCACAGAAACCCTTGAAAAAGAAGGATATCAGGTCATCGCTGCATCAAATGGTGAAGATGGATTGAATCTTTTAAAAAATAATGATGTTAACCTTGTTATTGTTGATATCAGAATGCCAAAAATGAGCGGACTTGAAACCCTTGCCAACATTCTCGGACAGAGAAAAAATCTTCCTGTGATCATTTACACTTCGTATCCGCAATATAAAACAGATTTTATGAGCTGGGCTGCAGATGCTTATATCATCAAAAGTTCAACGGGTTTAAGTGAACTTGTTGCCAAGGTTAAGGAGTTAATCGGTGCCTGAAAAAGAAAAAATACTTACCCTGATTCTTGCTGGCGGTAAGGGTGAAAGGTTGTATCCCCTTACAAGGGACAGGGCAAAACCATCGGTACCTTTTGGAGGTATCTATCGTATCATAGATTTCACTTTGAGTAATGCCATCAATTCAGGACTCAGAAAAATTTATGTTCTCATACAATACAAGTCCTATTCCCTTCAACGACATATCAGGGAGGGATGGAATATTTTCAGTAGAGAACTTGGAGAATTTATTGATGTAATTCCAGCACAGATGAGAATTGGAACCGACTGGTATCTTGGAACAGCGGATTCTGTATTTCAGAACATCTATTTTCTCAATCAGGAAAAACCCGATCTTGTCCTTATTCTTTCAGGAGATCATATTTACAAGATGGATTATCGGAGGATGATTGAATTTCACAAACAAAAAAACGCTGACCTGACAATAAGTGTATTTGATGTCCCTGTACAAGAAGCAAAAAGATTCGGGGTACTGGAAGTGAATGAAAGACAGGAAGTAATCAGTTTTCAGGAAAAACCAGAAAATCCTGTTCATTCTCCTGATAATCCTGATATGTGTCTGATATCCATGGGTATTTACCTGTTCAATACTGAAACACTTGTTCGTCGCATTATTGAGGATGCGAAAAAACCGGATAGCAGCCATGATTTTGGAAAGGATGTAATACCCGCAATGATTGGAAAGGATCGAGTATTTGCGTTTCCTTTCACTGATGAAAACCGAAAAGAAACAAAATACTGGAAGGATATCGGAACCATAGAGGCATACTATGAAGCAAACATGGACCTGGTGAGCGTGGAGCCAGTGTTGAATCTTTATGATACTGAATGGCCCATTCGCACGTTTCAGGAACAACTTCCTCCTGTGAAGACCGTGTTTTCTCTTGGCGAAAGAACAGGTATGGTTCTTGACTCAATCATTGGAGGAGGATGCATCATCAGCGGTGGAAAGGTTTACAGGAGTGTATTATCTCCATGGGTCAGAATCAACAGTTATGCAGAAGTAAGCGAATCAATACTTCTGGACAGGGTAAATGTGGGAAGATACTGTAAAATCAGGAGAACCATCATTGATAAAAATGTTGTGGTTCCACCTGGTACTATTATTGGATATGATGCCTCTGAAGATAAAAAACGATTTGTCGTAAGTGAAACAGGAATTGTCGTGGTTCCAAAGGATTATCAGTGGTAATTAAAAAGGGGAAAAAATGCCAGAATTGAGAAAAGATCCAGTTATAGGCAGATGGGTAATCATCGCCACAGAAAGAAAGCTCAGACCATCAGATTATGCAGAAATGTGTCCAACTGTGGAAGAAGAACAAGCGCCATTCTGCCCATTTTGCCCCGGGAATGAAACAAAAACCCCACCTGAGATATTCGCAATAAGGGAAAACAATTCTCAGCCAAATACACCTGGATGGCTGGTAAGGGTTGTCCCGAATAAATACCCGGCTTTGAAGATTGAAGGTAATCTTGACAAAAAGGGCGTGGGTATTTTTGATAAAATGAACGGAATCGGTGCCCATGAAGTGATTATTGAAACCTCTCAACATAATCAACAGATGCACGATTTTGACATAGCACATCTTGAAAAAGTCATTCACACCTATCAAATTCGCAGCCTGGATTTGAAAAACGATCCAAGGTTGAAATATAGCATGATATTCAAAAATTATGGCAAAGAAGCAGGCGCTTCTCTTCATCACTCCCACACCCAATTAATTGCAACGCCTGTTACACCGAAAAGAGTAAAAGAGGAATTGAAAGGAACTCAGTGGTATTACGATTATAAAGAACGATGCATTTTCTGCGACATTATAGAGGATGAAATCAGTCGTGGAGAAAGGGTTGTGGCAATAAATAAAGATTTTATTACAATTGTGCCATATGCATCAAGATTTCCGTTTGAACTGTGGGTTGTTCCATTAAAACACAGAGCTGATTTTGACTCTATCAGTGATTTAGAAAGACCGAATCTCGCAGAAATGCTTGGTTTGGTTTTGAAAAAATTAATGAAGGGTTTATGTAATCCGCCATATAATTTCATATTTCATACGGCACCAAATAGATTTGCCCATCCCGGCTACTGGCAGACCATAGATAAGGATTATCACTGGCACATAGAGATTATGCCGCGGTTGACAAGACCCGGTGGCTTTGAATGGGGCACAGGTTTTTACATAAATCCCACGCCTCCTGAAGAAGCAGCACAGTTTCTCAGAGACCTTGTGGTCTAACATTAATACCCGAAAGGAGTAAGAATGAAAAGTGTCGCGATTGTTTGTTGTGAATGCGTACCATTTGTAAAGGTAGGAGGCCTGGCAGATGTCACAGGAGCATTGCTCATAAAACTTCCAAAGTATATTGATACAAAAATTTTCCTGCCAGCGTTCAGCCAGGTTACCCAAAAATATCCATGTGAAATTATTGGTGAATGCGAAGTGTATTTTTCAAAAGACAGGGTAGAAAAGGCGCTATTTTTGAGGATGAAAGAAAAAAACAATGTTTACTTAATCGCGAACAGCCGTTACTTTGACAGACCTGAATTATATGGAGAACACGGGACAGATTATCCTGATAATCTTTTAAGGTTTTCTTTCTTTTCAAAGGCAGTGCTGGAGTGCTGTAAAAAATTTGGTATCAGTGTGGATGTTTTTCATTGTAATGACTGGCACACAGCGCTTCTGCCCCTTTATAAAAAACTTTTTTATCCTGATACTGGCGCCGCAAGTGTTTTTACAATTCATAATCTTGCGTATCAGGGGATATTTCCGTCCAGCCAGTTTCCATCCCTTGGTTTAGGTAATGAGTTTTTTTCTATGGAACAGCTTGAATTTTACGGCAACATCAATCTGATGAAGGCAGGAATTATTCACTCGGATTTGATAAATACTGTCAGTCCCACATATGCAAAGGAAATTCTGACTGCCGAATTTGGTTGCAAACTTGAAGGACTTTTAAAAACAAGGGAAAAAGACCTTGTCGGGATACTTAATGGTATTGATTATCTCGTATGGAATCCAATGTTTGACACATCCATTTTCAAAAAGTATCGCACCAGAAAAGGAAAACTCGTTAATAAAACAATGTTGCAGAATAAGTTTTCACTTCCTACCAGTACTGAAATTCCTCTTTTTGGATTTGTTGGAAGATTTGTCCAGCAAAAAGGAATAGATTTAATTGTTGAGGCAGTGGAAAATCTTAAGGAAAAGGATTTTCAGTTGATAGCGCTGGGCACAGGCGAAGTTTTATACGAGAATGCGATAACACTTCTTGCAAAAAAATATCCTGACAGGGTTGCAGTGAAAATTGGTTTTGACGATGCGCTTGCCCGCCAAATTTATGCAGGATGCGACTATTTTCTTATGCCATCAAGATTTGAACCCTGTGGACTCGGACAGATGATTGCTTTGAAATATGGAACCATACCTATTGTAAGAAAAACAGGGGGGCTTGCAGACACGGTTCAGCCAATTAATAAAGAAAACAGGGAAGGATGGGGGTTTGTGTTTGAAAAGGCAGATTTTTCTGAACTGGTACAGGTAATGACCATGGCGATTGAAACGTATCCTGACAGTAGTTTCATGGAACATCTGTTCAAGATGGCAATCTCCCTTGACTTTTCATGGAACAAGTCCGTTGAACAATATCTGACCCTTTATCAGAAGGCGCTTGAAAAACAATGACTTATCTTAATATTCTCTGGCATTTTCATCAGCCATTGTATATAACTCCTGGATCAAATAGAATTGATAGTGCAACCATTACGTTCAGGGTACTTTATAATTATTATCCAATGGCATTGATGATAAAGAATTCAGGGATGAAACTTACCTGCAATTTTACCCCAACATTGATTCTTCAAATTAAAAAAATTGCTGAAAACCAGATTATTGACGGGTTTCAAGCATTATTACAGGATGAAAATTCCCAGGATCTTGAAAAAATTGCAATTTTTCTTGAGGATTTACCACCAAGAATAAAATTCAGATATAATATTTTCAAAAAATTGATTGACAAGTTTTATTCAAAAGATGTTTCTGGCTCTGAAATTTCAGACCTGAAAATGTGGATGCATCTTGCCTGTATCCATCCGTACGCTCTAAAATATTTTCCCGAAATTAGTCAGCTGTGTGAGAAAGCCGTCGGGTTTACAAAAAAAGACAGGCAGATTTTGATTGATTTTGAAAGAAACATCTTTTCACAGGTACTTTCGTTATACCGGGAACTTTACGAATCAGGGCTGATTGAAATCAGCACCACTCCTGGATATCATCCCATCATGCCGCTTGTGTGCGACCTTTCCACTGCCAGAAAAACTTCAACAAATCTTGAAATACCTACCATTAAATTCAGTTATCCAGAGGATGTAAGGGCACACATTGAAATGGGTATCGACATTGCCACGGATGTTTTTGGTAAAAAAATCTCTGGAATCTGGCCTGCAGAGGGTTCTATCAGCAATGAAGTGCTTGATATTTTGATGGAATATAGAATAAAATGGCTTGGCGCAGATGAACAAATACTGTATGGTTCAAATTGTGAAGAAAAGGATATTTCTTCGACACTGTATAAATGGAAATATGCTTTTAACATATTTTTCAGAAATCACCAGTTTTCAGACAGAATTGGATTTATCTATCATTCCTGGGAAGAAAGCGCGGCAGCAGAAGACCTTGTGAGAAGAATACATGAATTTTCATCTGATAGAGAAAAAATTCTTACCATCATCCTTGATGGAGAAAATCCATGGGAATGGTACAGACAGGATGGAAGTGTGTTTTTGACCCAATTTTATCAAAAGGCAGTTTCTGATGACCGTATCAGACCTATTACCTTCAGCCAGGCATGTGAACTGAATTTCAAAACAATATCGCTTCATTCCATACCTGCTGGCTCCTGGATGGGACTCAATTTTGACAACTGGATTGGCAAACCAGACGCAAATAAACTATGGAGCATACTGGCAGATGCCAGAAAAATAGCAAAGCAGCATGCCAGCGCACAGGAAATACAACAACAATTAAAAAATCTGTCTTTAATGGCTGAATCCAGCGATTTTTTCTGGTGGATGAGCGTTCCTGCAGAACAGTCAACAAAAGCAAAGTTTTACTCTCTGTTTCGGTCCATTATTTCAGAAATTTACAAAAAATCTGGTTTAATTGTGCCGGTTGAAGTCACAAAGGCATTTGTTCCTGCGACAAAAATCAATCAACCAGAAAACTACATTACTGCCGTTATAGATGGAAAAATTACCAATTTCTTTGAGTGGTCAGGTGCATCTGAGATTGATATTGCTCAACTCTGGACAACATTTCAACCATTTGATTTACCTGTAAAAAAACTTTTTTACGGCTATGACAGAAACAATTTATACATCAGAATTGATATGTCCAGAAAAATTTTCACTTCGATTTCTATTGAAACAGAAGACAGGGGTATCATTTTTTCTTACGATATTACGAAGGAAACTTTTACAGATGAAAACATTGCTATTGACGAATGTATGGAAATAAAAATCCCATGGGAGAAAATCGGCAAAGACCAGGTACATCTTTTGATAAGGATGAAAAGCTTTGATACTGAAATCATGATTCCGCCTGCAGGTTACATCGTTTTTGAGAAAAAAAGTTTTGATGACGAGTGGAACGTTTAGGAGGAAACCAATGTTGAAATTTTCAAGTACCTTTGAGTGTGGTAATGGGAAAAATTTCTGTCAGATTTCTGAAAATAGATATCGATGCGAGGTGGTTGGAGATAAAAAGGTTTACTGCTATTACTTTTGCTTTGAGGTTGAAAATACTGGCGGAGATACTTCATTTACGGTTGAGGTGTGGCATGATCCTGTTGTTAATGATCCTGAAGGATTTATTTCGCATTTTCCGACTACAATCTGGGTGACCACTGACGATGGAAAAAGATTTCATGCTCTTGAACAAACCTGCTGTCATACACTGGATGATCATATAGAAATTTCATTGTTTCTAAAACAAGGAAAGAAACTTCGAATTACAAACAACTGGCCTTGCACATATTCTGACACGTGTAATTTTTTAAAAAATCTCGTAAAGGACCGAAAAAATTGCAAACTTTTCAGTTTGGGGACATCAGCAGGAAATAGAGAAATTCTGGGAATAAAAACAGGCAATGCCAGTGGACCGAGAATTCTGTGTCTTGCAGGTCAACATCCAGTAGAATTTCCTGGTATCTGGGCTTGCAGGGCAATTGCTGATTTTATTACATCAGGCATTCCACTGGCAGAATCACTCAGGAATAAATTTCTTTTTGAAATTATTCCTGTTGCCAATCCAGATGGAAATGTTGCTGGAAGAAATTGCTTTACTGACGAAGGCATAGACCTTTATCAAGTATTTGGCGATAATCCTGATAGAAAACAACCGGATTCGATTGAAGGAAAACTTCTCTGGCGATGGGCAACAGAACAAAGGACAGATTTGTGGATAAATTTTCACTGTTATTTGGGATGGAGAACAAATAGCGAATTTCCTTATGATGGATGGTACCAAGTCCCTTACGATGTATTCAAAGATCATTCAAAAAGAAAAATCTACAGGGCGCTATGCGACACAATGAGATTACTTACTGATGCACCTTCCACTTCCACTGAACCTGATACTCACTGGCTCAACAGTTATGAATATCAACTTGCAAGACGATTCAGTATCCCACATGCATTTTACGAAATCAATGGTGCAACAGCAGGACCTTTTCAATCAGCAAAAAGGGGATTGAAGGTCTTTAGAAATATTATGAAAACATTTGAACATGTGATGAAAAATGGATAAAAGATTATTAGAACTTCTTAATGCCGAATATCATAATCCGCATGAGATTTTATCCTGGCAACAATCTGAGGATAAATTCATACTGCGTATTTTTGTTCCTGACGCAAAAAGAATATCTGTAATCAATGTTGATACCTCAAAAAAATATGATCTTATCGCAATCGAAGGCGGAATTTTTGAAGGGCTTTTTGACGAAAAATTTCAATACAGAATAGAGGCAGAATTTTTTGATGGCACAACATCTTCGTTTCTTGATCCGTATGCCTTCAACACAAGCATTTTTGGAGAAATGGACCTGTATTTGTTTAACGAAGGTAATCACTTTGAAATTTTCAAAAAAATGGGAGCAGTTTATAGAACAATCAATGGTATTTCTGGCTATAATTTCAGCGTGTGGGCACCTGATGCAAGAAGGGTGAGTGTTGTGGGTGATTTCAACAGATGGGATGGAAGAATGCACCAGATGAGAGTGCTGGGGACCTCTGGAGTGTGGGAAATTTTTATACCAGAATTGAAACCAGGTGCCCTTTATAAGTATGAAATTCTTACTCGTGAAAGATCCCTGATATTAAAATCCGACCCTTATGGCACATATTTTGAACGCAGACCCCATACAGCATCGATTACATGGAAAAGCAATTATACTTGGCAGGATGAAGAATTCATAAAACAGCCCATAGATTTTTTAAATCAGCCATTGAGTATTTATGAAGTACATCTGGGCTCATGGAAAAGAAAAAATGATGGCTCTTTTTACAATTACAGGGAACTTGCTCCACAAATTGTTGACCATGTCAAATCTTTGAATTTCAACTGTATTGAACTTCTTCCTGTTGCCGAACACCCATTTGATGCGTCCTGGGGTTATCAGGCAACGGGTTTCTACGCACCAACATCAAGATATGGCAACCCTGATGACTTCAAGTTTTTTGTTGATTACTGTCATAAAAATAATATTCACATCATTCTTGACTGGACACCAGCGCACTTTCCAAAAGACAGTCATGGGCTTTATCTTTTTGATGGTACTCATCTTTACGAACATCAGGACCCGAGAAAAGGAGAGCATCCTGACTGGAAAAGTGCAATTTTTAATTATGGAAGATATGAGGTTTCAAATTTTCTTATTGGCAGTGCCTTAAACTGGATTGACAACTATCATATTGATGGATTAAGAGTCGATGCTGTTGCTTCAATGCTATACCTGGATTACTCAAGAAAAGATGGAGAATGGATTCCAAACATCTATGGCGGTAGAGAAAATCTTGAAGCCATTGACTTTGTTAAAAAATTCAATACTGTGATCTATGGCAAACATCAGCATTCATTCACAGTAGCAGAAGAATCCACCGCATGGCCAGGAGTAACAAAACCAGTTTATCTTGGCGGACTGGGATTTGGATTCAAGTGGAATTTAGGATGGATGCACGATTCTCTCAGTTTCTTCTCAAAAGACCCCATTTACAGAAAATTCCATCTCAATTCCCTTACATTCAGTTTGCTTTATGCATTCTCAGAAAATTATATCCTTCCACTATCCCACGACGAAATGGTCTATGGAAAGCGCTCACTTATCGGGAAAATGCCTGGAGACACCTGGCAGAAATTTGCGAATTTACGACTTCTTTACGGATGGCAATTTGGTCATCCCGGGAAAAAACTATTATTTATGTCAGGAGAATTTGGGCAGTGGAACGAATGGAACCATGCAGGTCAACTTGATTGGGAACTTCTGAATTATGAAAACCACAGGGGTATATTTAATCTTATAAAGGACCTCAATGTCCTTTACCTGAAAAGCCCTGAGATGTATGAAAACGAGTCATCTTATGAATGCTTTCAGTGGATTGATTTTTCTGATGTTGATAATACAATTGTTTCATTTTTAAGGTGGAACAGGAAAAAAGATAATCACCTTGTTTTTGTTTTCAATTTCACGCCTGTTGTAAGGCATCAATACAGAATTGGTGTGCCATTTTCTGGCAAATACAAAGAAATTCTCAATAGTGATTCTATTCTGTACTGGGGTTCAAATACAGGAAATCTCGGATTTGTGCAGTCAGAGAAAAAAAGCATGCATCATTTTGACCATTCAATTGAAATAGTGCTTCCACCACTTGGTTTTGTTGTTTTTGCACCTATGCGTGGGGATTAATAATGGAAATATCCTTAAAAAAGAAATTCGTAATTTTCTTGCTTCTCAACTGTTTTTACTTTTTTTCATATTTTCACAGGGTTGCAATTCCTGGTACGATTTTCAACGAACTTCAGATGGACTTTCATCTTACTGCAAACCAGGTTACAACTCTTGGTGTAATTGTTTTTTATATCTATGGAATTCTTCAGTTTTTTGTTGGTCCATGCCTTGATCGTTTTGGCACAAATAAAATATTTGTTGCAGGAGGATTTCTTCTCTGTATTGGTTCGGTGCTATTTGCTGTATCCCATTCAATATTTCTTCTTTATTTTTCAAGGACACTGGTTGGTATTGGTGCAAGTGTTGCCTATCTTGGAATTGTGAAGAAAACTGATGAACTCTTCGGCCGTGATTTTTTCGCCATCATGCTTGGCGTTGCCCTGTTTCTGGGCTATTCTGGTGGACTATTCGCCACGCTTCCATTTGAGCGGCTTGTGCATGCTTTTGGATGGAGAAATCCCATTTTCGTAATGAGTATCATTCTGTTTTTTGTGATGATACTTATTGTTTCAACCATTGTAAAGCAGCATCAGTTCAGTCAGCAAAAAAATTCATTTTCTCTGGATGATATCAGGTCAATCATTCTGAACAAAAAAATCTATCCTGTCCTGATTGTGGCAGCAATAAATTTTACAATTTACTTTATTTTTCAGGCAATTATAGGCAAAAAACTCATTCAGGACACAAGCGGATTAACATCAAGAATGGCTGCTTCATTTACATTGATTATGATGTTAACGACCATGATTGCTGCCCTTCTATGGGGTTCAATTGTGCACATCGTAAAACAAAAAAAACTTCTTGTCATTATCGTATGCCTTGTTTCTATGATTTCGTGCATTCTTATGACAGTGAATCTGATTTTTCACAGAGTAGCGGCTGTGTTTCTACTGTGCTTTTTCCTTTTTGCTTTAACAGGCGGCAGTGGGCCACTTACCACAACTCTCATAAAAGAACTCGGTCCTGCCTTCGGCATTGGAACATCAGTTGGATTTGTTAATGGAGTATGTTATATTTCTGTTGCTATTGCAGGAAATATCTCAGGATTTATCATGGATAAATTTTCATCAAAAGCAATTGTAAGTCCTGATGCTGTTATTTATCCATCTATTGCGTATGCCACAATTGCAGGATTTTGCCTTTTTCTCAATATTGTATCTTTTGTTGTATCATTTAAAATTAGTGAACCTGAAAAGGAAATAGAATTAAAGGTACCTGTTCCGCTTTAAGGAGGCTGAAATGAAATATATTCAATTAGGCAAAACAGATTTGGTTGTTTCAAGAATATGCTTTGGTTGCTGGCAATTATCTCCAAGATTCTGGGGGAATATTTCCCTTGATGACTGGAATGCAGCAATGAAAAAGGCGATGGATGCTGGAATTAACTTTATTGACACTGCTCAGGCGTATGGCGAGGGCTATGCAGAAAGAGTGCTTGGTGATTTTCTTGAAAAAAACAGATGCAGAAAAAATTTGATTATTGCCACGAAATTTTACTGGAATATAGAAGACCCTTCTAATAGATATCCTGACACAACCTTTCATTATATCATCAAAGAATGCGAGGCATCTCTGAAAAGATTGAAAACTGACTGGATTGACCTTTATCAGATTCATGCATGGGACCCACTGACAAATCCAGAGGAAGTTGCTGCAGCGCTTCTTTCATTAAAAAAACAGGGTAAAATCCGCTGGATTGGTGTCAGTAACATGAATGTTCACCAGATCGATATGTATTTGAGATACTTTGACATTGATTGCCTTCAACCGTTATACAATATCCTTGACAGAGACGCAGAGAAAGAACTTTTTCCATTCTGCCTTGAGAAAAAAATTGGCGTGATTACTTATTCAAGTTTGGCAAGGGGAATACTCACAGGAAAATACTCAGGAAATGAAAAATTTGATGATTCAAGAGCAAATCATCCCCGTTTTACAGGAGAAAATTTCAGAAAAATCACTAGCGCCGTCAATACCGTTATGAAACCTGTCGCTGAAAAATTAGGTATCACAGTGGCTGAACTGGCTGTAAGATGGATACTAACTCATCCAGCAGTCACCTCAGCCATTGTGGGAGTAAAAAAGGTGGAACACATCGAGACAGTTTTACGAGCACCTGACGATGTTCTTGATAGAAAACTCTGGCATAAAATCGCAGATGAAATGTCAATTGCCTGCAATTAACACCAGGGAAGCACAATGAAAAAAATCATTTTTTTCTTTGTTCTGACAGGTGTATGTTTTGCTGGTATCAGTGTAGATTGGTCAGTGCCATCTATCCCAGACACTCCTTCTGTTATTCCGTTTTCGAACATCACAGTCGATGGTGTATTGACAGATCAAGAATGGGCATCAGGACTCTGTTTTCCCATAAGGTCTAAGTATCACATTTCAAACTCAAAAAGGTCGTGGGCTGGTCCAGAAGATGCAGGAATGGAATTTTATACCGCATGGAATGAAAAAGGGCTTTTTTTCGGAGCAATCGTTGCAGATAATGAAGTCATCAATGACAGAGTTTCAGAATTAGCGTACCAGCAGGACTGTATTGAAATTTTTGTTGATGGAAGGGTATCGTCCTTTATGAAATCTCCCTATACAAGAGGATGTTATCAGATTCTTGTTAAACCCCCTGTTAAAAATCAGATGCCCGTTGCAGAAGTGTTGAGCCAATATAAAATTTCAGGCATGCAAATTGCAGGTGTAAGAACAAAAACTGGATACAGCATTGAACTATTTGTTCCGTGGTCAGCATTTCCTGAAATTCAAAAAGACGGGTCTAACACTCACATTGGAATTCAGGCAATGCTTGATGATTACGATAGTCAGGACCTCGATAAGGTTCAGCCATTGAGTTTGAGTTATCTTGGAAAGAAACAACTATACAGAAGCCCCCAGAATTTTATCCACTGCATATGCGGGGAAAAAACAAGCCCAGTGTTTTCTATTGAGTGTTTGCCGATTGTTATTGAAAGACAACACATACCGGTTGCGGTTGAAAGTTTTTCAATGGCAGGCAATATTGATTCAATAAAAATCAGGATTGAAAATTCGCAAGGAAAAGTCCTTGCTGAAAAAAAGCCAAAACTTATGAAATACAGTACCCCGTGGACAAAAGCAATAAGGGCAGTCGCAAGTTTTGACGTAGAAAAACTTCAGGACGATGTTTTTGTGATTTCTGCTGTAGCAAGTAAAGAAAAGATGGAATTTATCTGTAAAAAAACTGTAATTTATCTCGGCAACATTGTAGACGAAATTCTTTCAAAAATCAAAAAGGCAGACATTCAAAAACTTTCTCAATCAGATCCTTTTAGGGCTCATGGGTATCTTGCAGTTGGTTCATGCTATGAAAAAATCAAGTATGCAGTGGAGTCATCCGATGTAGAAAAATTGAAATACGCTGTAAGGGAAACTGCTGCGAGAATTGATATTTTGAGCAAAAAAGGGCTAAAAAACACAAATTCACTTTTTGACTTGCTCGTTCTTGCTGAAAATCCAGAATCCCAGATTGTCATTGAGTATGTTTCGCCTGAGATTGCGAATGTGACATTTTACTGGGGTTCTATTCCGCTTGTTACTGTGAATGTAAAAAAGTTTGACAACCAGAGTCTGGCAAAAGAAGCAGCAAGAGAGAAACCTGCTGGATTTGTGGACTTGCTTGAAGATGTAAATCCTGCAGGACCTGTTGTCATCGCAGGACTTCCAGGACGCGTTTCTTCCTGGTCGTACATGTTTTTTTACTTCAACATGGAAAGATTTGACCCGGAAAAACAAGTACTTGTTGTGAACCCACAAACAAAAACCATGTACGTTGTTGACATTGGAAAAATTGATTATGTGGATGCTGAAGCAGCAACAATTGATGATAGCGCCAGTGAAACGATCAAAAAACAGGTAGACAAATACATACGCAGTAAAAAAATACGCCTTCTTCCTGTGGATGAAGCAATGGAAAAAAATAGCGTACTTATTGCAACAGGCAAAGACATTCCACAGGAAATCAGTAAATTTAAAGCATACCAGGTGTCGATTGTAAAACAATCCGTCATCAGAATTCCATATCAGGATATGCTTATTTCTGTTTCACATCCATCTCGATGGGTTGCTGAAGAAGCAGCAAAACTTGTGATAGCAGGAAAACCAGTGTCCAGTCAGGATGTTGAAAAAATCAGAAAGACACTTGTCAATGAATTTGCGTTTTCAACAAGATCTTTTGAAAATGTAAAAAGACAGGCATTGATTTATTGCGGAGACCTGCATAGCCATTCAACATTTTCTGATGGGAAACATACTCCGTGCGGAATGGCTCTTGAGTCCATGTATTGTTTTATGGATTTTCTTGCTCTGACTGACCACAATACGATAGAGGGAGCACAAATCGCGTCGAAACTCCTTTCAAAACACGGTTTTGATTACACCTTTATTGTTGGTGAAGAAATCACAACAAGGGATTTTCATTTCAATGCCTATCCACTGACAAAAGCAATTCCATGGACTCTTCCTCCAGAACAAATCATTTCTCTTGTCCACCAGCAATCTGCGATTGTCCAGTGGAATCATCCTGGCTGGACATATTCAACATGGGAACTACAAAGAATTGACAGTGGTTTGGAGACAGGCCTTGATGCGTGGGAACACATCCCGTTTCACTATTACCAGTGGAAAAAAAATGATACTCTCCCACCGCTGATTGGAAGCACTGATACCCATGATGGTACATTTTCTAATCCAGAAAGAACAGTGATTGTTTCCAGTGGATGTCAGGAAAAAGACATTGTTGAAGCCATCAGAACAGGCAAAACGATTCTTGTTTCACCTTCAAGAGGAAGTGATTTTATGTATGGTGACAATGCTGTTGTCAGTCAGGCATGGGATATTTTACTTGAACCACAGGAACTGAAAAATATGAAAAAGCAGCACATTATGAACATGTTAAAAAACGCTGACCTTCCTGGTCTGTTACAGGAAAAGTGTAGCAAAAATTGAAAAAGGGGGATCCATGGAAAAACTTGAACACATCGTGAAATTTCTTGATAGTTTCCTCAATATCAATCACATTAAAGACGACTCCTGGAATGGTCTTCAATGGGAAGGAACAGAAAGGGTTGAAAAAATCATGTGCACAGTTGATGCTGGCGCAGATGTATTCCAGCATGCGGCAAAAAGGAAATCAAATCTTGTTATTGTTCATCATGGAAATTACTGGAAAAACGCCAATCCTTCTTTCGCTGGCGCAAACAAAAAAAGGATGGAAATACTTTACAGGCATAATATTTCTCTGTATGCCGCGCACCTACCGCTTGATATGCACCCGGAAATTGGTAATAATATTTTGCTTCTCAAACTGATAGGCGCAAAAAAATCAACAGGATTTTTCCCATACGACGGACAATTTATCAGTTTCTGCGGGCGATTTACAAAACCAAAAAAACTTGATGACATTGTCAATAAAATCAATAATTCCCTTGGAATCACATGCAGGGTGCTTCCCTATGGGACTGGCACTGTTAAAACTGTTGCTGTAATCAGTGGTGGTGGTGGTTATACAGGATTTAATGAGGCAATAAAGGCAGGGGTTGACCTTTACGTTTCAGGTGATACTATTGAAGTTTTTCATTCTGCAAAGGATTCTGGAATCAATGTGATATTTGGGGGTCATCATGCAACAGAAACTCTCGGGGTAAAAGAACTGGCAAAAATTCTGTCAAAAAGGTTTGATGTTGAGGCAGAATTTGTTGACATCCCAACAGGACTTTGAAATGATTTCGCCATTTAAAGGATATAGGTACTCAAAAAAAGCAGGAAATCTTGAACAATTGATCGCGCCACCATATGATGTGATTGGTCAAAAATATCGCGAAGAACTTATTAATCGTTCACCCTATAACATTGTCCGCCTGACACTTCCAGAATCTTTTGATACTGACTATCACAGAGAAATTGCACAAATACTTGAAACTTGGTGCAGAGAGAAAATACTCATACAGGACGAAAAAGAATACTTTTACCTTGTAAAGCAAAAGTTTTTGTATAAAGGAGAAAAATTTGAAAGAACTGGATTGATAGGTCTTTTTGACCTTCGGGCGTCTGAGCGCGTCATCAAACATGAAGTCATTTTCAACAAATACAGGGATGATAGAATCAAACTTCTTGAAACAACAAAGTCAAATTTGGAACCAATATTATTGCTTTACGAAGACCAGGAAAATCTCCTTGAAGAGATTGCTTGCTCAATGCCATTTCAGGAAGAACTATCTTTTGAGGAAACAACAGTTACCTTTGAACCCTGTAGGCCTGAATTATTGATGCCACTGGTGAGCAAAATCCAGGACTCAAAACTTTTTATTGCTGACGGCCATCACAGATTTCAGGCATCTTATCAATATTTTCAAGCGTGCCCGGATGCTCCACCATTCATCATGGTTTATCTTACCAATTTTCTTTCAAACTCCCTGCTTGTGCTGCCGACCCACAGAGCATTGAAAAATGTCAATCCATTAGAAAAGATCAATGCCATTGAAGAATTCTTTGAAATCAAGAAACATGTAAATCTCAGCCAAACTCTTTTTTCAATAGAAAACTCTCAATACTGTAGTTTTGGCGTTTATTTCAACAATTCATTTCAAACATGGTCTCTGAAAAACATTGAAAAAGTTAAATCATCTCTACCAGAAAATTTTTCTGATACATTGAAATCCCTTGATGTTGTCATTCTTCATTATCTTGTTATTGAAAAAATTTTTGGCGTAACTGCCAGAGAAAAACTTTACTATGACAGAAATCCAGAAGAAATTATCAATTTTGTCAATCACAACCCCTCAAGCATTGGCTTTTTTATGCAGAAACCGAATCTACTGAAAATCAGGCAGGTTGCCAGTAGTGGTGAAATACTTCCTCCAAAAACCACTTTCTTCTACCCAAAGGTGCCATCAGGGCTTGTGATTGCACGATATGCCTGAAATGGAATTTGAAATTGTTGTCATTGGCGCAGGACACGCTGGAATTGAAGCAACACTTGCCTCATCAAGAATGGGGTTAAATACCCTTCTTATCACAGGTAATTTTGGAACAATTGCAAAACCAAGTTGTAATCCTGCTATTGGCGGAGTGGGCAAAGGACAGATTGTAAAAGAAATTGATGCTCTTGGCGGGCAAATGGCTCTTGCGACAGATAGCGCCGGCATACAATTCAGGATGCTCAACACAGGTAAAGGCACAGCAGTGTGGAGTCCAAGAGCACAGATTGACCGGCTCAAATATTCAGATTACATGAAACATGTTCTTTTCCATCAAAAAAACCTGAAATTATTACAGGCACTGGTTGTCAAAATACTGGAGAAAAATGGTAAAGTTGACGGTGTCGTGCTTGATTCAGGAGAAAAAATTGAATGCAAGTGTCTGATTCTTTGTCCCGGTACTTTCTTAAATGGCATCATTCATATTGGGAATCAGTGTTTTCCAGCAGGAAGAATGGGTGAATTTGCATCAAAAGGTATCACCGAATGTTTGAAAGAACTCGGGTTTGATGTGGGTAGATTAAAAACAGGAACTCCTCCGAGAATCAGCAAACAATCAATTGATTTCAGTAAGGTAAAAGAGCAGCCAGGGGACAAAACACCAGTGCCATTTTCTTATCGAACGTCATCAATCAATAGAAAACAAATTTCCTGTTATCTCACGTCCACAACATCAGAAACAATGAAGATTATCAGAGATAATCTTGATAGAGCTCCTCTATATACAGGTCAAATTCGTTCCACTGGTCCAAGATATTGCCCATCAATTGAAGTAAAGGTGGTAAGGTTTCCAGACAGAGATACTCATCACATTTTTCTTGAACCAGAAGGTTATGATAGTGATGAAGTTTATGTCAATGGATTTGCCACCAGTATCCCAGTTGATGTCCAGGAAAAGGCACTGAGAACGATTCCAGGACTGAAACAGGTGAGAATTTTAAGATACGGGTATGCGATTGAATATGATTTTGTTCCTCCATATCAATTAAAGCCAACACTTGAAACAAAAAACATCACAGGACTTTATCTCGCAGGTCAGATCAATGGAACAAGTGGTTATGAAGAAGCAGCAGCCCAGGGAATTATCGCAGGAATCAATGCTGCCTCCTCAATACTTGGAAAAGAACCATTAATATTAAAAAGGCACGAGGCATACATTGGGGTACTGATTGACGACATTACGACAAGAGAAA
This sequence comes from bacterium, assembly GCA_029552985.1. GTDB lineage: Bacteria > Ratteibacteria > UBA8468 > B48-G9 > DTJG01 > DTJG01. The sequence goes on from JAKPDB010000030.1 coordinate 23,867, forward strand.
TTGCAGAGCCATATAGAATGTTTACTTCCAGGGCAGAATACAGATTGATTTTAAGGCAGGACAACGCCGATTTCAGATTAATGGACTATGGATTTAAGTATGGACTTATTGACGAAAAAACCTATAAAATCATGAAAGAAAATAGAAACCTCATAAAGAAATTTTGTGCCATGCTTGAACAGACATATCTATCCAGGTGCAAGGAGAAAACATCTCTTGCAGATTTTTTGCGAAGACCAGAAAATACTATCTATGATATTTTCCAGTTCTGTAAAGAACTTGAGGATCTTCCAGAGCACGCAAAGGAAGAAATTGAAATAGAAATCAAGTATGCTGGTTATATCAAAAGAGAACTTGAAATGATTGAAAAAACATCTCTGATGGACAGTGTAAAAATACCTGAAAACATTGATTATTCAAAAATCACAGGCATTTCAACTGAAGCAAGAGAAAAACTGTCAAAATATCGGCCATTTATTATCGGACAGGCAAAAAGAATTGATGGTGTCAGTCCATCCGACATCACAGCGATACTGATCCATCTTAAAAAAGCCAAAAGTTATTAATCAAGTCGTCTTCTGTGATAAAATAAATATTGAATGAAACCAAAATCATTTTTCAAGCGCAACAAGTCGTTTCGCCAGAGGTTCAACCTTTTTTTTGCTGAATTTAGTACCACTTTCTATCTACTTCCTTTCAATCATCCTTATTTTTGCTCTTGCCTATATTTTCATTGCTGGCTTATTTATCATCTTTTCAAGGATAATTCATAAAAAACTTCCTGAAACGCTTTCTCGGTTAGCTCCAGAAATTCTTCCAGAACTTCCTGTGGACCCATTTACTGGAAAGGATTTTATTTACAAAAGTCAAAATGATAAAATTTTACTATATAGTGTCGGAGACAATCTCTGTGACGACAGAATCACCAACTTCGAAAAGAGGCAGGATGACATCGTCTGGAAAAATTAAAAATATCGATGAAGCAATGGGTCTTGTAAAAGATGGAGATACTATCGCAACAGGTGGATTTGTTGGGAATTGTCATCCTGAAATGCTTTCCTTTTACCTTGAAAAACGGTTTCTCGAAACAGGGCACCCCTGTAATTTGACAGTTGTATACGCTGCAGGTCAGGGAGATGGAAAGACACGTGGCATAAATCACTTCGCTCATGAAGGAATGGTGAAACGAGTTATTGGTGGGCACTGGAATCTTGTACCAATGATGGGAAAGCTTGTCATTGAGAACAAAGTTGAAGCATACAATTTCCCTCAGGGAGTTATATCCCATCTTTATCGTGATATTGCTGCAGGAAAACCAGGAACAATCACCCATGTAGGCCTATACACATTTGTTGATCCGCGATTTGGAGGCGGCAAACTCAACAGCATCACAAAAGAAGATATTGTGAAACTGATTGAAATTGAAGGAAGACAATGGCTTTTTTATAAGGCATTTCCAATTAACGTGGCTTTTATCAGGGGAACAACTGCTGATAAAAACGGTAATATCACGATGGAAAAAGAAACAGGTTCTCTTGAAATGCTTCCAATGGCAATGGCAGCAAAAAATTCTGGGGGCACTGTTATTGCCCAGGTGGAAAGAATTACAGATGATATTTTCAATCCGTATCTTGTAAAAGTTCCTGGAATTTTTGTTGACGCTATTGTTGTTGCTGAAAAACAATTTCACCAGCAAACATTTGCTGAAGAATATAATCCATCTTATTCTGGTCAACAGAGAATCTCTCTTGAAACACTTTTTGGAAAAATGCCGCTTGATGAAAGAAAAATTATATGCAGAAGGGCTGCAATGGAAATTGAATCTGGAGACATTGTCAATCTTGGAATTGGAATGCCTGAAGGTATTGCTCTTGTTGCAGCGGAAGAGCAAATACTTGATGAAATTACACTTACAGTTGAAGCAGGCGCAGTGGGCGGAATACCTGCCAGTGGATTAAGTTTTGGAGCAGCGTACAATCCGGTTGCAATCATTGACCAGCCGTACATGTTTGATTTTTATGATGGTGGTGGGCTTGACATTGCATTTCTTGGACTTGCCCAGGCAGATACTTACGGTAATGTTAATGTCAGTAAGTTTTCTTCCCGAATTGCTGGAGCAGGTGGTTTCATTAACATTACGCAAAACGCAAAAAAAGTTGTTTATTGTGGAAGTTTTACAGCAGGCGGACTGAAAGTTGAAATTACAGATGGTACTCTGAAAATTCTCAGTGAAGGAATGCATAAAAAATTTTTGAAACAGGTAGAACAAATTACTTTCAGTTCTGAATACGCAATTAAAAAACATCAAAAAGTTCTGTATGTCACAGAAAGGGCAGTATTCCAACTCGACCAGGCAGGGCTAATACTAATTGAAATTGCTCCAGGAGTTGATATTACCAACGATGTCATTTCAAAAATGGATCTCGTCCCGAAAATTTCAGACAAACTCAAAACAATGTCTGACAAAATTTTTAAAAACGAACCTATGGGAATTAAATACACCATCAAAAGGAAAAAATCATGAGAAGGGTTTTTATCATCAGCGCTGCAAGAACACCGATTGGCGATTTCGGCAAATCCTTAAGTAATGTGTCAGCAATTGAACTTGGTTCTATTGTGATTTCTTCTGTAATAAAAAGGGCAGGTGTACCTAAACAGAAAATTGACCAGGTCATTATGGGCAATGTTTTGCAGGCAGGACTTGGACAGAATCCTGCAAGACAGGCAGCAATCAAAGCAGGAATTCCTGTTGATATCCCTGCAACGACAATTAACAAAGTTTGCGGTTCTGGATTAAAGGCAGTATCTCTTGCCGCGTGTACCATTATGGCAGGTCAGGCAGATATTGTTGTTGCTGGCGGAATGGAAAATATGAGTCAGGCTCCCTACATTCTTGAAAAAGCGCGAAGTGGTTATAAATTAGGACATGGCACACTCGTTGATAGTTTAATACACGATGGACTGTGGGACATTTACAATAACTATCATATGGGAATTGCTGGAGAAAATCTTGCTGAAAAATTTTCAATACCAAGAGATGCTCAGGATGAATTTGCGTATCAGTCCCAGCAAAAATGTAAAGATGCAAAGGGAAAAGGGTGGTTTAAGGAAGAAATTACACCTGTGATTCTTAAAGACACTGTCTTTGAACAGGATGAACATCCAAGGCCAGACACAACGTTTGAAAAACTTTCAAAATTGAAACCAGCATTCAGGGAAAATGGCACAATTACACCAGGAAACGCCTCAGGTATTAATGATGGAGCTGCCGCAGTTGTTATCGCGTCTGAAGAGATCGTTGGAAATTTTTCTCTAAAACCAATGGCAGAAATAGTTTCTTATGGCGAGGCAGGCATTGAACCTGCTTTGATGGGACTTGGACCAGTACCTGCAACAAAAATTGCTCTTGAAAAAGCAGGAGTCTCCCTGGATGATATTGATCTGATAGAAATCAATGAAGCATTTGCTGTTCAGGTACTTGCCGTATGCCAGAAGTTAAAGGTTGATATGAACAAACTCAATGTCAATGGTGGAGCAATTGCACTGGGACATCCCATTGGTGCAAGTGGAACCAGAATACTTGTGACGCTACTATATGAGATGAAAAGAAGAGATGCTCAATATGGATTGTGTACACTCTGTGTAGGTGGAGGAGAAGGAGTGGCGATGGTGGTAAGAAGATAGGGAGATGGACGGAAAGACAAAAGCATTATTCACACACTCTACGGTGCAGACAAAACTACGCAGGAATCTGCCGCAGTTGAAACTTGCCAGCAACGTAAGCGCTTTTGCACTCTGCTGGCTTCGGACAGTCAACTGCCATTGATATGGCAGAACGCTGCTGCTTTCCTGTTTGTTTTGTTTCTGCGCCTTCGCTAATTGTTCATAATGCTTCTGTCTTTCCTGATGGAAGTGGAGAAAAACAGGGAAAAGCAAAGAAAACAGAAAAATACTCAATGGATTTTCAGCAAAATACTATTCACACACTCTACGGCGCAGACAAAACTACGCAGGAATCTGCCGCAGTTGAAACTTGCCAGCAGTTAAATAATGGTATAATATAATAGCGAACTAACAAGGAGGGTGAAAGTGGAAAGAAAAGGGATAAAAATTGTTAAGGCAGACATCAAAGAAATTGTGCAGCAATTGAATAAGGCTCTTTCTGATGAATGGCTTGCTTATTATCAGTACTGGCTTGGAGAAAAGGTTGTGAAGGGAAAATTCAGGCAAGAGGTTGCTGCTGAATTGGGTCAGCACGCAGGAGATGAATTGAAACATGCTGGAATGATTGCAGATAGAATTATTCAACTTGGCGGTAGTCCTGTTTTGAAACCAGAGCAATGGTATAAGTTGACAAACTGCGGTTATGATGCTCCAGAAGACCCAAATGTGATACCCATTCTGAAGCAGAATATTAAAGGTGAACAGTGTGCCATAGAAGTTTATCAGAAACTGGCAGAAATGCTTAAGGATAAAGATCCTATTACTTATTTGATGGTTCTTTCAATCCTGAAGGATGAAATCGAGCATGAGGATGATTTAATTAATATCCTTGAGGATATTCAATAGATTAAAATGTGAGGGAAAACATCCCTCACCCCATCCCTCTTTTGCAGGGGGAGAAAAAAATAGATATCTTTTTCAGGGGAGGACAAAATGAATGTCAAAGCGTTGGTTATTTGTTCTATCTGTTTGTTTATTCCTTTATCTTATGCAGGGATAAATCCAACCACAAAGGAAGAAATTTCTTCTACCTTTCAAACCATTGACAAACTGATAGAACAGGGCAAGGAAAATATTTTGAATGTCTACACTGCTGCGCTTGAAATTCAAAAGCGAGCAACAACTCCATACCAGGCACAGGTAATCGCAAAAAAAATCATCTCCACATCCAAAATTTCTCCAGCAGATTTTGAACAATTGAGAAAAAATTATAATTTTGCAGAAATATCCATTATCTGGGCTGTTTCTCAAACTGGCAAAATACCGCTGAAGAAATTGCTCGCTGAATTGAAAAATTCAGGCATTGAAAAGATTATGGATAGTTATGGGACAGAATGCGAATTCATGATTTCAGAAATTGGCAAACTTAATCCATAAAGTTAGTAATCAATCAAGTTGCCTGTTTATATAGTTTCTCAAATTCTTCCCACAAATATGCAGGGAGTCGTTTACCAAAACTTTCAAAAAACCTTTTTACATCCTCAAGTTCTTCCTTCCATTCCTTAATATTGACATCAAGAATTTTATTGAGTTTGCCTCTGGAAATATCAATGCCAGTGGTATCAATATCCTGTGGATATGGAACACAACCAATAGGTGTTTCTTTTGCAGAAATCTTATTGTTCACCCTGTCAATAATCCACTTGAGCACCCTGATATTTTCACCAAAACCTGGCCAGATAAATTTTCCGTCTTCGTCTTTTCTGAACCAGTTGACTGAAAAGATTTTTGGCGGGTTTTTTATTTTCTTGCCAAGATTAATCCAGTGGCTGAAATAATCCGCCATATTATATCCACAAAATGGAAGCATTGCCATTGGATCTCTTCTCAACATACCCACTTTATGTATGGCAGCAGCAGTGGTTTCAGAACCGCCTCTTGCCCCCATAAATACACCATGTTCCCAGGAAAATGCTTCTGTTACAAGTGGTATAAGGTTTGTTCTTCTTCCACCAAAGATAATTGCTGAAATCGGCACTCCTTTTGGATTGTCAAATTCTTTTGAAAGAGTGGGTGCATTGTAGATAGAAACAGTAAACCTTGAATTGGGATGCGCTGCAGGCGATTCTGAAGATGGGTTCCAGGCATTTCCCTGCCAATCCTGCATGTTTCTTCCTGGAGACGTGTCCATTCCTTCCCACCATGGTTCGTTTGTATCCAGATTCAAACCAGTATTTGTAAAAAGTGTGGGATAAAATTTGTCACCTACTAAAGTTTTCATCATGTTGGGATTGGTTTTGCTTGACGTTCCTGGAGCCACACCGAAAAACCCAATTTCTGGATTGATAGCATACAATCTTCCATCGTCTCCAATGTGAAACCAGGCAATGTCATCACCAAGAGTCCATATTTTATAACCAGGCAATGCTGATTCCATCATTGCGAGGTTTGTTTTTCCGCATGCAGAGGGCATTGCTGCAGTGATATAAGTAATATTTCCATCAGGATCTTCAATCCCCATAATCACCATGTGCTCTGCCAGCCATCCTTCATTATAACCTAACCATGACGCTATTCTTAAAGAAAAACACTTTTTCCCTAACAGAGCATTTCCTCCATAGCCAGAGCCAATACTCCATACAAGATGTTCATCAGGGAAATGCATGATAAATCTTTTGTTAGGATCAAAATCACCGACAGAATGAAGTCCTTTAACAAAATCTTCCCTGTTTCCAATTTCCTCTATCACGTGTTTGCTCATCCTTGTCATAATACGCATGCTGACAGCGACATAAGAAATGTCTGTAAGTTGCACGCATGCCTTTGCAAAAGGGCTATCAGGATGGCCCATCATATAAGGTAAAACATACATTGTCCTTCCTTTCATACAGCCGTCTGAGAGGCGGGTTAACAATTTTTTTGCTTCCTCTGGTTCCATCCAGTTGTTGTTTGGACCAGCAATTTCTTTATCAGGATGGCAAACATAGGTGAGATGCTCTGTTCTTGCAACATCTGTGGGATGACTCCTATGAAGATATGCATTGGGCCATTTCTCTTGATTCAATTGATAAAAAACTGGTTTCCCATTAATTCTTTCTTCTTCCATGCCCACTTTCATTAGCCATCTTGCCTCTTGTTCTGAACCATCGCACCAGTGAATTCTATCTGGCTTTGTTAGTTCTGCCTGCTTCTGTACCCATTTTTCAAGCGGTGTTGACATAGGATACTCCCTTGTAAAAACTGTTCAGGGGATTTATGTAATTTGTTGGAACTATATTATAACTTACATGAAAAAAAATTCAAAATCAGCACGGCTTTTCTTTTCCTTTATGCTGAAGCGAGGCATTGACAAACGAAGAGAAAAGAGGATGACACGCAAATGGCTTTGACTGAAATTCTGGATGAAACTGGGTTGCTATAAAGAATGGATGGTTTTCAATCTCAATAATTTCAACAAGTTTCCTATCAGGAGAAAAACCAGTAAATTTCATCCCATGCTTTTTGAAACTTTCAAGGTACATGATATTGAATTCCCATCGATGTCTGTGCCTCTCATAAATCTTTTTCTTTTTATATACCTTTGAAGCCAGGGACCTTGGCTCAATAATACAGGGATAACTGCCCAATCTCATTGTTCCACCAAGTTTTGTAATGCTTTTTTGTTCGTCAAGTAGACAAATCACAGGGTCTGGAGTATGCTGGCAAAACTCAGTACTGTTTGCTTCCTTCAATCCAATCACATTTCTTGCAAATTCAATCACAGAACACTGCAATCCCAGGCATATTCCAAGAAAGGGTATCTGATTTTCCCTGCAGTATTTGATGGTTTTTATCATGCCGTCAACCCCGCGTACACCAAAACCACCCGGCAGTACCACGCCATCAATTTCTTTTAACAAAATCTCAGGGCCATCCTTTTCAATCTGTTCAGAATCTATCTTCACCAATTCAACTCTGCAACGATTGGATATGGCTCCATGCACAATGGCTTCGTATATGGATTTGTATGAGTCCTGCAGTTTAATATATTTGCCGACCACTGCGATGCGTACCTTTTCAGTAGCAGTATGAAGAATATTTACAATATTGTTCCACCTTTCAAGCGAAGGATGTGGATGGGCGGGTAGCTTCAAATGTTCAAGAATGATTTTATCAAGATTCTGACGGTGAAAAATCAAGGGAATTTCATAAATGTACGGGGTATCAATGGCTTCAATCACTGCCTGTTTTTTTACATTACAGAAAAGCGCAATTTTTTCTTTCAGGTCCTGAGAAAGGGGTTTTTCGGTTCTGCACAGAAGTATCTGTGGTTGAATACCTATTTCTCTAAGATTCGCTACAGAGTGCTGGGTTGGTTTTGTCTTCAGTTCCCCTGCTGCACGAATAAATGGTACAAGGGTTAAATGGACAAAAACTGTATTTTCAGAGTTATACTCAAAACGAAGTTGTCTGATTGCTTCAAGAAATGGCAAACTCTCTATATCTCCAACAGTCCCACCAATTTCACATATCAGTATGTCAACCTTCTTTGTGAGTATCATAATGCGGTTTTTGATTTCATCAGTGATATGTGGGACAACCTGAATTGTTTTTCCAAGATATTTCCCTTCTCTTTCTTTTTGAATCACCGAATAATAAATCTGACCACTTGTCACATTGTTCAATCTTGAAATTTTTGCGTTCGTAAATCGCTCATAATGGCCAAGGTCAAGGTCTGTTTCTGCACCATCCTGAGTAACATATACCTCGCCATGCTGAAATGGACTCATGGTACCCGGGTCAACATTGATGTAGGGATCGAGTTTCATCATTGAAATTCTGTAGCCATGGCTTTCCATCAATGCACCTATGGATGCGCTCGCAATCCCTTTGCCAAGCGATGACACAACACCGCCTGTGATAAATATCAGTTTAGTCATGGCCTGCTACTTTCAACCTTTTCAGATCTTCAACGGTATCGATAGAAATTGAATCTTTTGAAATGACAACAACCTTGATTTTATAGCCATTTTCAAGAATTCTCAACTGTTCAAGCTGTTCAAATTTTTCAAGTTGCCCGGAAGGCAATTTTTTAAATTTCAGGATAAAATTTTTTCTGAACACATATACTCCAATGTGTTTGAAAAATTCCACCTTTCCAAAAAATGGTATGTCTCTGTTAAAATAGGAACGTGGGAAAGGTATGAGGCTACCAGAAAAAAACAAAGCAAAACCATTTTTATCCGTCACGACCTTGGTAATATTGGGATTATAAAGTTCTTGCTCTGTTCTGATTTTTGTCACAGGTGTTGAACATAGAATTTTTTTATTCTTTAACATTTCTGCCACAGGTTTGTCAATTGCTTCATCAGGAACAAATGGTTCATCTGCCTGAATATTGACAAAAATTCTTCCTGGTATTTTTTCAGCAACCTCTGCCACTCTTTCACTGCCACAGGTACAATTGGACGAAGTAAAAACCACCTCTGCTCCAAAACTTCTGGCATGATTTGCGATAAATTCACTATCTGTTGCTATAATCAGCTTCTCGAGAGTTTTTGCCTTTTTTGCGTGCTGATACACGCTTTCAAGAATTGTGATATTCCCTATTTTCTGAAGAACCTTTCCACAAAATCGTTCAGATTGATATCGTGCCGGAATTACTCCAATGATACCCTTCATTTCATCGCCTCAATCTCAGATGAATCATACACATCAAATATTGTTTTTAATTCTTCTGGTGAAACATTTGCAGTACCAAGTTTTTGAACTACCACTGCCGCAGCAAGATTAGCAAATGTAGCAGCTTTCACGATATCAAAACCACATGCAAGCGCAAGTGTCAGCACAGCAATAACAGTATCTCCTGCTCCAGTAACATCAAATACTTCCTTGCTAATTGCAGGAAGGTGTATAACCTTTGAACCAGTAAAAACTGTCATTCCATCCTTGCCTCTTGTAATAACAAGTGTATGTGATTGCAAGCTTTTCATGATTCTGTTGCCAAGATTTACTATTTCCTGCTCTGTTGTTGGCTCTGGCATGTGCATTCCTGCGCTTGCTTCCATAAGGTTCGGGGTCAGACAATCAACATTTTTATAATAGGAAAAATGATTCACCTTAGGATCAACTGTAATAATTTTCTTATAACGTCGGCACAGGTGCACAAGATGTGTAATAAGAGAGGGAACAATAACTCCCTTTCCATAGTCAGAGATAATGACAGCGTCGTAATTTTCGATCTCTTTCTCGAAAAATTGTTGCATTTTCTCTATTTCACTCTGAGACAATTTTTCAATCTGCTCGTTATCAACTCGTATCATTTGCTGGGAGCCAGCAATAATTCTTGTTTTAATGCTTGTTGGAAATTCCTTTCTATGAAGCAGAAATGTTCCAACATGGCTTGTTTCAAGAATGTCTTTCAGCAGGGCACCATTGGAATCATCTCCGATGACTCCGCAAATTGTAACATGTCCCTTAAGCCCTGAGATATTTAAACACACATTTCCTGCACCGCCACAACGATAAATTTGTTTTCTTACCTCAACAACCGGTACAGGTGCTTCTGGAGAAATTCTTCTTACCTGACCTGTTACAAAATGGTCAAGTATCAAATCTCCAACAACAAGGATTCTAAGTTTTGGAATGTCTGTCAAAAATTTCTCAAGATGTTGAGTTTTTAATATCGCCATTTAATGTCAAATCCAGAAAACCACGTTTCCGTGTTTTTTGGCAATAAAATCAATGAAGACCCAGATTCCAGCACATGTGTAATATCCAAGTGGCAGTCCAAGGAAAAAGTATTTGCTTTTTTCGTATGCTCGGGCGCCACCATACTTAAGAATAATCTTTTTAATAAGCCACGCAATGAATATGGAAAACCATAACGAGTCCATCAACCATACCGGTCCAATTACAAATCCAATGGGATGCAGTGGCCACCAAAGAAATTGCTGACGCATAAACATAATACCAGACATTACCACCAGCCCAATACCTCGACATAGCCATCCAATCTTATTTGAATCAGTAGGGTTTTTTATCAGGTCCGCAATGTAGTCAAATGGTGCCTGAGGACCACCTTTGAAAAACCAGCTATTCAGGTTGATTCCGCCGTACTTATATGAAATTTTGAGCATAAAAAACATCGTAGCGATGATATTAACCAGAATCGCTGTCATAATAGCCCAGAAAAGGTATCTTTTTCTTCTGCTAAACTGATCCATAATTTTTAATGACATGCTGCTGGCTGCCATCGGAAATGTTCTCAAATCAGCGCTGTACACATACGTCAACCCAAGTGCAACAAGTGCAGTGACAGGCATATGTTTGCTTCCCCACATAGAAATCACGATGGAAGACGATATGATTGTTGCAACAAGTGTAGGAATACCTGCTTCGCACACGATTCTTGTTAAAACCAGGAAAATGATAAGCGCAAACAGGTAAAAAACAAAACCAATCGTAAGATTAAGTCCTGAATACATAAGCCATCCCAGCACAAAAATTGAACCAATAACAAATCCCCAGAATGCAGTCCTGTATGAGAGGATTTCATTTGAATCGTCAATATTGGCTTTTCCGATTGCACTTTTCCATATATCTCTGAAGTGGCTTCGCGCAATATACAAACTGTATGCCACCATTGCTATCATTGCGCCAGTCCCAAGATGGGCAAATATGGCATATCCTGAGCATCCATAAATTCCAATGTTTTCTGTACTTGAAATCCCTGTGATATTGAAAACACCCTTAATAATTTGGAAAATCAGATTGAAAAACCATAATGAAAAACTTACTTCAAGATTTGCCAGATAGACAAATCCTATGACTGGAAAACTCACCCTGAATATGATATTTTGCGTCCCCCTAAATGCCGAGATTGATTGCTGAAGTCTTGGAGCAGGTATCATATTATTGTATGCGTGCAGTGCCACCATGGTTCCAACAACAAACGCGATACCAAAACCCAGCCACATCAACGGATTTTTGAAAAATCCAGGCAGATATGACTTTTTACCTGGCTGACCCGGTTGTTCCTTGACCATTTCTGTTGGAAGGATTGTCAATGGATAAACAAGTTTTTCCCTGTCCATCCATTGTTTTCTTAACATCACTGCAATGCATATCGTGCAGAAATAGAAAACAAGTAAAAACGGTATCCAGAGAGACAGCGGTTTAATCCAGACACCCCATGGAATGGACATACCTTTTGGGAGCCCTTCAAAAAAATATGTGACTGCGTCAGGGTCTGTCACTATCAAACTCTTTCTCAAATGCGGAACGATTAAAGTGTTCCATTCATTCTGAGGATTTGCATAGTATGATGGAGCCGATATGAGCGGAAGAATCTGACTGCCAAGCCCCATTTCAGTTACAGAACAGGCAACCAGCATCATACAATAAACAAGAAGCATTTCTCCTGGTCTGAAAGCCAGTGTTCGTTTTATTCTTTTCAGCAAAGTATTGACAAAAAACACAAGAAAGAAAAACAATGTGATGGCTGCAACAGGCATATGGTCAATGGCAAGATAAGAACCAGAATTGATATCCACTGAGACATGGTCGTAAAAGGCAATAAATATTGAAAGAATGAGACCGGTCAGAAAAGAGCGAAAAGTAAATACCTGTTCCACGTTCACTCCTTTGTGTAGTTCTGTTCAATGTAATGTGCAAAACTAAGCAATTCTGCTTCCTTGAACGCAGGTGCAAGTATCTGCATACCAAAAGGAAGTTTATCAGAAGAAAAGCCAGCTGGCAAATTTATTCCTGGAATTCCTGCAAGGTTTGCGTTCACAGTGAAAACATCTGAAAGATACATTGCAAGAGGATTTATTGCTTTTTCACCAATCTTAAACGCTGTCTCTGGCGTGGTGGGAGTGATGATAAAATTGACCGACTGAAATGCCTGCTGAAAGTCCCTGATAATCAGCGAACGAACCTTTTGCGCTTTTAAATAATATGCTTCATAGTAACCCGCAGAAAGAACAAAAGTACCAAGAATGATGCGTCTTTTTGCTTCTTTTCCAAAACCCTCTCCCCTGGAATTTGTATATAGGTCAAAAACTGTTTTAGAATTTTTGCTGCGATATCCAAACTTAACGCCATCAAATCTTGCAAGGTTTGTACTCGCTTCAGCAGTACCTATAATATAATAGGTGGGTATTCCATAACTGGTATGGGGTAAGCTTATTCTTTCCACATGAAAACCATCTCTGGCAAGACAATCAATGATATTGGTAATTCTGTCTCTAATTTCTTTTGAAAGTCCTTCGCCAAAATATTCATCAGGAATTCCTATGCGAATATTTTTTTTATCAAGAGGTTTTTCAAGTTCCTTTTCATAGTCAGCAACAGGGATATTACACGATGTTGAATCTCTTTCATCGTACCCGGCAATAATTTTCATTATGATGCTTGCATCCCTGACATCTCTGGCAAAAGGACCTATCTGGTCAAGAGATGAACCAAATGCCACCAGCCCATATCTTGACACCCTTCCATAACCTGGCTTCAAACCCACCACTCCACAGAAACTCGCTGGCTGCCTGATTGAACCACCTGTATCAGAACCAAGCGCGCCAAACGCCATATTCGCTGCCACTGATACTGCAGAACCGCCACTTGAACCACCAGGAACCCTTGTAGTGTCATAAGGATTCAGCGCAGGTCCATAAGCAGAATTTTCTGTTGAGGAACCAAAGGCAAACTCATCCATATTTGTCTTGCCAATCAGAATTGCTCCTGAATTTCTAAGATTTTCAATCACATGAGCGTCAAATGGACTGATGTAACCCTTGAGGATTTTTGAAGCACATGTTGTTGGCTGGTCTATTGTGCAGATATTGTCTTTTATTGCAATGGGTACGCCCTCAAGTTCCCGAAATTCCCCACGAATGTATCTCTGTTCACTCTGCTTTGCCTGTTCAATGCAACTGTCATTGATATGAATGAAAGCATTAAGAAGTTTATTTTTTTCATGAATAATTTCCAACTGTTGTCTGACAAGCTCAACAGGTGAAATCTCTCGTTTTTTTAGGAGCTCCTTTATCTGATGCAAACTCAAGCAATGAATGTCCATATCATAAAAATTCTCTCGGGTCTGAAATTTCACCCTTTATTGCAGAAGCAGCCACTGTTGCCGGAGAGGCAAGATAGATAAACGCATTTGGATTCCCCATTCTTCCCTTAAAATTTCTATTTGCAGTTGATATGACTATTTCACCATCTGACGGAATGCCCTGATGTGTTCCAACGCATGGCCCACAACCAGGGTTTGTAACGCAACAACCGCTTTCAAGGAAAATTTTGATATAACCTTTTTTCATTGCCTCAAGATATATTTTTCTTGAACCAGGCGTGATAATCGTACGGACATCCTTGTGTACCTTTCTTCCTTTAAGAATCTTTGCAGCAATTGCTAAATCATCCAATCTTCCATTAGTACAAGTACCAATAAATGCCTGATTTATTTTTGTTCCACGAACTTCTTCCACAGGGCTGACATTGTCAACAGTATGGGGTTTTGCCACAAGTGGAACCAGTTTGTTTATATCAAGTTCAACAACATTATTGTAAATCGCGTCGCTATCAGCAAACACAGGGTTTATTGTTTCGTTTTCACCAACAAAATCCTTCAGATACTTTTCGGTTTCACTGTCATATTCCATCACGCAGTTTTTCCCGCCGACTTCTGTGACAAGATTTGCGATTGTAAATCTGCCATCCATCGATAGATTCTTTATTGCCTGTCCTGTAATTTCAACACTCTGATAGACTGCTCCCTGCGCGGTAAGTGTTTTCACCATCAGAAGTCCCATATCTTTTGCAAATACTCCCTTTTTCAATTTTCCAGAAAATACAAGTTTTGTGGAATATGGAACTCTGAACCATTGTTTTCCTGTCAGCATTGCAATGGCAAGGTCAGTGGAACCAACTCCACATGCCATCAAATTTAATGCGCCATAGGTGGGAGTATGACTGTCAGCGCCAAGAATCAGTTGTCCTGGTCTTAAAAATCCTTTTTCAGGCATCAGAACATGGCATACGCCTTCTCCTATTTCCATTTTCTTTATGCCATATTTTTGTATAAATTCTCTCATGAGTTTGTGGAGAGAAGAAACCCCCATATTTGGACTTGGCGCGCTGTGGTCAAAGACAAAACACACCCGTTCAGGGTCAAAAATTTTATTTCCTTCAAGTTCTTCAAACGCCTTTATCACAAGAGGTGCTGTTCCATCCTGTGCCATAAGAAAATCCACCTTTGCAAGGCATATTTCGCCTGCAAAAACCTGCTTTCCTGCATGAGATGATAGAATTTTTTCTGCTATTGTCTGACCCATTTTATAACATTATGGTGTTACAGTCATTAAAAGACGAGCTTCTTCTGGATGTCTTGCAACAAAAAGCAATTCGTCGTCGGTCAGTGGTTTCTGGGTATGAACATTTGCATATCTGGCAAGTTCAAGAATTTTTCTCGCTTCTTCCTCATCCTTGAATTCGACCTCAAGTTTGCCATAAATGTTTCGCAGTCCTTTGATACCACTGTATTCACCAAGAATAATCATTCGTCCGGTTTCAATGATTTCAGGCTCGCCTCTGCCGAGTTCTTCAAAATCGTACAACTCATAATTTCTTTTGTCTTTCAGAGCACCATCCACATGTATTCCAGAGGAATGTGCAAAAGCATTTGCTCCAACTCCCACCTGGTTAATTGGAATAGGAACCCTGAAGGCATATGAAGCATAGTGGGCAATTTTCCACGACATCGAAAGATTGATTCTTTCATCCAGCTGATACTTGCCTGCCATTCCAGCACCATATTTGCACGCAAGCAAAACCGAGATAAGATCTGCATTTCCTGCCCGTTCTCCCATACCATTGATTGTGGTGTTAATATACGCATCAACGCCTGCATCTATGGCTGCTTTTGCTCCTGCAACAGAACATGCCACAGCCATTCCTAAGTCGTTATGACAATGTAATTCCACAGGCATCTTTGTTTTTGAAGCAAGCTGATAGACACGCTCGTAGACTGTAAATGGTGTATCGTATCCCAGTGTGTCGCAATACCTGATTCTATCAGCGCCATGTTCCTTTGCAGCGAGAGTAAATTCAATCAGTTTGTCCATGTCTGTTCTCGATGCGTCCTCTGCATTTACTCCAATTGATTTTGCTCCGCGTGCTTTTGCTTCATCAACAGCAGCAGTCATGTCCTTGATCACGCCTGAAAAATCTCTTTTTCCCTGAAATTTACCCAGTATCATCTGCTGAGATGTTGAAATCGAAAGATTGACATGTTCAAGTTCCGGAATATTTTTGAACGCTTCAGCAACATCATCAACAATTGCCCTCATCCAGCCAGAGATTCTTATTGGAGTAAGAATACCCTTTTTTACAAGTGCCATATTTGCGTTGAGATAATTGATTTCGTGCTTTGTAACAGGAAAACCTGCTTCACTCTGGAATATGCCCATCTGATTCAGATACAAGTTGATCATTGTCTTTTCAAGTTTCGCAAGGCCAAGCCGTGCTGTCTGCACTCCATCCCTGTTTGTTACATCGATAATGTAAATTTTTGGCATAAAACCTCCTATTTTATGTCAAGCACTACTGGTATCTGTGCCTGGTGCGGATGCTGGGAACCACGATAAACCTTGAGCTTTTTTAACAGTTGTCTTCCAAGCCGATTGTGAGGCAGCATTCCTTTTACAGCATGTTCGATCACTGTTTCAGGACTTTTCTGCATCAGTGACATAAAGGTTTCTTTTTTCAATCCTCCAAGATATCCGGAGTGTCTGTAATATACCTTGTCAAACATTTTCTTTCCGGTTAATTTCACCTTTTCAGCATTGATGACAATAACAAAGTCACCTGTATCCTGGTATGGAACCCAGCAACTTTTGTGCTTGCCAAGGAGAACCGTCGCTATGTTTGATGCCAGCCGTCCAAGGGTTTTACCGGTTGCATCCACAAGATAAAACTTTTTTTCAATTTTTGTTTCTTTATCGGGAACAGGCGTTTTTTGAGTTTTCATGTTTCCTCCATTTTGTCCTGAAGTTTTGGTAAAATACTCTTGTAAAATCAGCCACAACAGGATTTTATTTTTGCCAAGATTATACACATTTCTTACCTTTGTGTCAAAATTTTATTTAATCCCACTGAATTTGTGGTACAATTCAGAAATATACTCTGAGATGCATATGAAAAATATCCATGTCCCTAAATTTGAAAGACCAATCAGAATACCTGGCAGAGTAAAAATTACTTTTTCCAGACCGTCTTTTGTTTTTGCGGGGCAGAAGGCAACACTGAAATTACAATTTCTTTTATCAAGAAATATCAGACCACATTCATCTGTGAAACTTCAAATTGCTGGTGGAAGAAATAACAAAGGGTATTTCTCAAATATCCAAATTACCAGTAAGAAAGCAGATGGTTTTATCTGTGCCAAATTGAAAAATCGAAATTTAAAAATTTCAAAATATTCAGGTTATCCAGGAACTTTTATCATACATATTCCTGATACTGGCATAAAAAAAGAAGAATACCTTGAAGTTGTCCTGCGAAATGTTTATTGTGAGACAGCAAGCATTTTGAACAAGTTTTTCGTTTTATATCAGGATGAACTAGTATCTGCTTCTGGTCCCCACAGGGCTGAAAGTGTCTGGAACCAGGAAAATCAAAAGAAAATTCTTTCTGCCTGTTTAGTCCATATCCTTGGTAGACGCATACATCATATGAAAATACATGCACCTTCAAATGTTTTGCCAGAAAAAAATTTTTCTGTACTCATCAGACCTGAGGATAAATTTCATAATCTTTCCTCAGAAATTCCGCACAAAAAAATATACCTGTTTTGCGGCAGAAAAAAATTAAATAGCCCAATCAAAAGGGTGAAAAACTCCACCTGCCTTGAGTTTGAAACTGCCCTTCCAGAGCCAGGAATTTATAGATTGACTATAAAGTATGCCGGAAAAAAATTTGTCAGCAATCCCATCATATGCAGTGAAAATGAGAAATACAATCTTTACTGGGGAATGATACATGGACATACTGAAATGTCTGATGGTGTCGGAACAATTGACCATTATTTTCATCAATTAAAGAACGAAGCCCGGCTTGATTTTGGTGCTCCTGGTGACCATGACCATACCTGGGAAACCACAGAAAAAATGTGGAAAAAAACATGCGAAACTGTAAAAAAATGGCATAAACCCGGAAAATTTATTACATTTTCAGGTTATGAGTGGGCAAAGTGGAGACGAAATGGAGATGGAGATAGAAATGTTTATTATTTTCATGATGATAGACCCATGTATCGCTCAGATGAAGGACATTTTCCCACACCAAAAGCCCTGTTCAAAGCCCTGAAAAAAGAAAAAGCCATTGTAATACCTCACCATACTGCACATGGGGGAAATTTCTGTGACTGGAAAGATCATGATGAAACAAAAGAAAGGTTGGTTGAGATATATCAAATGAGGGGAAGCTATGAATGTAGTGAAAAAATGGGTAATCCCATTCCTGAATGCAAAAGCAACTGGCAACCGTTTAAGATCGGTTATCTCATCAATGCGCTTCTCTCTGGCTGGAAGGTGGGATTTACTGGTGGTGGAGACGACCACATCGGGCATGCGGGAACAGATTTTCCACAGGGTTCATGTAATTACAAGGATGGACTGACAGGAGTTTTTGCAAATCAACTTTCAAGAGAAGGAATATGGGAGGCATTGTGGAATAGAAGAACGATTGCAACCACTGGCGCACGGATATATCTGTTTTACACAATGAACGGAAATCCTCTGGGCAAAGAAATCAACTTTCAAAAAGCAGGCATCAGAAAATTCCATATCATATTTCACGGTACTGATATCCTTGAAAGGATTGAAATAATCAGGAACAACTGTATTGTGGCAACAATAAAAGACAAAAAAATGGATGTGGAAGTACACTGGCAGGACAGTACACCAGTAAATAGAATTTTACTTCCGCCTACCCAGCACTCCAAACATCCATTTGCTTTTTACTACATCAGAGCCATTCAAAGAAATCAAGAAGTTGCTTGGGCAAGTCCTGTCTGGATTATTGGGAAGTAACATCTTACAGGTGGATAAACCTGGAGAACATTTCATCTCTGATATTGACGGGTCTATGTTGTTCAGCCGAGATTACTGCTCCAAGGCAACTGGCAACTGTTTTTGTTCCTTCGATTTCATCTGTTTCAATTCTGCGATCGCTCAAAATACAATCAACAAAATAGCGGATTTCTGCAGCAACATTATGATGGGCGATATTAACAGGAATTTTTGCAAAATTGTAGTTTGCCTTTCTCTTAAAATATCTGGTGGAGCACAAAAGAATATGGTCTGAAGTATTATCAGAAAT
>JAKPDB010000038.1 GCA_029552985.1 bacterium
ACTTCACATCTTTGCTTGATAAGATTTCCCCAGAGAACAGGAAACTTGATATTTCTTCAATCAGGGTGATTGGAGTGAAAAAAGACGGGACTTTTGCAGAGGTAAAATTCAATTTTGTTCCGCGTCCAGATTTTGACGAAGAAAAAAACGCTCGTGGAATTATTGTATGGGAAAAGGGGCTGGATATTGAAAGGTATTATGTATATTTTGATGTAGCCGGCGTAAAAGGAAAACCAGTATCACAGTATAAATCAAACCTTGACATCAATCTTCTTTCAGGAGGAAGTTTTGATAATGGACAGGGTGAATTCAAACTCCGGGGAGATGCAGGTTTTGATGAAAGCACAGGTTACATAAAAAAGGGTTCAATGAAGATGAGGAAGAAAAAGGATGCTGATGATTCAAGTTATATTTTCAGTGCTTTCCTTCCAGCAGAACCTGACACAATGTATGACCTCATATTTTTCGGGAAAAGCGATGCTGAAGAAGGTAGCAATTTTGCCATTGTTGCTTATGTGAATTACTATGACGAAAATAACAAATACATTGATAGAAAGGGTGCAAGACTGGAGGTAAGGGGGACATTTGACTGGACGCCGTACACAATGAGCGTAAAAACTCCCGCAAAAGCAAAGAAAATTGCGGTGCATATTCAAACATATCAGGAAACAGGATATGTATGGGTGGATGATATCAGAATCAGTCCCCATGTGGAATACATCATTGACAGCGTTGAAAAACAATCAGGCCAGGTTCAATCAATGACAGGTTCAAAGATTCCATTTGATTTTGTTGAAATCAAATATCCTGATTTTTATAAACCAGAGGCAAAAATTGACCCTGAAGAACACAAAACAGGGTTTTTTCTCTGGGAAAGCAGACCTGAAAACATCATTTACCCTTATACCAAGGCGCCAGAAATAAGAAAAAAAGAAATCAGGGCATGGGGTTGTGCCGGCGAAATACTTGCAAGGAATTTTTGTATAAGACCGTTTGTTGAATTTGATGCCATACAGATGGAAATAACAGGCGACTTAAAAAGTATGGCTGAAATTAGAGAGATGATATATCTTCCAAGAAAATATCTTGGTAACACCTATCATGTGATTCCATTTTATCTTGACAGGGTAAGCGGTAAACTTGAAAAAGGAGTAACAACACAGTATTATCTTACATTTTCAATTCCTGAAAACGCAAAGTCCGGCATATACAATGGTTCTATCAAGATAAAGGCGATAAAGAAAACAAAAGAAGAAGTGTTACTGTCAGTGCCTTTATCCCTGAGGGTTCTTCCAGTTAAATTGCAAAAGCCTGATGATGTGTACTGGGGATTTTTTTATGGAAATCATGACTGGGCAACTGTTTATGGTTCTGATCCGAATAGAAAAGTTTTCTATCCAGAGCAGGAACCATTGATGTTCAGGCATATGGTTCAACATAATGCAAATATGATCGGTATCACAGGATGCCTGCCACCTTATGAAACGAAAGATGGCAAATACAATTTTGATTTTACAAAGGTGGTGAAAGGAAGGGGAATGAGTTCATTGAAGGAAACCCTTGACAATGCAAAGCAAGCAGGGTTTCAATGTGTTCTTATTGACCTGCCGAATGAGGTTTATTTTCACAGCGCTTATTTCGGTGTTCCTTTTATGTCAGAAAAATGGCAGGATTTGTATGTCCAGTTAATACAGGACATCATTAATTTTATCAAAACAAACGGTTAT
>JAKPDB010000056.1 GCA_029552985.1 bacterium
CTGTTGGATTTTTTGATTAATATCATACCATAGGACTTTGACCTGGTCAATGTTTGCACCTGCTGTGCATCTGTTATATAATGAAATCGCTTAAAGCCAATCCTCATCACCAAAAAAGGAGGATACCATGCCTGAAGCCGATGAAAGGAAAGAAAAAAATTTCTTCCCTGAAATAACACAAAAAAACAGGGCTTTTTTCCTCAAGGGTTGCAATAATTTTGACTGGGGAACGAAAAACCGCCTTTCAAAAATCTTCAACCCGGCTACAGAAAAAACCGTGATGCTTGCAATAGACCATGGATATTTTCAGGGTCCTACAACAGGGCTTGAAAGAATTGATGTCACAATAGTTCCGCTCCTTCAGTATTCCGATACATTGATGCTTACGCGAGGCATACTGCGTTCAATCATACCACCAACATATCCCAATGGTATCGTTGTAAGAGCCAGCGGCGGTCCAACTGTGCTGAAGGAACTTTCAAATGAACAGATTGCAATGGACATTGAAGATGCCATCAGATTGAATGCTGCGGCAGTTGCTGTGCAGGTTTTTATTGGCGGAGAATATGAAACACAATCAGTCCATAATATGACAAAACTGGTGGATATGGGGCAGAGGTATGGAATTGGTGTACTCGGTGTCACTGCTGTAGGTAAAGAACTTGTAAGGGATGCCAAATACATGCGACTTGCCTGCAGGGTTTGTGCAGAACTCGGGGCGACCTATGTGAAAACTTACTATGTTGAGCCAGATTTTGATACAGTCACTGCGTCATGCCCTGTACCAATAGTAATAGCGGGTGGTAAAAAAATACCTGAACCTGATGCTTTGAAAATGGCTTATAATGCAATTCAGCAGGGAGCATCTGGGGTTGATATGGGAAGAAACATCTTTCAGGCAGAAAACCCTGTGGCAATGATACAGGCAGTCAGGATGGTTGTACATAAAAATGTAAAACCACAAGAAGCATATGAATATTACAGGGGAAAAATTGCACAAAAAAACAAAGGATGACAAAATGACAACATCTTTTCATCATTATATCAGATCATTAACACCAATGTTGAGCGTCGGAGCTTTTGCGGCAGATATGATGCATCTTGCAGCAGAGATTGAAAAACTTGACGGGTCAGGGGTTGAAATGTTGCATTTTGATGTAATGGATGGCGTATTCTGTCCGATGATGACTGCTGGTCCTTCTTTCATAAAACAGGCACAAACTAAATACCTCAAAGATGTCCATTTAATGATTGAAAATCCAGCAAGTAAAATTTCCCTGTTTGCAGAAGCAGGTGCTGATATGATTACAGTGCATCTTGAATCATACCCAGCACATATTCATTCACTTATCCAGGCAATAAAAAAACTGAAAAATGTTAATTCTGCTGACAGAGAAATTATTGCGGGTGTGGCAATCAATCCAGGAACTCCTGTTGATTCCATCAAAAACATTCTTGATGTGGTTGATATGATTACTATTCTTGCTGTAAATCCTGGGTGGCAGGGACAATCCTTCATCAAAACAACAGCAAAAAAGGTGGAGCAGGCAATTTCACTCATCAATGAATCAGAGAGGGATATACTTCTGTGCATAGATGGAGGAGTTACAAAAGAAAATATCCATGATATTGCTCAAATGGCGCCTGATATCGTTGTTGCAGGAAGCGCAATTTTTGATGGTAAAGACCCTGAAGACAATGCACGATATTTTGTTAACATATTGAAAAAAGGTAAGACAAAAGGGCTCATTCATGAAACCTGAACCTGAATGCACATACGACCTGAAAAACAGGGTCGCAATGGTTACTGGTGCTGCTGGCGCGATTGGTGCAGG
>JAKPDB010000112.1 GCA_029552985.1 bacterium
AAAAAGTTGAAGTTATTGAGTCAAAGGAACAGGAAAACCTTGTTCAGGTGAAATCACCTCTTATTGGTACATTTTATAGAGCGCCTTCTCCTCAATCGCCGCCTTTTGTAGAAATTGGTCAAGTGGTAAAAAAAGGAACCACGCTCTGTATTGTCGAAGCAATGAAGGTTATGAACGAAATTAAGGCAGAATGCGCTGGCAGGGTAAAAAAGATTCTTGTTGAAAACGGTTCACCGGTTGAATATGGACAGGTGTTATTTTTGCTTGAACCGGTTGAGCAACAGGAAACTTGATGTTAAAACGTATTTTCATTCCGAATCGCGGAGAAATTGCAGTAAGAATTATACGCGCATGCAAGGAACTTGGTATTACTTCTGTTATAGGATATTCTGAAGCTGACCGGGAAAGTTTACCGGTAATGCTTGCTGACGAAAAAATCTGTATAGGTCCTGCTTCTCCGCTTGAAAGTTATCTAAATATTCCTGCGATTCTCAGCGCTATCGAAGTTACAGGCGCTGATTCTGTTCATCCTGGTTATGGGTTTCTTTCTGAAAATCCATTTTTTATTGAAGTGTGTCAGTCGTCGAGGATTGTTTTTATTGGTCCGCGACCAGAAAATCTGCGCTTGATGGGAGACAAGTCAGAGGCAAGAAAAACAGTTAAAAAAGGTCGGTTGCCTGTAATTCCAGGTGTCGATAGCCTTGTGGATATTGAAGATGCCAGAAAGCAGGCAAAAAAAATTGGGTTCCCAGTGATAATCAAAGCATCTGCTGGCGGCGGCGGAAGAGGAATGAGAATAGCGCATACTCCAGATGAGTTTAATGCATACTGGCCTGCATGTCAGCAGGAAGCAAAAATTGCTTTTGATAATCCTTCGCTATACATTGAAAAATTTATTGAAAGGCCCAGGCATATTGAAATACAGGTGCTGGCTGATGAATATGGTCATATCCTTGCTTTCCCAGAAAGGGATTGTTCCCTTCAAAGAAGGCATCAGAAGTTGATTGAAGAAACCCCATCACCAGCGGTTGATGCGTGCGTCAGGAGAAAATTACAAAAAATAGCAAGAAAAATATGCAGGATAATCAACTATAAAAATGCTGGAACTATTGAATTTTTAATGGGAGGAAGACACGTTTATTTTATGGAAATGAACACAAGAATCCAGGTTGAACATCCAATTACAGAAATGATTACTGGTTTTGACCTTGTGAAAAACCAGATTGAAATCGCATCAGGCGAAAAAATGAGATACCACCACAGGTTTGTTCCATTTACAGGACACAGTATTGAGTGTAGAATCAATGCGGAAAATCCTGCCAGGGATTTTTTGCCTTCTCCCGGAAAAATTACAAAACTTGTTCTGCCAGGGGGCCCTGGTATCAGGGTGGATACGCACATCTACGAAGGATATGTCGTTCCACCATTTTACGATAGTTTACTTGCAAAACTCATCAGTTATGGAAGAACAAGGCAGGAAGCGATTACCAGGATGCAGAGAGCATTAAATGAAATGAAAATTGAAGGGATATCAACAACAATTGATTTCTATAAAGTGGTGCTTGACCATCCAGTATTTCAATCAGGAAGATACTATGTGGGATGGCTTGAGAAACTTCTGAATGACATGAAAAATAAGCAAGCAGTTGGTTCAGCAGCAGGAGGTTAATATGCCCAATGAAGAAAAGGAACAACTTGGCTCAGTAAAAATTGATGACGAGGTTATTGGAACAATTGCAGCAATAGCAGCCAAAAGTATACCCGGCGTTTATAAGATTGCAACAAGTTTTGTTGGCGGGATTGCTCTTTTTTTCAGGAAAATTCCTGATGCAGGAGTAAAGGTTTCTGTAAAAGAAGATGGAGTAAGATTAAACCTCGGAATTATTGTTGAGTACGGAATTAACATTCCTGAACTGACCTGGAAGGTTCAAAA
>JAKPDB010000132.1 GCA_029552985.1 bacterium
AGCAGAACTTGAAAAAGGTCCTGCCACAATAGTACTGAAAAAAGGGAAAAATCAAAAACCAGTAGCAAGAAGAATTGTTGATTTATTTTATCTAACTGACGATCTGAATCTTGTTCCTGGAAATGACTGGGCGTGGAGCAGAGGAAATAGGCCACCAATTCTTTCTCGTTTCACTGAGCCGGCTTTCGTGAGAGCATATGTGATTGAGGGTTCAGGGCTGATTAAAGTAACCACTGGATTTGCAATGTTAGGCAACCACCCATATGCTCCAAGAGAAACTCATTATATTGGGAAATCTGGGTTGTCTGAGAAAATTCCTGAAGAAAAAGATTATTTGAGACCAGGAATGTCAACGCCATGGTATCAACTAAAACTTTATACTGTCCAGGTTCCTGAAATTGTTGTTTCCCAGAAAGGGAATGCAAAAATTAAACTTGATATTGCTGTTGGCTCAACATCCAGCATTGTAAAAAGTGTAAACATAGGTCCAGGAAATGATGAAACAACAGTGTTTGTTGCTGTGGGATTAAAAAAGTATGAAAAGGGACTCCTTGGAAATAGCAAAGCGCTCACATTTGATGAGATGATTAAAAAACAAATAAGTATTCTGAAAAAGTATAATCCACCCGGAAAGGTTGCAAAAAAGATTTTGCTGACAGGAGTTATCAGGGATATATTTCCTCAGTTGCAGTTCAATCTCGCAGTGGCATCTGGTCTGAATGGTCAGGCATACAGCACGCATCCTCTTATTTATGGTAAAGACAGTCAACTGAAAGGTTTTAATACAGATATCGGTTTTTATTCACTTCAGAACATGCATCTTTCAAGGGAATGCTATGAGGGTGATTTTTCAAAACTTCA
This sequence comes from bacterium, assembly GCA_029552985.1. Taxonomy (GTDB): domain Bacteria; phylum Ratteibacteria; class UBA8468; order B48-G9; family DTJG01; genus DTJG01. The sequence continues at coordinate 862 of JAKPDB010000132.1, forward strand.
AAAACGGTACCAGCAGATAGCAGATGACCTTTACAGAAAACTTGGAAGAAGATTTCCTTTGCATATCAAACTTCTTGAAGAAACAGGGCCTCCTTCTTTCGAAACACTCATGAGCTGGCCAAAATGTAAGGAAATGTTTCAATCGTATTTAGAAAAGCAGTCATTGAAATTGGATGATGTGATGAGTGATTCTGATCTTTTCCATTATTACTCAATAAGATTTAGAACTTATCTATTTGCCAGGGTTAATGCTGAAGCAACAAAACTTATTGAAAAGATATTTCCTGAAGGGAGTTATGTCCATTCTGGCAGTATCTTTCCTACAATTGGAGGATTTCCTGCTATTGCAAGAGGAGATGATGTCTTCTTACTGTTTAAGGAAAGGGGTGTTACAGAATACAGCTCAGAAATTTCCTGGGGTTTGTGTGGAACACCTGATTATATTGGTCCTCAAACTCAATCTTACGAGGCAGCGCTTGCCAGGTCTCTTTCAAAATATCACAACTGTCCTGTTGGCTCTTATTTAATTACTGCAGGAACATATGGATACAATCCAGAATTTGTTGAACTTGCCAGTTATATTATGTATGGTTCAGGATTCAAATGGCTTCACTACTATGTGTTTGGATGGCCTGATGGGTGCAGTTATATGGGACATCCAGAGATCATGAAGGCAACAAAGCGGGTCAACAGGACAATTGGAATGGTCGAGGATGATCTTGTGGATGCAAAAGTAGTACCAGGTAACATTGCAATTGGGTGGAGTTCAAGTACTGATATCTGGGATTTGGCGAGAAAGCCATCATACCAGCATTCTCCTGGCAACTGTGTTTATCCTCAGGAAAGACAGAATCTCTATCTGATGCTACGACATCTACAATATCCTGTCGAAATACTGTCTGAAGAAGACCTGATTGAAGGATATTTAAAAAATTATCGGGTTTATTTTCTTGTCGGTGACCACTTAAGACCAGAGGCAGCAGAAGCTCTGAAAAACTGGGTCAGAAACGGTGGAATATTAATTTCTGTTGCTGGTGGAGGGCTTTACGACCAATACAACAAACCGATGAATATCATGAAAGAAGTCTTTGGAATTAACAGCGCAAAACTGGAAAAAACTGTTGATGCAATCAGGCCAAAACTTGAACTTGTTCATCTTCAACCAATGGATGAAATCACATTTACAGATGGGAAGAAGATGAAGGTTTTTGGATACAAACAGGTATTTACTGTTGATAGTGGAAAAGTTATCGGCAGATTTCAGGATGGTTCTGTTGCTGCGGTGGAAAACCAATATGGAAATGGTAGAGCAATTATTATTGGAGCGCTTGTCGGGCCTGCCTATTTGAAGGATGCGATACCGGTTTGTCCCTACGGCAGGGGCGGAGATAAAGATGAATTGTCTTTGTTTTTCCCGACTGAATTTAATGAACAGGTAAGATCTATCATCAAGGATATGCTGAAAGATGTAAAAAGTGACATTACCTGTTCCCATCCTCTTGTGGAATCAGTTTTGCTTGAAAGAAAAGAAGGTTACACAATTACACTTACAAATTTTTCGATGAAGAAACAGAAAAATGTGACTGTGGAATTTATACCGAAAAAAAATGTTAAAAAGGTGTTCAGCGTCTTTGATAAAATTTCAGTGACAAAAGTTGGCGAAAAATTTGTAATAAGAATCCCTGAAATTGATAAATTTTACTGTATTGTGGCAGAATAATTTCAGCGCGTCATTTTCAGGTACATTTTTACTTTTTCAGGCAAAAGCTTGCGGATGGGTAGTTTATAAGGACATCGTGTTTCACACATTCCGCACCTGCTGCATTTTTCAATTGACTTCAAAACCTTTTCAGACACAGTTCTTCTTAAATTTGCCTGAAATGCAAGAGTTTCAAGCATCATGATGGTTCTTACTGGAATTTCATTGGGGCATGGTTCCGGAAAAATGCAGTGGCCACAATATCTACAAAATACTTTTCCCAGTTTTTTGCGGATTTTCTTATAAACAGATATGTCTTTTTCGGTAATTTCTAAATTTTGAAGTACTCTGAGATTCTGTCTTACCTCGGTGATTTTCGCCATTCCAATCAGGGCAGTTGAAACATCTTTATCCAGTACATATTTGATGGCAGATTCGTATTCCCTGATATTGCCGCCAGCCATTGGTTTCATGGCGATAATGCCGATGCCTTTGTCTTTTGCTTTTTGAAAGATTTCCTGTTGAATCTCATCGACACAATTTAGTGGCAACATCATGACCTGAAAGGCCCCACATTGTAAAATATCTAAATAGAGACAAGGATTATGTGTGGCTATTCCAAGAATTTTAAACTTTCCCTGTTTGCGGAATTTTTCAAGTTTTTCAGCATCTTCAATGGCCTGCTTGAGCTGCTGGTTGCTATCTACCATGCTTAAAAGAAAAATATCAAAATAATCAATTTCAAAAAATTGTAGATACTGGTCTATGGTTTTTGGTGTGCCGCGTGTAGATATAATAATGTTATCTCTGTATTTCTTCAGGGAATTCCGTATTTTTTCATGAGTGCCAGCATAGACATCAAAGTAATTGATTCCACTTTCAACGCAGAAATCGATCAACTGTTGAGAACTTTTTTTACCAAGCCAGGTGAAGGCGACACCACCCAATGAAATCGCACTGATCTGGATACCTGTGTTTCCTAAATTTCTGGTTTCCATTTTACCAGTTTTTCACCCCAGTTTGAATTTTTCAGTTTTTCAAAATCCGTATCAGAAATAAAGTGCCTTTTTTCATCTTTTGTGACCAAATTTTTCTTTAAACGCTTGCGCATCATTTTATACCAGTTTTCCTGCATTTTTTTCTGGCATTTCATAAATGCAATTTCTGCCATTTTATGGCTTTTTTCTGTTGCTTTTACAGGGATGTCAATGAAACCTGTGGTAATCTTATTCTTCCCAAAATCGTAAGCGACGATCTCACCCCTGTTGATGATTAAGTTGGCTCCAACATTTGCCTGGACGACTGGAACTCCATTTTCCCTTGCCCTGGATAACACTGCTTGATTCTGCGCCTTATTTTTTGAACCATAGGTCGGAATAAGAAAAAATTCAGCTCCATCAAGTGCGAGTGTTCGTGCAACTATTGCATACCACCTATCACTGCAGATTAAAATTCCGCATTTACCAAATGGAGTTTCAAACGCTCTGATTGTTGAGCCCTGCCTTGAGAACTTCCAGGTAGTGTATGTGCTCTCAGATACTTTATTGTAAACACCGCATATTTTCCCATCATAATCAATAAAAATTGCACTATTGAAAATTTCATCATTAACCCTTCTGGCGAATCCAAAGCAGAAACATGTTTTTAATTTTTTTGCGAGGGATTGAAAATATTTGATATATTTGCCGTCCAAGGGTTCAGCAATATCATAAAATGCTTCAACTCTTTCCCTGTGCCATATTACATCGGAAATTACATAGCCCTCAAGAATTCCTTCTGGTGCCACAATAATTTCACAGCCCCTCTTCGCAGCGAGTGATAAATAATGTTCAAGTTTTTCTGCATTTTTTGCCTTGTTCCATTTTTCAGGGACGAAATTGATTGCAGCAACTTTATGCCTTGAAAACATTAAGGAAATGTCAATTTTTATGCTGTCAAATGGCGATATTTTTTCGAGATATTTCATGGCACTATTTTTTTGCAAAAAACATAATAATCAAACTGATAATGATGCTGATTAGAATACATGTTGTAAGTGGAAAATAAAAATGGAAATTGTCACGATGGTAGGAAATATCCCCTGGTAATTTCCCAAAAGGAAACTTTAACTGAATCATCAAGCCTACCACTATCAGTAAAATCCCAGCAACAATAAGAATTTTTCCCATTACAAAATATTTTACCATAACCAGGTGAGAAAATAGTAAATTTCGCCTTCTTGACACCCCCTTGTTGGCCGGGTAATATCAGAGTGGAGAAACAAGAAAAGATATGAAAATCAATAAATTTCACTCAAGTATTTTTCTATTGATATTTTGTTTTGAGATGGTAGGTCTGGGATATTATGATGGTGGTACAGATAAAAGAGCTAATATTTTGCAGGATGAGCCATTGGTAATAATCATGGGTCCCACAAGTATGCCCCTGGTAGGTATTGGCTCAGGATTGGAAGCATGGGTATTTCCAGAGCAACAGGGCAGTTACCAGTGGTCAATCATACAGGG
>JAKPDB010000147.1 GCA_029552985.1 bacterium
AAAATTAACAGCAGGGTACCATAGCAGCAAAAGGGGAGAAATTTGACGGCTACGAAAGGGGAGTATAAAATCAGTTGTAAAAGACAGACTATGGAAATTTCACAAGGAGTAGTATACAAACTAACGTATCGTTAGCTTACAAGTAATCTGTTTTGCAAATCCCCATGTTGCTTCTGTCCAGGCCTGAATTTCATCCCCATCAAACCAGAGTTTTAATACAAAAAATAAGCCAAAAAGAGAAAAAGCGCTTAAAAGCCATTTTATCTGAAATACATTTGCCCAGAACCCGGAAATACCTGCTTTTGGCTCTGCCCAGTTAGCAAATACCAAAAATGCTATCATAAAAACAAATTGTAGAACTATTTGCCATAAGGAATGTTTTTCTTCATCCTGAGTAATCAAGGAATTTGCGCTGGCGTGCTTTTCTCTTTCTTCCCGAATGAATAATAAATGCATTAACAGTCCCAGTACAATACTCATTACAATCGCACTGATAGCTCTTGCAAGACCAAGTTGCCACCCGAGAATTCTCGCTGTCATAATAATGGCAAGCACATTGATGGCAGGACCTGAATATAAAAAAGCAATTGCAGGTCCAAGTCCTGCCCCACGTTTATAGATACTTGAAAAAAGCGGCAACACCGTACAGGAGCAAACAGCAAGAATTGTTCCTGAAACAGATGCAACGCAGTAAGCCAAAATCTTATTTGCCTTAGGTCCAAAATACTTTAGGACAGATGCCTGACTTACAAAAACTGATATTGCACCAGCAATAAAAAAAGCAGGAACAAGACACAGCAACACATGTTCTCTTGCATACCATTTTACAAGGGCAAGCGCTTCATAAAATGGATTTCTGAATCGAAGCATTTCAACAGGCAAAAAATAGAATAAAATAAAAAGGAAACCCATTAAGAAAAATTTTTGCCACTCTTTTAATTCAATTTTTTGCATCATTGGCCCTTACCCGATTTATAGACAATTGGCTATCGATCTTAAATGAAATTTTTTTATTTAACTTTTTTTCATCCTTCGCAATAACACTGTTGTCAATTAGACAACTTGCTACCCACCATATGTTGATAAATGGATGGTTTCTATTGAGGATATACACTATAAATTGGCCGGTTCTTTTTTCGAAAACAATGTTTGCCTTTTTTAATTTTGCCATATGTTTTGAAACTGTTGGTTGCCTGATTTCTAACACAGCAGTCAACTGACAGATGCATAGTGGTTTTTTTTCAAGCATCTTAAGTATCCTGATTCTTTTTTCGTCAGATATTGCGTGCAAAAAATCCTGCAATTTTGTAATTGGGTTCATAGCCATATGGCTATATAATAATCGAAATATTTTTTATGTCAAGTCCTTTTGAAAATATTCTTTTTATGTTATATGATAATCTAAGAAAAAATTTTTTTACCTGGAGTTGTAATGGAGATACTTGAACATTTTAAGGATGAAGTTAACTATGAGGAATTGTTGAGGAAGCTTAAAATCACAGATTCAGCCGATGAAGAGGAATTCAGGAAACTTTTTGAAATTGCAAGAAAGATTGCGAGACCTAAAGCAATTTATCTTGAGGGTTTCATTGAATTAAGGAATAATAATTGGGTTGTTATCAATGGTGTGCGATTTGAAAGCATGACTCTCAGTAAAAATCTTGAGAAAGCGGGCAGGGTTTTTCCTTATATAGCCACATGTGGGGCTGAACTGGATTCAATGAAGTTTTTTGATGATTTACTAAAAGAATACTGGTGGGATACAATAAAGGCAGCCTATTTGAACATTGCCATAAAAAACGTTCTGGAATATATAAAAAAAAGATTTTTACTTGGTAAAACCGCCACCATGGTTCCTGGTGGAAGTGAACATGGACTTTGGCCGATTCAGCAGCAGAAACAGTTATTTTCTCTTTTTGGAGATGTGGAAAAACTGATTGGAGTAAATCTGACTGAAAGTTGTCTCATGATACCAAATAAAAGTGTTTCCGGAATCTTGTTTCCCGCAGAGATTGACTACAATGGTTGCAAGGTTTGCAGGAGAAAAAATTGTCCAGGAAGAATGGCTGAATTTGACGAAAAGATGTGGAAGCAACTCGGAATAGAAGCAATTTCTAAACTTCAAAAATAAAATGACAGGAATATATGCAATTGTTCCATCTATTGTAGCAACTGGAGAACGATTTAACCTAAGATTTAAAATTTTAACGACTCCTTATGAAGTTGGTTGGGAATGTTATACTAGTCGCCCTGGGCTGCGCAGCCCGTTTAATGTTTCTCCAAGAGGGATTAAATATCTTGACAATGTTTATGATGGAGATATTGGCGAGATAGAAATTGAAATAGAAAATAGAAGAAGTAAATTTTCAAATTATCACGGAGTCTTTTTTAATGACAGAAGGAAGTTTGGGACTGTTTATGACCTATCGTTTGAAAAACCTGGAATTCATTTTATAAAAGTAAGATACCCTGAAAAAAACATTGAAGCCATCACAAACCCTATATTTGTGATGGAAGAACCACGGTTTAGAATATTCTGGGGAGATCTCCATTCACAGACATTTTTTTCTGATGGATTAAGATGTCCAGAAGAATTATATTTGTTTGCAAGGGACGAAGCGTTTCTGGACTTTTTTTCTATCACAGACCACAGTGAATGGATTACTGACAGACAGTGGGAATATTTTTGCGCTGTAACCAATGATTTCAATGAAGATGAAAAGTTTACAACTCTTATTGCGCAGGAATGGACAGATAATAGTTTCGGTCATAGAAATATCTATTTTCCTAAAAACACAGGTCAAATTGTAAGGTCAGGCAAAGATAGTATAGAAAAAGTTTATGAAGTTGCCCATCATTACAATGGCCTTGTGATACCACATCACAGTGCCAATGTAAGTATGGGAGTAAACTGGAATCTTGCCCATGACGGGGATGTTGAGAAACTTGTTGAGATTTATTCTGTCTGGGGAAGTAGCGAGATAAATGCACAGCAGGGCAATACCAGACCAATCAGAGTACTTGGTGGTGAAAAAAAGTCCCAGCATGTTATAGATGCACTGAATCTTGGATATGAATTTGGATTTGTTGGGGGTGGAGACATTCATGACGGCAGACCAGGCGATGACCTGCATACCATGCAGGGTAAGCCAGATATTTATAGATTACTATATAGGCAGGGACTTACAGCAGTTATTGCAGAAAAACTGACCAGGGATGAGATTTTTAATGCTCTTTTTAATAGACAGTGCTACGCCACAAGTAATGTCAGAATGATTTTGCAATTCTCAATTAATGGTATTTCATCCGGGTCCTTTCTGGGGAATCCCGATAAACTTGATTTTTTTATAAAAGCAGCCAGTGAAGTTCCTGTTTTTAAGATATTTTTAATTTCAGATGGGAAAATTTATAAAACTTTTGATGTTAATAAAAGAGAATGTGAACTTAAATTTGAGCAGCTATATTCTGGAGAAAAATATTTCTATGTAAGGGTACAACGGGTTGATGGAGAACTGGCATGGATAGGTCCAATATGGATAAAGGATTAACTGGAGGTTCTTTACAGATAGTGGCCCACAGAGGTTTTAGCGGTGTCTATCCTGAAAACTCTCTTATCGCATTCAAGAAGGCGACTGAACTGAAGGTGGACTTTTTTGAAATTGATGTACACCAGACGCGTGACGGTGAACCTGTTGTGATACACGACGAAAAGATTGACAGAACAACAGATGGTAAGGGTTTTGTGAAGGATATGACATATAAAGAAATCAGAAAATATGACGTAGGAAAATGGAAAGGTTTTCCTGGTGAAAAAATTCCGCACATAGAAGAGGTTTTAGAAATAGCAAATGATAAAGCAGGGATTTTGATTGAGATCAAAAAATGCGATGTAGAAAAATTGGGTGAGTTTCTAAATAAAAGTAAAGTAAAAAAACTTTTTATTGGGTCCTTTAACCTTGACTATGTAAAACAGGCAAGAAATATTCTTCCGGAGATACCGACCAGTTTTATCTGTAAACACGTGCCTTCCAATTTACCTGAACTGGTTTGTTGTGGAATCAGAAAACTTGATATTCAGTTCAATAGTTTGAACGCAGAGATAGTAAAAATACTGATTGCCTCAGGATTTTCTGTCAATTCATGGACTCCTGATAGTGAGGAAGATTTGCTTTCGAGTATTCACATGGGAGTTCAATTCATCACAACAAACAGACCTGATATTTTGAAAAATCTTCTTCTATGAAATAGTACTTTTCAGTGAAATTCTATTGTGATGCATTTGTTATAACAGGGGGATGAAAATGATGCCAGAAAATATTTTGAAGAAAAAACTAAAGGAAGGGAAATCAGCAATTGGCGCATTTGTCATCACCGCGCACCCAACAATTGCTGAAGTAATGGCGAGAGCTGGTTTTGACTGGCTTGTTTTTGATATGGAACACGGCGTTATTGGAATAGAATCTGTTGAAGCAATGGCTCAGGCAGTTTCTGGGACATCTACTGTGCCTCTTGTGAGAGTTCCATGGAATGATTTTGTTGTAATAAAGCAGGTACTGGACACAGGCATCATGGGTTTAATTATTCCAATGGTGAACACACCCCAGCAGGCGCAGCAGGCAATATCAGCAACAAGGTATCCACCAGAAGGAATACGCGGTATTGGTCCTCACAGGGCAGGTGGTTTCGGTTCGTGGCTTGCTGAGTACTTTGAAAGGGCAAATGACAATATTCTTGTTGTGATCCAGATAGAACATGTTGATGCTGTCAGAAATCTTGAAAGCATATTGAGTGTCAAAGGTATTGATTGTGTTTTTATCGGAGCAAATGATCTGGCTGCATCAATGGGATTTTTGAAAAATCCGTCGCATCAAGAGGTTCAAAAGAATATCAAATATATCCTGGACGTATGTAAGAAAAGAGGAATTCCCTGCGGGCTTGTTGCCACAGGTTCGCAGATAAACGAGAGAATTGAAGAGGGTTTTCAATTTATTGCAGTTGGACACGACATGTCCCTGTTAGCAACTGCATGCAGAAAAACACTTTCAGAAATCAAATGGAAAAAAGAATAAGTCATTATACTGTAGTCAATCTCGACCCTGATATGCACAAATTGAGAAAACAGGATATTGAGAAATTGAAGGCAGTCAATGCCAGGGTTATTGAATTGTGGCAAAAAGATAAAATGGTACCTTTATTAAAAAAAGCAGACGCAATTTTGTTTACAAAGACATTCATATCATCTGATATTATACAGAATCTTGAAAAATGTAAGATTATTGTAAGATTTGGAACAGGGCTTGATAATATTGATGTGACGGCAGCAACTGAAAAAGGCATTATGGTTTCAAGAGTTGTTGATTTCTGCACTGAAGAGGTTTCAAATCATGCCTTCATGTTGCTGCTTGCCTGCAGTAGAAAATTGAAAAAATTTTCTATGGGTAGGAAAATTGATGATTTCGGACATATCGGCAGTATTTATGATGAGACCCTGGGGCTTGTTGGTTTTGGAAGAATCGCAATGTCTCTTGCGAAAAGAGCAGGATGCTTTGGAATGAAGGTAATTGCGTATGACCCATATGTTGAAAAACAGGTATTTGAGAAATTCAGCGTGCAGAAAGTGTCGTTCAAAAAAGTTTTACAAAAGTCCGACTATATTTCGCTTCATTGTCCGCTGACAGAACATACTTATCACCTGATAGGAGAAAAAGAGTTGAAACTGATGAAAAAAACTTCTTACCTTATTAATACTTCAAGAGGTGGTCTTGTTGATGAGAAAAAGCTAATAATTGCTTTGCAAAAAGGATGGATAGCAGGTGCAGGTCTTGATGTTTTTGAAAAGGAACCACCAGAACCAGATAATCCACTATTGCATATGGAAAATGTGATTTGTACTCCACACCATGCGTATTATTCAGATAAATCAATAGATACCCTTAAGACAATTGCAGTTGATGAAATTGTCAGAACTATCGCAGGTCAGCTTCCACGCAATCTTTATAATCCGGAAGTTTTGAAGAAAATACACAAATTTTGACGTTTCACGCGGTTATATCCAGAAGCGCTGCAATTTTTTGGTACGGAAGACCTCGCCGAGTTAATTGTGCCACGATATCTGATAGTTATAGCTGGCAGGATGAAATTTTGCTACTTTCGGGTGTTAAAAAGTGATATAGTACAATTTAAAAAAACTGGATACACAGAGGGCAAAATTTTTTGTTGGGGACAATGGAGATAGATTTTACACTGGTTTAGCATGGCCGGTGACAAACAAGGTTTTCTCACTTTTTTAATCTTTCAGAATCAACCAGGAATGAAGTTATCCATCATTACACCCTGCTTTTTCAGGGTTTGCTGAAGCTTTTTTATGTTCAATGAAGTGAAGCTTTTTTCTTTATTTTTGCACAATAACGCTGACGCTGTTCCTGCAATTTCGCCGGTTAAACAACATGCAGGAATTGCTCTGACTATATCCCACGCAGTATTGGCAGAAATACATCTGCCTGCTGTTATAAGATTGAACGTTTTAACTCCGTGAAGAGCCGAAAATGGTATGTAGTACACAGGACCTGGTTTTCTCCAGTCGGACATCATACCCACTGTATCCGGGAACAAAATTCTTTCGTGTGATTCTTCAAGTTCTGTCAATCCCTTCAACCTTCCTGTCATGCGAAAAGACGGGATTGAGGGGAGTGATACTGGAAAAATTGCAGGATTTATTTTTCTCATATTCTCTATAATTTTTCTAATATTTTCCCTTGATGACAAAATTTGTCTGGTCGTTCCATCTCTTGTGTGAACAGAAAAGCCCTCTACCCCATATGATTTTTCGTTATAAGGGTCATATTTTTGTGAAAACATACATCGCTTTACCTGATTTCCATCAAAGTAAAAGAACCACCCACATGCCACATTCTTGCTGGCCTTTTCAACATTTTCACCAGCAGCTGCGCATACATCTGCGTCTCCAGAAGCATCAATCACAGTCAGGCATTCTATCGCGAACCTGCCTGATTTATTCTCGATAATTAAATGAGTGATGGAATGATTTTTTTTGATGACCCCGCAGAATTTAGTATCATACATAATTTCAACACGCTTCTGAATAAGCAATTTTTCAAGTTGAAGCGCAAATGTCCATGGATTGAATTCAACTTGCAATCTTATTTTTTTTCGTTCTTCAATCTGACTACTATTTGTCCAGCATTCAGGAATTTTTCCATACCCATCAGAAATAGATATTTTCATGAATTCTTCTGCAATTCCGCTGATAACCTGGTGTCCTCTTCCATCACACAATGGTAGATAAACATTAACATTTCCAAGCGTGGCGAGTCCTCCAGGAGCACAATTTTTTTCAATCAGGCACACTGTTGCGTTATTTCTTGCCGCTGCAATTGCGGCAGCCACGCCT
>JAKPDB010000173.1 GCA_029552985.1 bacterium
GAAGCGAAGAAAGGGTCAGTAACATTTGTTGCTAATCCAAAGTATCTTGTGCTTTTGAAATCAACTCAGGCAAGTGCTGTAATTGTTTCAAAAAATAATCACTATTCAGTGAATTCAGACATTACTCTTATCAAGGTGGAAAATCCTTCCCTTGCATTTTCAAGAATCATTGGTTTAATAGGTCCTGAACCTATTAAATTTAAGCCAGGTATACACCCAACAGCAGTAATTGGGAAAAATGTTAAAATTGGGAAAGATGTTTCCATTCAGCCCTATACTGTAATTGAAGATAATGTAGTTATTGGTGATAGGACGGTAATCGGCGCCTGCGGATACATTGGGCATTATACAAAAATAGGTGATGACTGTTTTATATATCCGCATGTAATTATCAGGGAAAGAATTACCATAGGCAACCGAGTCAACATTCATTCAGGAACAGTAATTGGTGGAGACGGATTTGGTTTTGCCACTGTAAAGGGAGTTCACCACAAAATTCCTCAGATAGGTACTGTTGAGATAGGGGATGATGTTGAGATAGGTTCAAATGTTACCATTGATCGGGCAAGGTTTGAAAAAACATACATTGGCAATGGCGTAAAAATAGATAATCTCGTCCAAATAGCCCATAATGTTGTTATTGGTGATAATACCATTATAGTGGCACAGGTTGGAATTTCTGGGAGTACCAGAATTGGTAAAAATGTGATTATTGCAGGGCAGGCAGGACTCATCGGGCACATAGAGGTGGGAGATAACGCAATTATAGGTGGCAAAGCTGGTGTTACAAAAAATGTGCCGCCCAATGCAAATGTTTCTGGATTTCCTGCCAGAGAAAAATGGGAAGATATGAAGTGTGCTGCTTATCTTCGCAGGTCCCCTGAGATTTTCAAGCGAATCACTGAGTTGGAAAAACGGATTGCACAATTAGAAAGAAAACTACAAAAACAGAAAAATGAATCAGAAGACAATTGAGCATCCGTTTTCGATTGAGGGGATTGGACTGCATACCGGGGAAAGAGTATCCATTACCGTCCAGCCAGCTCCAGTAAACACCGGAATTATTTTTCTGCGAAAAGATATACCCAATACAACAGCAATAAAGGCTGACATCAATTCATTGCTTGATGTTGAAAAATATCCAAGACGCTCCTCAATTTCAAATGGGACTGTTCACGTTCACACAATTGAACATCTAATGTCAGCAATATATGGATTGGGACTTGATAATCTTATTGTTGAAATAAATGGCGGTGAATGTCCCGGACTAGATGGAAGTGCCTTAGTTTTTGTCCAAAAATTTTTTGAGTCCGGTATCGTTGAACAAAATGAGGCAAAGAACTTTTACAGGGTAAAAGAACCAATTTATATTTCTGAAAATTCTTCTCATATAGTGGCACTTCCTTCTGATACATTGAAAATTTCGTACACACTTGATTACCCAAATTCACTGATTAAGTCCCAGTATGCATCTTTTGAAATTACTCCTGATTCATATGCAAAAGAAATAGCGCCTGCAAGAACGTTTTGTCTCGAAGAAGAGGTAGAAAAACTTAAAAGTATTGGTCTTGGTAAGGGTTCTGATTTCAACAATACTGTCGTGATCGGTGAAAGAGGCGTTATTCATAATACATTCAGATTTTCCAATGAGCCAGTAAGGCATAAAATATGCGATTTAATTGGAGACCTTGCGCTGCTCGGAATGCCGCTTAAAGCCCATATTATCGGGATAAGAAGCGGACATGCTTTAAATACGAAACTTGTGAAGAATTTGAGAAATCTTTTGCAGAAGGAAAAAGTAAGTGCAGTTTATGTGAGTTCATCTACAGGGATTGAAAAAACAAAACCGGTTCTTGAGATAGATGATATTGAGAAAATTATTCCACACAGATTTCCTTTTCTTCTTGTGGACAGAATTATTGAACTTGAAGAAGACAGAAGAATTATAGGAATAAAAAATGTCTCAATGAATGAATGGTTTTTCCAGGGCCATTTTCCAGGAAGACCTGTCATGCCAGGTGTTTTGATTGTTGAAGCCATTGCCCAAGCTGCTGGTGTTTTGATGCTCAGCAAAAAAGAAAATCAGGGAAAACTTGCTTTTTTCACTAGCATCGAACAGGCAAAATTCCGACGCGCCGTCAGGCCTGGAGACCAATTGGTACTGAAGGTGGAAGTGAGCAAACTGAAAAGCAGATTTGGCCAGGTTCAGGGTAAAGCATATGTGGATGATAAGGTGGTATGTGAAGCGGTTCTGATGTTTGCACTTGTAGATGGTTAATGATCAAAATGCCAGTCATACATCCATCAGCAGTTGTTTCCAGTGATGCAGAGATTGGAGAACATACCTTCATAGGTCCATATGCAGTAATAGAGGGCAAGGCAAAGATTGGTTCAGGTTGTTTCATAAGCCCTATGGTTCATATAGGTAGTAATGTTGAAATCGGCAACAACTGCAAAATTTACACATCAGCAGCAATAGGAAATCCACCGCAGGATTTGAAGTACAGGGGCGAGAGGTCTTTTGTGAAAATTGGTAACAACAATACAATTCGGGAGTTTGTCACCATCAACACTGCCACAGGTGAAAACCAGTTCACCATTGTGGGTGACAACAATTTATTGATGGCTTATGTTCATGTAGCTCATAATTGTGTGATTGGAAACAATTGTATCATAGCAAATGCTGCGACAATAGCAGGACATGTTTTCATAGATGACTATGCAATTATTGGTGGACTGGTTGGAATACATCAGTTTTCAAGAATTGGAAAACACGCAATTATTGGTGGTTGTTCCAAAATCACAAAGGATATTATTCCGTTTATTACTGCGGATGGACATCCTGCTAGACCACACGGCATCAATACCATTGGATTAAAAAGAAGAAACTTTTCTATTGAGGTGATTTCTATTCTTGAAGACGCATACAAAATCATTTTTCGCAGTAATCTTACTATTCAACAGGTTATAGAAAAATTAAAGTCAGAATTTGCATCTGTGCCAGAGATTGAAGAAATTATAAGGTTTCTTATTTCTTCAGAAAGAGGCATTGC
>JAKPDB010000175.1 GCA_029552985.1 bacterium
TTCTCCAAATGGAGATATTATTCTTACAACATTATGGAATAAATCAGCTGCATATATATATCCATCAGTTCCTATGAACATGTTAGCAAGTTCGTAAAATCCTCTTGGTGTTGAACCTAAAAAAGTTCCGTCACTCTTAAACATCTGAATTCTTCCATTTTCTGTATCAGCAACATAAACAACTCCCTCTTTATCAACAGCAACTCCAGTTGGGAACCAGAATTTTTCTAATGCTCTTCCACCACCTTTACCAATTTTCCTTAAGAGTTTTCCGTTTGAATCATACACTTCAACGTAATGATCAAATGTTGCTACATATATATTGCCACTATCATCTATTGCAATTGCATTTGCTTGACCTTTTATCTGAAACTCTTTATAAATAGTTCCATCAATTGATGAAACTGCATAAACCATATAAGCTTTTGTAACTATCCATAATCTTCCTTGTTTGTCAAATGCCATTTGTTGAGGTAGAAGAATTGTATCTTTACAATTTTCAAGAACTCTTACAAAATTTCCCTGTAAATCAAAAACCGCAATTGGTGCTTCATCGGTCCCTGATGAAACATAGACTTCATTTTTGCCACAAAGAACACCACCAATAGCTGCAAAAGGTTTATCTTCTGATATTCCCGTTATCTTTTTAAGAAATTTTCCTTCACTGTTAAATATTACAATTTCACCATAATCGCCAAAATTTCCCCAATTTGCAACCCAGATGTTTCCAGATGAATCAACAGAAACTGAAAGTGGGTTGATTAATCTGCCATCAGCATTTGGATCATAGTCAATTTTATTTTTAAAGTTTCCATCCTTATCAAAAACAGTTAATCTTGTTGTTCTTGGCCATCCAAATGGATTTCCAGTTCCATAAAAATAACCAGCATCAAAAGTGTATACATTTTCTTCATCATCAACTGCTATTCCAGCAGGTGTTAAAAATTCGCCTGGTTTCAAAGGAACCTGACTTCCTTTTACGCCTATTTTTAAAACAAAATTCCCATCTTTATCAAACTTTTTTATACAAGGGTTTATTGGTGCCCCTAATCCTCTATCAACTACATATACAAAATCTCCTTTTACTTCTACATCAAATGGATAAACAAACTGGTTATCTTCTCCACCTTTTCCACCAAATGAGGAGATTATATTTCCATCTTTATCAAGTTTAAAGATTTTACAATTTTTAGCTTCGACAACCCAAAGATTATCTTCTTCATCAAAAGTTAATCCCTCAGGGTTTGGCAAATCACTACTTTTAATTGATCTTACAAATTTTCCATCTTTATCGAAAACTTGGATTCTTGAGTTTAATTGATCTGAAACATATATCAAACCACTCTTTGAAACTGCGATTCCAGAAGGTCCATTAAATTTTCCTTCTTCAGTTCCTTCTTCTCCAATTTGTAATAATACTTCTCCTTCATTTGAGAATTTCACAACATAGTTGTTGAAAAAATCTGCAACATAAATGTTTCCATTTTCATCAACATCTAAATCTGATGGATATTGTAATTTTCCATCAACATATCCCAATTCACCAATAACTTTGATATGATTAAGAT
>JAKPDB010000024.1 GCA_029552985.1 bacterium
AAGCGGGTCTCATTTTCCGACGCTGACTTTGAAGGCGAAGAAGAGATTGAACGAGTGTGGAGTCGCAATCCCCTATCAAGCGGGTCTCATTTTCCGACATGGATTAAGTCCGTTTTTAACACGTTTACTAACTTATGTCGCAATCCCCTATCAAGCGGGTCTCATTTTCCGACGAATGACTGTAACAATTGTTCCATTGCCGAAAGGTCAGCGTCGCAATCCCCTATCAAGCGGGTCTCATTTTCCGACTCTATATATTTCAATTGCTGGACGGGATATTGGAATCAGTCGCAATCCCCTATCAAGCGGGTCTCATTTTCCGACAGCGGTTGTCAAAGAACAAGGAATATCAAGGGCTACAGAGCCATTTTGCGCTAATCCCCATTTTTCAGGGATGAATTTTTTATCAAAATTTTGCGCCATTTTAATTAAGTTCCTGATTTTCAATCTCTTACATCTTGCGCTAATCCCACCCTCTAAACCGTAAAATTCCAGAAGCATTGTCATTCTTATCCCTGACATAATTTTACCCCAAAAAAATTTCTCGTAAAGTGATTTACCTTTTTACAGAAATTTTGCAGACATCTTTTTCTTCTGCAAAGGTTAGTTTGTACCTTGTAATTCTATTTTTACCCTGTGGCTCAATTTTTGCTTTTTCCATTGCCCCGAGTATTCTTGCCACTGGTTTTGCGCCATCTTCAACGACATAAAGATAATTTTGTTTGATTCTTACAGCATGCGTGGGACCAAGATTTTTATCCATGAGTCGCCACAATTCATTCAATGAGATACCGGTATCATGTATGACTGCGATCTCGCCACTTGTTGTTCTTAACGCAGCAAAAAGAAGGCCTGTGGTTCTGTCAAAGGACATACCAACTGGACTTCCTGGGATACTCAAAAAATACAGTTCCACAAAACCATTTCCTGTATCCTTGATTTTTGCTATGTCTGATTGATAGGTGCTTGCATAAAAACAATCAGGAGAAAAACTTGATTCCATTGAGGGACCCCAGTAATTGTCAATCAATGGCGGATAACCTGAATGCCTTTTTGCTATCGGGTTTTCTGTGTAAAGAAATCCTTTGTCCTTTTCTTTTGTTCTATCATAGGCAGAAAAGCGAATGTAGATTTTTGTATCTGGACCAAGGGCGATGCCAGAAGGAGTGAATGTTGTTTTTAGGTTTCCAGAACCAAAGTATCCACCAATGGAATAAAAAGGCGCTCCTGTTTTGAGTGAAAATACTCCTGTGCCGTGTCCGTCATCATGGGAACCTGCAACATAAATTTTTCCTTCTTTCTCAGACACAATGACCTGGCTTGCATGATATGGAAATGGACCGATTTTTCCATTGGAACCAAAGTCCTCAAATACTTTATTACCATCAGGCGAAATTTTTACAAGAGTTACTGCTGGAGACTTCATTGATTCTGTCTTCCATCTGTAGAGAATATAGAGGTTTCCTGCCTGATCAACATCAATCGCCCAGGGATTTTCAAGGAATGAAGGATAATAATATTCAACCCTTACGATATCGTCTTTCTTTGCTCCACCTGTTGGGTTTAATTGAACAATGCCATCCTTGATAATATAGTTTGGACCTGCGATTGCAAGGGTGTCTGTTTTGTAATACTCTGTTTCTCCAATACTGATTTTTTTGATTTCACCTGGCAATTTGAAAGTGATTTTTTCAGGGTCAGTAACTCTTACTTCCATTGTTTCAAGACCAATGCTTCCATTTTTCCCGAAGCTTTCGTCGATACTCCAGGAAATATCTGTGATTATTGAAACACTGTACTGACCTTCACTGACTGTGTTTCCTGAAAAGTCCTTTCCATCCCATTCAACAAATCCCTGTCCTGCAGGAACATTTCCAGCGCTTAAGGTTCTAATGATATTGCCATTTTTGTCTTTAATAACAAACAGAAAACTTCCTTTTTCATCGGTCTTAAAGACTATTCTTACAATTTTCCCTATTTCTTTTTCTGGATACACCACGAGAGATTTTGTAATAACATCCACCTTTGCCAGCCCACAGGTGGCAAAAATTACCACCATACCCAGAATTACTGCTATTTTTTTCATCTGCCCTCCTTTTATTTGTCAATCAAAAGCATTGCAACGCCCTGAAATGTTATTGTGTAAGTGTTTTTCCCTTTTTTTATGTTTCCATTAAGGCATTTGATATTTTTAGCATCTTTGATTTCAATGTCAATGGTTGTCTGTCCAATTTCTGACCAGACAGGCATTACTGGTTTTTTACTACCAAACCCATAGTCAAAGATTGCAATACACTGTTGAGTTTTACCTGTTCTTTTCCTCGCGATGATTAAATCTTGATCTATATTGCACACCTTTTGAATGTTTGATTGAGAAACTGGGTCAAGTACAAATTTTCTGATGTCAGGTGAAAAACTATGATATAAAAGCACATCGCCCCATTTTGCCCTGTCTTTTTTTTCCTGGTCAAATACATAGGAAATGCCCTGCAAAAATCCGACAATTCTCACACTTCCTTTTCCTTTTTTTACCTGTACTGCTGCAGGACTTCCATCTTTGTATGTAAGAATTGTTTTTCCATTTTCAGGAACACTGATATTGCTTTTCAAACACACAACAGGAAAATTAACAGGTCCGGTTATGTCAAGTACTTTCTGTTGAGAAAGTTCCAATGGAAGACGGCCTATTGATTGCGTTTTTGTTTCTATTTGAGAAGAAAATCCCTTAATCCATAGACCCAGGTCAATGTTTCTATTACACTCATCTTTGAGGTAAGCTCCTTCAATTACGACAAATCCGCCCTCTTCCACCCATTTCTTAATTTTTTTCCAGACATTTTTCTCAACATAGTTAAATGGGATATAAAGTACTTTGTATTTTTCAAGGTCTCCGGATTCAACATCATAGCTTGATATGAAGTCAACAGCATAGTTTGAGTGCAAAAGTATGTAATAAAGAGCCATGATTTCTACATGATATTCAGGGTCCCATATTTCCTGGGCTGGAGTCCAGAGTATCGCTACAGATGCTGGTTGGAGAGCTGTGTTTAAAAGGTATTCTTCTGCTTCTCCTGCTTCTCTATTCAATAGGGCGATTTCTCTGACAATATCTGGCTTGATTTCCCATGGATTTGACTCATTTCCACGCAGGCATCCATAACTGTACCAGAAAATTTCTGTTATCCCATTTATCAACTGTTCATAAAATTTGTATCTTGCATACACAGGTGAATAATCTGTTTCAACGACATTGTAAATCCCCATTGGCAGTCCTTTTGCCTGGCATCTCATCATGTCAACAAGAAATGCATTTCCACCTCTTAGCCACACTTCATAACCAGGCCAGTCCTCACCCCAGATACCATCAAGAAATTTGTTTTTATACAGATGCCACAGGTCCCATCCCTGACCTTCATAAGTACCATCAAGATACCCCCCAACAGGCCAGTTTGGACTTCCCCAGGCAGATGGGAAGTATTTCTTGTTCACTTCCATGGCACACTTCCATAAGCTGTTTATTCTTTCCATTCTGATACGGTTTGTCCAATAGTAAAGGCCAGGGTTTTCCATTTTCATAATTGCTGCTGGTTTTATAGAAATCTCTTGGTACGACGAAACATTCAAATCCGAAAGAGGTATATGTTTTTCTTTCAAATAATCAATGATTTCGACCCGTGTTTTTTCACCACACGCAAGATATTCCTGTAATAATCCAGATAAAATCTCATCTCCAAGTTTTAAGTTTCTGACTTTTTCAATAAGATTATACCTTTCAAATATTCCTGATTGATTAAGCGCACCATTTTTTAGAAACGGTTTTATTTCTTCAGCTGTTTTATAGTAATCATTATAACTAATGGATGCGCCACCTGACCTTAAATACAGAAATCCATTGTCAATAATTTCAGGCAACAAATCGCTGGCAGCACACATAATTCCATTGATACCAAGTTCCCTTAAAAGTTTGTACTGGCTTTTTCTGTAGTGAGAGGGGTCTGTCGGCAGAAGATGACAATCTGTATAGATAGCGATTTTTGATGGAAGTTTGCTCTTTTTGTTTTCTGTTGCCTGTTTCACAATTTCAAGATTTTTTTCAACGATTTGTTGGGCTGAAAGTGGTTCAATCTTTATAGGACCCGGAGATGATGGAACTGTGTAAAGATAGATATAATATGTTTCCTGGGTTTCAGGAATAACAAAGGATTTTGAGATCGTGTTTTCGTTATCTATAAGTTTTACGTCAATACCAACTGGTACAGGTTTTTCGCTAATTTTTGTGCATACAAGAACTCTTCCATCTGCGGGGAGTTTTATCCAGTCAGATTGAGTACCCGGCTGGATGAAGTTTTTAATGTCCTGTTTCTGTTTTACCAAACCATCTTTTGTCACATATCCAAAATGAGGCCACCAATTGCCGTATTCATCAGTATAGGACCTCACAAGAGAAATAGAACAACTTACAGGGATGTCAGAGATATTGTTAATTTTCACTTCAATTGTGAAAGGATAGCAGAAATTTGCCAGGATAAACAAAGTCCCAAAAATCAAAGAACGTTTCATGAAATTATTATAAGACAGGTGCCTGGTATTGACAAATTGTAAGATAGATTTCAACTGATTTCGTAATCTCCGATAAATGCGGTTGTATCTGACTTTACTTTTTGATGCGTCTGGTCCCAGTCGCTTTCAACAGTCCAGGTAACCTTTCTTGGTCTGATACTGCAATTCTCACATCCACCAAATCCCTTTATCTTTCCTTTCAAAAATTTCTCAAAGACCTTCCTGCATACTTTCATATCTAACACATAAACAGTGGCATTTCCAAGTTTTCCTTTTTTTAATAGATTATGTTTCAGCATATAATCAAAGTAGGCGCCTTTGTCTGTAATATCGCATACTCCATCTCGCCAACCCCATGTCCTGATTTTTACAATTTTCCCTGAAGGAAGTTTCACTGGGTATTCTTCTGTTCTTTTTCCAAGACATGGCACATTGTTTGTCATTTCAACAACATGGTGAAAGGTATTTGCAGTTGGTGTATCAATAAGAATAATTTTTCCACCAGTTCTCTCAAGAAGCTCAAGAGGACTTCCAGTTCCCATTGTGAGCACTTTGTGGTGGTCCTTGACAAATTCTATAGCACGATTACCCCAGACCGCAAATGAGTGAGTGGGATTTAAACTGCGATAAACACCTTTTATTCTCCAGAACGCATCAGGAATTGTTCCATTGATTGTTGGTGTTTCAAGTGGTGAAAAATACGCGTCAGGATTTTTCTCAAAAATGAGTCCATGATTGAAAGAGGGCATCATTAACATTCCATTTTTTCCAACAACTTCCATCAGTGCCCTGCAAACTGTTTCTGCGCCACCTTTTACATAT
The DNA here is from genome assembly GCA_029552985.1 of bacterium. Classification (GTDB taxonomy): domain Bacteria; phylum Ratteibacteria; class UBA8468; order B48-G9; family DTJG01; genus DTJG01. Next base: position 5,383 of record JAKPDB010000024.1, read on the forward strand.
CCAATTGAAGAAAGAGAAGAATGAACAATAATTTTATCACCCTTTTTGATGCCAAGTTTTCTTAATGTTTCCTTTATCTGTTTTTTTGAAACCACTGTTATGTATTTAACTTTCACATAGTTATGTTTTGCGAGATACAGGATATACTTTGTCAGCACATTTTTTTCCTGCTGTGAAATTGGTGGAAGCATGTATTGTTCCCTTTCAAAACACATTTCCTGATAAATTGCCAGCAGGTCTTTTTTCCCATCCACCCTATTGATTACTGCCCAGAATGTTTCAGGAGGATGAATCCTTTCCCTGTGTGGAATACCAGCAAGGGAGAAGATAAAAACTGGCTTTCTCCATGTCACAATGATGTTTTTTGCCTTTTTGTCTTCCCTTGAAAGATTTTCTTCACAATCCAGTGCCTTTTCAAAAATTTCTTTCATGAATTTTTTGGCAGTACTTGATATCTCGCTTTGAAAGTTCTTTTCTGGCCTAATTCCAAATCTTGCAAGTGAAAGATACTTTCTCCTGATATAATCAGACACATAAAATGCCCTTTTCTCAATGTCTCTGGCTGAAAAATGAGGAATTAGCATCTGGATTTTGCTTAAACAGGAATAAAGTTCTTCCATCGCAGTTATCTTTATTAAATTCGCAAGGGATTTTCTGAAATCACGAGAGCAAAGTAAAAAAGCATATGTTCCAAGGATGTGTAACACTTCTTTTCCCTGTTGCCAGTTTACTACCTCTGAAAGAAAGCTGTTGTGATGAAGTTTGCCTGGATGTGAAAGGAAGTATCCAGAAGGAATGCCGATTGAAGAATCAGAGACGAAACTATCATCCTGGTAGGATGGTATCTCTTTTTTCCAGGGATAATGAAAATATTTCAGAAGCAATTTCTCAAAAATCCAGTCTCCGAAAAAGGGAATTGTTATGGGACTACCATAAAAAGTGAATTTCATTGATTCTGTCTTTAAAATATCATCACAGATACTATCGACATTAAAAGCGTAAATGACATTATGTTTTTTCTCAAAAAACTGCATCATTCCATATCTTTCCATTGAAAACAATAGTCTTATTCCGAATTCAGGTACAAATTTTTTCTCTTCAATGAGAATGTTGATGACCCTGCACAGTTCAATTAAACCCGCAACACTCGTTGCATTGTCTGTAATCATAGGTTCATACAGATGGCTGAGAAAACAAATTTCCTGTTTCCTTTTTCCTGGAATGAGCCCTGTAATGGAAAAAATGTTTCCATCGTATGTTTTGCTTTTTACAGTTGCCTTCACCCTGACGTTGCCGCTATCAAGAAGTGATTGAAGAAGTTCTCCATCTGTGGGTGAAATTGAAAAGCAGACCATTTTTCTATCTTGTTTTGTATGGTACCAGCCAGAATTTTTCACCCAGCCATTTACCCAGAAAATGCCATCTTTTTTATCAGGTGTTTTAGAAAAAGATGAAATAATACCAGTTGCTCCTGTTTTCTCAATTTCGTGCCTGCATTCTCTTGGATGGATGTTTCCACAAAAAACAAAGCTTCCTGAAAGATCAGTGTAGTGATGCATCTTTTTGATGTCAACGACATTGAAAATCGCCTGCTCTAAACAAGTGGAGCGATTGGCAATATGAAAAGGATGGATATCTGTATCAGCAAGGATTTTTCCTGCAACATGATCTGGTTCAACAATTTCAAGTCGAGCATGTTCAAAGTCCCATGCCTGCGGCATAATAAAATCGCCATAGACAGTTTCTCCATCTGCCTTCAATTTTATCAGTTGTACATGTTTTGCGCCTGATTTTTCAAGCTCTTCTTTGCACACTTCTGCGGAATTTTCAAAATCTCTATAACAAAATCGTTTTTCAATCTCATAAATTTTCAGCGCAATATCTTTCCATCTTTTCTGGTCAAAAAGTTTTTCAATTGAGTTGTAAATTTCGTCCATAAAAACCTCCTTTTTACACTTCCATTATACAATTTTGACATTCGTGAGAAAAAAAATAAACTATACAGGACAAAACCACACAAAAATTATTAAAAACCTTTAGACAGAGGCGAAAAATGAAAAAATATGCAGTTTGTGGATTCAGCGTAAGGGCGATTGCGCAGTATGTTGTTCCTCTTCTTGGCATACCTGAATTGCCAGAATATGGAGATTTCAGCAAATACGGAAAGGTTGTTGCTGCGCTGGATGTTGATACTGAACGAATCAAGATATTCAATGAGAGACAGAAAACCAGTATACCAGCATACAGTCCTGAAGAGTTTGAAAAGATGATAAAGGAAACAAAGCCGGACGCGCTTATTGTTGCTGGAGTGGACTGTACCCATGCCGAATACACAATTAAAGGATTGAAACACGATCTTGATGTCATTGTTGAAAAACCGATGACCATTACTGCACAACAGGCAAAACAAGTTCTTGAAGCAGAGAAAAACAGCAGAGGAAGGGTGGTTGTGGCATTTAATTATCGATATGCGCCAGCCCACAAGTATATTAAGAAATTGATTATGAATGGCGCTGTTGGGAAAATTACAAACATAGAGTTTATTTACAATCTTGATACATGGCATGGTTCAAGTTATTTCAAAAGATGGAACAGAAGCCGTCAGTTTTCAGGTGGTCTGTCCATTCATAAGTGTTGCCATCATTTTGACCTGATTAACTGGCTTGTTGACGATATACCTGAGATTGTGTTTGCCTTTGGAGCACTGAATTATTATGGACCTGATAGCTCATTCAATCCACAAAAAAAGTCAAAAAGAAAATTAACAACAGAGGAAATCAAGAAAAGATGTCCATATTATTTGAGATGGGAAGGAGAAACTATTCCGCTGCCAGAGGCAAAACATCTGAAAGTTTATAAGGATACATTTTATCTTCCATATAAGGTTCAGTATCCTGGCCAACTTTACCTGTATGACAAAGATATTGACATAGAAGATACCTATTCTGCTGCGATAAAATACCGTGGTGGCGTAAGCATGACATATTCTTTTAATGCATCAACTCCGTGGGAAGGATACATTCTTGCCATCAATGGCACAGGCGGAAGAATCGAGACAATGCATGTCAGCACATCTTCTGACAGGTGTCCATTTCCAAAGCCAGACCGTCAAACAGTTACCTATATTCCCCTGTTTGGCACCAGGCAGGTTCATGATATTGATGTTGTTGTTGGGGGCCATGGTGGGTCTGACCATGTAATCAAGCACGATATTTTTGTGAAAGAGACAGAAGAATCAAAAAAACTTGGTATCTGCGCAAAAAGTATTGATGGCGCATATGCTGTGGCAATGGGAGAAGCAGTATGGAAGTCCGCAAAATCAGCAAGCCCTGTCAAAATTTCTGAACTTTTGGCTTTCAATCATAGTGGATAAAAAGGCATTTTTAGCAGGAACCATTGCAGCATTGACCTGGGGAACAGTATTTGTGTTTGGACAAATTTCTGTTCAGACAGGTTTTCATCCTCTGTTTGTGGCGCTATTGAGGTTTCTGTCAGCCAGTATTTTTCTTGCTTTGTACCATGTTGCTAAAGGCGGAAGGTTTTTTCTTAGATTCAGTGATATCATCCACTTCCTTATCCTTGGAGCAAGTGGCATTTTTGGAATGAATGTTTTTATTTTTTACTCCTTGACACTGACTGACTCGACAATCACCAGTTTACTGATGAATGCCAATGGATTTATTATTGGGCTGCTGGGTTTTTTTCTGTTGAAGGAAAAAATTTCCATCATGGAGATTATTGGGCTTATCGCAGGCATAGGAGGTTGTTATTTAATTTTTACCCAGGGAGATATACAAAAAATTTCTTACTCAAATCTTGCTGGAAATACTCTTGCAGTGCTTGCTTCATTTTGCTGGGCTTTTTACTCTGTCTGGAGCAAGAAAACAAAAGTCATTGATGGATATGGAGCAATTTTAAGCACTTTGTGGGCTTCTGTTTCTGGAACCATCATGCTGGCCATTGCGGTGCTGGTGGCGAAAGTCCCATTAAATTTTGATATAAAAAATGTTCTTATCAGCGTGTATCTGGGGATTGTTCCTGCCGGAATTGGATTTACTCTCTGGTTTTATTCTATTAACAAACTGAAAACAATTATCCCTGGAATTATTCAATTCCTTGCTCCATTGACAACAGCAGTTCTGGCTGTCATTCTTTTGAAGCAAAGCATCAGCATCGCAACAATTATGGGCGGGTTTCTTATTATTGCTGGTGTTCTTTTGACCCTGAAAAAACAATAGTTCAGGACTGATAATTTAATCCTTCTTCCACCATTGCAAAATAATTTTTCACTGGAACATAGTTTGTCACTGTATTTCCTGAACCAAGGCAGTATCTTCCTCCTGGCATGCAGATATCAAGAATTTTCCTTATGTGCTGCCTCAATTGTTTTTCTTCCATCCTGACCAGTTTATCAACATCAATGCCACCCAAAATAGCAATTTTGTCACCGTACTTTCTTTTTGCATCAATCACAGAATTTCCCTCGTCTTCATACGAATGTCTTCCATCTATTTTCACATCACCAATCAAATCCGGCATAATCTGCTCAAGATTTCCACAGGCATGAAGCAAATAAATCAAACCATTATCATGGGCAAGTTGGGCAAGTTTTTTGTGCCAGGGAAGAACATGGATTCTTAAAAAATCAGGTTGAACAAGAGTCCCTGTTTTGAATCCCATGTCATCGCCCTGGAAAAATCCCACAAGTTTCGGAAGAGACACAATATGTTCATAATAAGAGTAAAGAATTTCTCCCACCTTTCTGAAAACAGCGGTTACAAGGTCTGGATTATCATACATGAGATAACACAGGTTTTCGTATCCAAAAAGGATATCAAGCGGAATTTCGAGAAAACCACTTGATGGACAGACCAGAATTCCCATACCATCCGGAAGATTTTTTGAAATGAAATCATAGTACCAGTAATCAAACCTTCTCGGGTCAGGCCAGGGATAGGATTCGAAATCTTCCCAGCTTGAAATAGGACCTTTTCCTTCTTCTGCCCAGTGCCTTGTTCCTTTTGATAGGGGTGCTGTATCTTTTCCAGGTCTTCCCCTGCCAGGAAACGCAAGTCCAGCAGCGCCTGTGATTCTATAGCAGTCATATCCCATTCTCCAGTATACCTCAACTGAATTGAGAAAATATTTTTTCTGGCTTTCTATATCTTCGCCTTCAACCCAGTCTCTGCCCAGCACATTTTTTGATATTTCTCTTACAATTTCAAGATCAAGAAATAATTCAATAAGCGGCGGTTTTTCAGGAATCACATTGCCTTTTATCACATCTACAAATCTCTTACAGTCCGGCTCTGGCTTTGCAAGAGGTACTTTTTTCATATTTCTCCTTTTCTGCTTAATTTGAGTTGCACTCCTTTATGATTTTTCATACCCCTAATTTTATCCAGGTTCTAATCCAGCCAAAAAAACTTCCTGCTGACACTCCAACAGGATATGTGGCATTTTTGAATCTTTCCTTTTCCTGTTCCCACCAGCACGGAAATCTTAGTGGAGATGAGGGGTCCAATCGTTTCTTGTATTCATTCCAGGTCTTTCTATCTTTAACAGGATACTCAAGCCACTGGTCCATTGATTCCTGTCTGTTTTCCTTGAATATCTTTTTCTTTGCACCGTCAAAGTCAATAATTACTTGATGTGTCTGGTCTTCACTCAAAAGCACCCTTTCAAAAGGAGGGATAATCACATCTTTTCTGTTCAATCTGACAGGAAGATATTCCATTCTGTCCAGGCCAAAATATTCTTCAGTATGAACATCTCCAGGCAAACCTTCTTTCTTCCACCTTTTGTTTAACATACATCAGTAATTTTTTGGGTATAGGAAATTTTAATCAGAAACATTAAATATCTTCCTTACCCTCCTGTCAAGTGTTCTCTCTGAAGTAAATAGCCACAGAAGTTTTTCTGTTCAATGAGTTTGCATTTTTCATTGCAACGTCTGAAATGCATGTTTAATCGTTCTTTCACAGGCAAAAGTCACAGTGTAAGTTCTTCGTCTGAATTTTCCTTTTTCCGCATAACCGCGTGAAATGCCTGAGGTTCTGTTAGATTTTGTTTTCTTATTCTGCTATTTCAAATGGGAAATCCCTGGTAATTCCAGAAACGATTTCTTTGACTCTTAATGTGTGTTTGCCCTGTTTTTCATTCAGAGCAAAATTTATGCTACCTTTTGTTTTTCCTTTTTCACCCTTCAGATTTTCTCCATAATACTTTATTTCTTTCCCTTCAGGAGAAACAACAGTAACATGGAAAATATGTGTTTCAGGCGCCAATGGTTCTGTTAATAGTTCTATTTCATAATTCAAAGTCTCGCCCTTTTTTATTTTCTCTTTTGATTTAATCTTCAAGTCCGTGATTTTGTATGGTAAAAAACCGATTACTACTACTGTTTCTGGTTGAACGTTTATATTTAATGAATCGCTGAATCCCAGGTATTCACCCTTTCTGATGTTATAAATATGAAATTTCTGAGGCAGGGTCAATTTACAATTTTTCTCTCCTCCTTCTCTCCACGGAGAGAGAATTCCAAGATATGTATGAGAACCAAGTTTGTATCTATAAGGTGTAAAACCACACTCAATATTATGCGGTTCATAATTGATTTTTTTCTGAATCCCTGCAATTTCTTCCATCACGCTGTTAAGTATTTTACTTATCCCTGGCATATTTTCATCTGGATAATTTGACAAACTTAAATTCAATAAGATCCCCTTCCCTTTACCAGCATTGTTAACTATAAAAATAGGAATATTTTCCAAGTTTTCTTTTGCTTTACCTTTCTGCAAAGTAATTGAAGAATCCGCATGTATGGAGGGTAAAGTGCAGGTTAATCCGTTATATTTCAATTCAAAATTTTCAAACTTTTTTGCTTCAAAGTTTTCTGTGCGCTGCTTTACTCCAAAAATATCATCAAGAATCCCGCCTTTCTGATAGAAAATACCGTTTTCATCGCAGATGCCTGGTCTGATATCTGCAATCACCACTCCACCATCGTTAACAAAGGAGATAATCTCTTTTGCCTGTTTTTGAGGAATGGATTGAGTAAAAGGAAGAATCAAGACCCTGAGTTTCTCTTTTCTCAAGATGCCTTCTTCAAGTTGTTGGTAAGATATTAGACGAAATTGATAACCACTCCCTTCAAAATATCTTATAAAAAAGTTCAGGTTCTCACATATGGGAGGAAGTTGCGGAGTTAAAGCAGAAGCATGGACACTTGTATTTGAATAAAGTATCGCAATTCCATCATGTTCTCTTTTTGAATCGATAAAAAGTTTGCCGATGCCATTTTTTAATTCAGGTATTTGATTTACATAGGGTCTGAAATACTCATAAAATGACAGGTCAGGAGAAACAACTGACTGTTCTCTTGGAGGCCCGTGCCATATCCATAAACTGTTAGCGCCAAAGAAAAGTACTCTCCATGGGTCAATGTTTCTGTTTTTTATTCCGGTTCCATAAGAACCCTGCCATCCGAGTCCGAGGAGTGTTCCTTCTTTTGAAAAATCCTTAAATGCGTATCTGATAAAAGCGTGGCTATATGGGTTGTTCAAACTCATTACTTGAGCAAGTTTATAATAATCCTCACCAGTAAAACTATTTACAAAAGTATAGCCCCTCTGGCTTCCTTCGTATCCAACCTTTGCGTCAGGAACAACATCTGTAATTATCCGTTTTGCGTATTCAAAAATGCCTGTCCAGGTATCTTCCATAAAGATTCTATAGTTTATCCATAATGGTCTTAATTTTGGGTTTTCAATGGCTTCTTTATATGTAACAGGTTTAATGTCATCAAACGAACCATATTCTGTCTTCCAGGTTTTGTTCAAACTTTGTAAAGTTCCGTATTTATCCCGCAGATATGCGTGAAATTTTGAAACGCATCTATCGCACCAGCATAATTCATACCTGTCATAGGGTGGTCTCCAGCTTGCAAAGTGGCACTCGTCCCCACATGAAAATTCATATGTAGAAAAATTCAGTTCATTTTCCAGTTTGCTTTTTAATTCTTTTTCCACTTTCGACAGATAATCAGGGTCATTCAAGCACGGTTCTCTCACATGGTCTTCTGGTTTTCTATCCATTGTTCCCCAGGGGTCTGTTTTCATATCAACAAATCTTATTGGGTTTGAAACATACCAGAGGTTTTCTGAAATTGGAACAAGAGCCATGCCTGTGTAATATCTTGAATCAAAACCAGAATCATAGATATTTTTGCAGTACCATTTTTCGCCATAGGCAGCATTGTAATATGGAAACCATAAAATTGCCCTGAAATCGTCTTCTTTTTGTCTGAGATTTGAAATAGAAAAAGACCTTGAATTCACATCAATTAGATTATCATTACTAAAAAGTTCACATTTTAAAAATTGTAGCATTGTCAAATAGGACTTCGGCGGATTTATCTTGAAGGTTATTTTTCTACTATCTATTTTTTCTCCCTTAAAATCCATAATTTCTGTTTGTTGCAATCTCCCGAAATTATCTACCAAACTTATTTTTAATTTCAAGTTGTCCTTTCCGTCTTTACTGAATATGCTCACTTCTCCGGAAATACTTTCCTCTTTCTTATAACTTTTATTTATTACAACATCACTTATGTAGTCATTAGAAGTCAATTCAATAAAAGAAGAGCCAAAGTTTATGATTGCATTGTTTTCCTTCACCCATATATCAGCAAAATAGCGACCTTTTGGGAGTTGATTTCTTATGTCAAACTTAATTTCATTTTCTCCCTTTGTCAGATTTAAATCTTTAGTGTCTTGTAACATTACTTCGTTATCATCATTCCTTAACGTGAAATCACAGGTCACTTTTTTTGCTTCATTTGATTTCAAGATAAATTTCACATCTGAAAAAGAATTTATGTCTGTGCTTATATAATCTGCGCCAGATATTTCGACATCAGGTCGTTTAACACAGGAAATCATAATCTGGATAGGATATGCCAGAAGATAGTCATACTCAACATACTTTGTTTCAAGAGGATTTCTTATATTTGCTGGTGTCAGGTTTTGAAAATGCGGAACCATAAATCCTTTAAGAAGCAAAATTTTCCCATTTCCATAGCCGTAGACCTCAAGCGTGGAATTGATGAACTGCTCAAAGTCCTTATAATTCTTGAATTGTGGAAGTCCCTTAAAAGGATATAAAAATTTCCTATCAAGATTAATCTTATTTTCTGTTGCTTTTTTCAAATCTTCTGCCTTGATATCTTCTGCGATTTTACAACCGCCCCAATCGCCAAGATATGCTAAAAGTATGGCTCCTTCATTTACCTTCTGCAAAATCATGTCCCTGAATTTCTGAGGAAAAACATTCCATCTTACCTTGCCAAGAACAATGATGTCGTACTGTCCTTTGAGTTTTTCTTCCAGGTCTTTCTGGTATTCTTCATCTGTGGCAGGAACCGGTTTATAATAACTCGACCAGGGAGTAAATTTATCTGGGGTTGCGAAAGTAAAAACTGTAAAGTTAATATCCATCCTTTGGTTAAGTTCAACTATTTCCCTGAATCCACCATCTCTTCTATAAGTAATCCATAAGAGATTTAATTTCCCGTTTTTGTAGGGGGAAAGCCATGTTATATGCGGCGTTATGAGGTCAGTGCCCGGGATAAAATATTGTGTCTTTAAGGAAGTGGCCTCTGAAAACAAAAATGCCACAGGAAACAACAAAAAAATTAGCAAAGATTTTTTCATTTTGCCTCCTTTACTGGTGACCTCCAATTGTTTATATCCTACAATAAATTTCTTTCTCTTTCACATGGAAAATAAGGAATACGGAAATTGCGGTATTTTGTAACTTCCTGTTCACTTCCTGACATCAAAGAATAAATTGTTGCATCACTTGCCCTCACCTTAAATCTAATATCTTTATTAGCAAGAGCTGATGGGTCTGGATTATTTTTCCATCTACAGCGATGATAGAGAGAATCTCCCTTCAAAGGTATTGCATTTTCAAGTTCAAAATTAGTGATAGGTTTCCCGGATACATCTGTAATTTCCAATCTGAGAAATCCTTTGATGTTTGCATTTATGAAAAATTCAGGAAATTCAGTCCAGAAAGGTCTTGTCAGCAATATACCTTCTTCGGCAACCAGCCCAGCAAATCTATCGGGTTTCATAGAGGCAAAACCAATGCCGCAACGTGGTTCTGAAGCATCCCAGACCTTGAGACTTTTACCATGCGTTGCGCGTGTTCCTGTATAATAAAAACGTATTTCATCTTCAAGAAATACTGGTGCACTTGCTGGCTGAATCTGCCCGCAATCCCAATCACCTTCTTTTCCTCTTTCAATCCATGGAGTATTTATTTCAAGTCTGTGCCAGGCATATCCTGTTCTGGTATAAACAAACTCTGGCTCCTGGTATCCCTCCATTTTCCAGAAACCAAAATCGTTTTTATCCGTATGATAGACCCATAATGTTCCAATTTCATATTCTCCGTATGTATCTGCTCCCATTCCATAAAACTGTATTTGAGGCGGGTCAAAAGGGGACTGGTCAATAACAGTTTTCGCTTCAGTCCAGTTCGTAAGGTCCCATGATTCTGATCTTGCTACTCTTCTGTCTCCAAAAACTGGACGGTGGTATGCCACATACTTGCCAGAGGACAACCTCAGAAATCCCATAGGGCAATCCGGGTTTGTTCCGATAACAGGATTTTTTCGTTGGGAAAGCCAGTGAATCCCATCCTTGCTGTGAAAAACTGAAATACATCCAGAGGGAGAAGCGCCACATATCAATTTGTATTTCCAGTTTTCTCTTGCCTCTTTCTCATCATAAATAATTGCCGCTCCATGTGGTTCTCTATCAAATACAAAATGTGTCCTGGTTTCATTTATTTTTACTGCATCATTATCAATCCTTTCCCATTCAATCCCATTTTTGCTTTCAAGATAACCAAGCGCGAGCGTCTCTTTCTCTTTTATTCTTGTCGTGTACCATGCCTGCCACAATCCATCGGGCCTCTTGATGACAGAACCATAAAAAGAAATCCAGTTTTCTTCGAGCGGATGGCCTGAAACAAAAACAGGATTTCCTGTGTATTTTACCGGTCGTTCGATTTTTCTATCAAAACCCTCAACTATTTCAATGTGTCTGTAATCAAGAAATAGTATCTTGACCAATTTATTTGAAGTCCTTTTCTGTCAAAAGCCAGAAATTTTCTGTTCCGTATGAATTATAACGGTAAGTATAAAGTAGTTTATGGGTTGGGTCATTTATCCATTTTACCGAACCATCAAAGAACAAAACATTCATACCTGCTGGCAGTTGGTCCTTTCCGTTATTATGGCTGTATCCTTCGGAGCTCATCCCAGGAGGATTTCCATAGTTCCATGCGTAATAACCCCATGCATCAGCAACCCAGATCAGACCTTTTTTCGCGCAAAGGTCCACTTTCGATTTTGTTGCATTTTTCATATTAGCATCTGAATATGGTCTTAAATTTCTCGCATAATTATTATAAACCTTGTTGTTGGATGCTATCACCGGATATTCAAACCACGTATACATCCAGTCTTTATTGTAATATTTTCTTGCCCAGTAAAAATCGCGAGGAACACTTGGACATAAAAGAAAAATAGGACTTGGTAAATATCTTCCCTTACCAGTATCTCTCCATCCCATACATAAAATGCCAAGTCCCACATATCCTGGTTCACTTGCACTGGCTAATCTCCATATTGCCGGGCATTCTATTGTCCAGGTCGGATTACCACCTGCAGGAATGAACCCGTCATAATCATTCGCATACACGTGTGTTGCAATACCTATCTGTCTTAAGTTATTCATACATACTACCCTTTTTGCCTGTTCTCTTGCCCTTGATAACACTGGCAGGACAAGTGCTGAAAGAATTCCAATAATGGCAATGACTACAAGAAGCTCAATCAGCGTGAATCCGCATAGGTCTGGAATCACGCTCCTCAAAAATCTTCTTTTTTTCATACTGCACCTCCTGTAAAATATGATTTATACTTGCTGAAAATATCAATGAATAAATGACGCGAATAAAGTTTTCTAACCCATGTCTCAACACTATTGCAGATTACTGAGTATTGATAAGGGATGAAGGATAAGATTATAAGATTATATAAGTAGAGTGAGTTTTTACATTCAGGCAATGTGACTTCACTTGAAAGTCATGCCCTTTCTTTTTCTTCATAGGTCCTCCAAGTATATTGAAAACCCTGGCCAAGATCCTGTATAAGTTATTGCCCTAAACCATGCTTTTTTATGCAATTTCAGGTTTTTTAAAAAGACATTTCCAAGATTTTGATATTTGAAAAACATGCTTGTCCTGATTCAACAATAAACCCGATTCTCCAGGTTGGTATTTCTGATTAAAAACTGTCTGAGAAAAGATCATTTGACAAAATTCTGAAAAAAGGCGGTAATAGAAGTATTCGCATCTGAAACATAACAAGGGGTTAATATGGCAATTCAACATCGCCGACTAGGAAAGCATGGTGTACTTGTGAGCAATCTTTGTTTGGGTACAATGAATTTTGGTTGGTATACAGACGAGAAAGAAAGTTTCAGAATTATGGACCGCGCGTTAGAACTTGGCATCAACTTTTTTGATACGGCTGATACATATGGATGGGGAAACCAGCAGGGTGATACAGAGATTATTATTGGAAAATGGTTTGCTCTGGGTGGAGGCAGAAGACAAGCAGTTGTTCTCGCAACAAAGGTGTATAATCCTGTGACAAGGAAGGAAAATAAACCCGAACCAAATACTGATAGCCGTGGTCTTTCTGCCATGAAAATCAAAAAGCACTGTGAAAACAGTTTAAGGCGTCTGCAAACCGACTGGATAGATATTTACCAGATGCATCATATTGACCGCGAGTGTCCATGGGATGAAATATGGCAGGCATTTGGCTCTTTGATTTGTCAGGGCAAAGTTGTCTATGCTGGTTCAAGCAATTTTGCTGCCTGGGATATTGCGACTGCCTGTCAGGAGGCATGGAAGCGTAATCTTACAGGACTTGTGAGTGAACAAAGTATTTATAATCTTCTCAATCGAACCATAGAACTTGAAGTAATACCTGCATGCCGTTACTATGGACTTGGATTGATCCCGTGGAGTCCACTTGCTGGAGGGTTGCTTGCGGGAATGAAAGGGAAAATTACAGCAGGCAGAAGAACAGATGCCAATATTAAGAAAACCGCTGAACAGAAAAAAGACCAGTTGCAGAAATACCAGTCGCTGTGCGAAAAAATTGGGGAAGAACCTGCAATTGTGGCTCTTGCGTGGTTGCTGCACAATCCTGTTGTTACAGCTCCCATCATAGGGCCCCGTACAGTAGAACAACTTGAAAGCGCTATAAGAGCAACACAAATCAAACTTGATAAGGAAATATTGCAAAAACTTGATGAGATATTTCCAGGTCCTGGAGGTGAAGCGCCAAAACCATATGCCTGGTAAATGCCATTCATAATGCTAAACTTTCACAGAACATGGTAATCTAATTATTAACGAACAAAAGAAAGGGGGTGAAATCATGAGATACGTAATAATGTGCGTTCTTGCAGCAACATTGATGTTTGGCTATGCGGTGACGTTTTGTGCTCAGGAAAAGCCTGGTGCACCAGCGCCAACGCAGGATGAGATGATGGCAAAGAAAAAACAGGTAGCAGAAATTATGGGCAAGATGAGAGCAATTGAAAGGGAGGCTGTTTCAAAGGACGAAGAATGCAAGAAAATTACAGCTCAGATGCAGGAACTTGAAAAACAGCGCAGAGCACGGCTTGAAACATTACTATCGGGTAATCAAGAATATCAGGCATTGAAAAAACAGCTTCAGGAACTGATGCCTCCTCCACCTGCCAAGGAAGTACCAAAGGAAGCACCGAAAAAGTAATTTCTTTTGTCCAAAAAAGAAAGGGGCTGGTAAATTCCAGCCCTTTTTCTTTTGCAATAAACCTGCCTCTGTATTATTATGTCTAAAAGACAGATATGGAGGGAAAATGAGAAAAATATTTGTGATTACACTGATTTTTGGTATTTCAAATATTATCTTTGCGCAGGAAAAAATCAACCAATCAAGTCAGAGTGAAACCCAGATTCAGTTTAATCTTGATGATTTTGAAATCATTCATCTTTCCTCAGGTGTAATCGGCGAAACAAACATCAAACCACCTGTTCAGAAACCTGCTGCACCACAAACCCTTTCCAGGGAAGAAAGAGAACAGGCAATAAGGCGGCTGCAGGACATCAGAACAGCAATGAGAAAAATAGAAGAAGATACTTCACAAAACAATCCTGAATTGAAGGCAATTATGGATAAAATCAACCAGCTTCAGCAAAAAAGAAAGACACGACTGGATGAACTGCTTGCCGACAATTTTGAATATCAGCAATTGAAACAAAAAATTGCCTCTGGAGATGTGCAGAGTTCAGATGCCATGCAGATGGCAGCAATTGAAAGAAGAATTGCATTTCAGGACGATCAAATCAGGCAGATTGATCAGGAAATCAGGAAACTCCAGCAGCAGAGGTATAGTTTGCTTCAAACAGCACTTCAGGATAATCAGGAGTATCAAAGCCAGAGAGCAGAAATTCAGACAATTATGCAGAGTTTTACAGGCAGTTTCCAGAGGAATACAAGTGTTCCTGCTTTTCAACCTTCGGCACAATCAGTACCAAGCCAGCCAGGATGGAGAATGCCCGGTAGCACTGACAGCAATATGCCCCTGGGTCAAAGCAATGATTTGCCCTGGCGCAACAGGCCAGGCGGCAGAAATAGATAATTTAACCTTCAAGAAGTTTCATTTTTAATTCAAGATAGTAATGAAAGTTTTCAAACGGTGTATCTGGTTGAACAGTATGGTCAATTGTGGGAATGTAGCCACCAGATTCAACAAGCACAGGGATTTTTGAATACAGTTCTTGCTCAATTTCTTTTTTCCCTTTCTGAAGAACACGCTTGTCTATACCACCAACCAGAGCAATCTCTTTTCCGAATGTTTTTCGCAATCTCACAGGATCCATATCTGATGCCTGTTCCAGTGGCCACAGGCAGGTAATACCGCTTTCTATCATCAGGGGTATCAGCACCTCGCAATTACCATCGCTATCAAGCCAGAAGTACTTTATCCCTGCCTTTCTGAATCTATCTATAATTTTCCTATAATAAGGGGCAAAAAATTTCTTGAATATCTCTGGTGAGATTAAAGGCCCGCCTTTTCCCGCAAAGTCCTCAAAAAAGTTGAAGTAATCAAAATCAATTTCATTCAGGGCTTTTTCAACAAGAGCAAGAAGAAATTCTGTGTTAAACTCAATCATTTCTTCAACAAATGCAGGGTCATCATAAAACAGGTATGAAATATTTTCGGTTCCAACCCAGCGCCGAAGTTGAGAATACAGTCCGAACGATCCATTTGTTAAAAGACACAATGGATATGTTCTTGTTTTCCACATTTTTACCATTTCGTCCCACCATAAAGGATACCTGATTGGAGAATACGGATTGTATCTTTTTTTGATATCCTGAAAACTTTTTCTATCTGTAACTGGAAACGAAATATACTGGTCCATACACATCCTTGTGCCGCGAACAGTTCCCTCTTTTAATGCCTTTGTCACGATACCATTTTCATGTCTGGCAGTGATTGTTCTTTCGTCTTCTTCAAGTACCTCGTATTCAAATGCTGGAATCATTCCAATGTTAATGGGAGCAAAAGCGCGCCTGTCAATTTTGAAATATGGCTCACCTTCAAACCAGCTGAAATACAGAGCATCCTGAGGTAGTCCCTGTTGAAACCACTCTTGAATGGTTTGTCCCCACAGACCAAGTTCATAATTTGGAATCCTGTCAACCTTTTTGAATTCCATTACCGAGCAAAACCTCTGTCTATCTGTCATCTTCCTCCTTTCTTAAAGAAGTTTCATGCGATTGTTTAATCTTTTAATTCTTCCATAGACGACATTTTCAACAAACAATTCAGAGTTTTTCCTGACTTTTTCAAGGACTTCTGGTTTGAAAAGATTTATCCATTCCTGTGGAATTGAACCTGCTCCACTCAGAGCTCCAGACAGCATTGCTGCCCTTCCTGCAATGGTATCTGAATCCCTGCCAATGTTTGTGCCACCTATCGCCGCCTGCCTAACATCTCCTTTTGCAATGTAAAACATGGCAAGCGCTATTCCAAGAAGTTCAAGGGGGTCAATAGGATGATAGAACAGGCATTTTTCTCTGATTTCTTTCCTTACAGATAAAACATCAGTGTACTTTGATGCAATATTGAGA
>JAKPDB010000047.1 GCA_029552985.1 bacterium
CTTGTATACAGGGGCAGTTTGATTATGGAAGGCATTGAATATATTTTCCTTGAAGGAAAACAGAGAACATACAGGGTAACTGTCGGAGATGTTGTTGAAGGGTTCAGAATTTTGAAAAAGGAAAAAGGGGTTCTTACATTATCAAAAGAAGGTGTTACGATAGAGATACCTGCTGAGTAGATAACTTGACTTAATGGTCTTTGTGAAGGTAAAATAAACGGAGGGAAAATGACCCAGAAGAAAATTATAAAATTAGTAATGGTGGTTGCGACGACAGTATGGATGCTTCATGCCATTCCAGTACTTGCTCAACGAACCCAGACCTTTGCCACATCCACAACAGAACTTGACCTTCTTTACAGCGATGCAATCAAAAGTTATTATCAAAAGGATTATTCAAGAGCCATAGCGCTTCTTAAACAGATTCAGGGACTTTCTTCTGAATATAAAAAATCACAGATTATTCACTATATCAGAAGTGCTGAAAGCCGTCTTGGAAAAACAAGTCCCGCAACGGTCTATAGGGTACAGGGACAACCGACCAGAGAGATAGAAGTTAACAAGGAAGGTGAACTTGAAGCACTGGCTGAAGAGGCGCAGAAGGTTCTTCTCAATACAGCGGGATATCTTGATTCAGTTCAACAGGAAGGTAAACTTACAGAGTTTCAACTGCTCGGTCCGAGGTCAAGTTTGAAAATGGCAAAAGAGGCATATGAAAACAGTCAGTTTACAGAAGCCATCAGACTCGCCAACAAGGCAAGATTTCAGATAGATGAACTGATTAATCAGAAGAAACCAGGTATTGTTCTTGGTAAGGTTGCTGACTATCCTGTAACACTGAATCTGACAGATGCAGACCTGAATCAGACCCTGAAATTGATTTATGACCTTACAGGAGCAAATATCGTGCTTATGCAGGGAATTACTGGCAGGGTTTCTATCAATGTGAAGGACCTGCCACTTCAAAGAGTCCTTGATCTTATCTGCGAATCAAATAACCTGAAATATGTTGAGGATAACGGTGTAATCAAAATTATGACAGCAGAAGAATTTAACAGGTCTGCTGCAGCAGTAAAAGCACGACTTCGCAGGGTGTATCAGGTTCATTATGGTGATACCTATAGTATTATGAAGGCATTGAAGGAAACGTTTCCTACCCAGACGATTGTCCACGAACCAAGAACAAACTCAATTGTGGTCGAGGCATCAGATGAAGACACAGCCGCAAAGATTGGTGATATTGTATCTTCTCTTGATAGTCCAATTTCACAGGTACTTATTGAGGCGAAACTCGTGGAAATAGTGCTGTCTGATGAAAATACCTTTGGTATTGACTGGCTGGTAAGTTCCAGGCTTGTTGAGGCGCTTGGTTCAGGGGGAACACTGACAGGGCCAAGGTTTGGCGATAATCCAAACTTTACTCCAGGAGTGTCTTCTTCTCTGCCGCAGGGCGGATTTGCTTTTGGAATAACCAACTACAATGTTAATGCCCTGATACAGGCATTGAGTGCCAAGGGACAGGTGAGGTTGTTGCAGGCACCAAAAATTATGTGTCTCAATGGTACGACCGCAGTCATCGCCGTTGAACAAAATGTACCGTACCTGATTCCCCAATCCACAGTGTCCCAGCAGCAGCAAACCATAACAACAAGTTCTACATTTAATGTTTACGAGGACCAGGTTGGTACAGAATTTATGGTAACGCCGATTATTCAGAGAAACAGGAGTATTTTCTTGAATCTCAATATATATGATGCTCGACTGATTGAAATTAAAAGATTAACAGCCGTTGCAGGAGGACAGCAATATTCAACAGACCAGCCAGTGATTTCAAGTAGAGAAACAAATCAGAGTATCGTGGTTTTTGATGGACAGACCCTGATTATTGGTGGTATGATACAGGACAGAAAAGAGCTCAAGACAACAGGTGTTCCATTTTTACAACACATACCTTTGCTCGGATATCTCTTTAAGAAGCCGACTTATAGCAATGCAAAAAGCGAAATGCTTCTGTTTTTGACCCCGCGGGTAGTGAGCAGTTATGAAGATGCCCAGGTTGTGAGCAAACCAGATGTTCAGAAAATGGAAAAAAAGATTGACGCTGGGCTTCTTGAAAAGTTTTAGTATAAACCGTAATATAACGAGAATCGTCATATTATTACAGAGCCGTGGAAAACACGGCAGGAGGTGAAAAATGAAAAAGATACTCTCGATATTGATACTTGTGATATTAGTTGCTGGATATCTTGAGCTTTTTGCTCAGACGACCTCACGAACATCTTCATCTTCAACAACTGGAAGGACGAGTACAGGTCGTAGTTCAAGAACCGGCACAGGAGGCACTTCAGGGTATGATACCAGTGGAAGCGCAGATTTTGTTGTTGCAGCGGTTGCAAATATGCTTCGGCATCCCAACAAAGAAGTAAGGATGCAGGCAGTACAGGCACTTGTTGGTGGTATGACGCTTGGAAACACAACATCTTCAAGTTCTTCATCAACAACGAGCACTGGCATCGGCGACATTTTTGCTCTCAGGGGTGGTACAAGAACAAGTTCAAATTCTTCAAATACTACCTCAGGCGAGGGGCTCGGAGCAACAACCATTATTCCAGAGTTTTTTACAATGCTTGCTGACCCTGATCCTGAAATACGAGACCTTGTTTCAATAGCCCTTGACCAGATTTTTGGGACAGATGCAAGTTTGATGAGATTTATGCATGATCCTGACCCTGTTGTGAGAAAATATGCAATCAGGTTATTTGTGATTAGAGCCCAGGAAGGTGACCAGTACAGAAGTACAAGAACTTCTTCATCATCCAGTACACAGGATATCAGGAGCGCAAATGACATCCTGATTATGAGAATACTTTTGAACATGATGAAAGACCCTGATCCTGATGTAAAAAAGGTTGCGACAGATGCCCTTGATAAATTCATTACTGACCTTGAACAGAGATACCAGCAGAATATGGGAACAGGTCAGCCCGGGATGCAGCAGCCTGGCAGGTGATGAAAATGTTTACATCATCATAAAATGAGACCAAAACCATGATGAAAAAACTTGTTTTTTGTAGTATACTGGTATTTTTTTCTGTTTTTGCTTTTGCTCAGAAGCAATTTACACTGAACTTCAATAATGTTGATATTCTGACCTTTATCAAGCTTGTTAGCGAATTTACGGGTGAAAACTATGTAATTGATCCTTCAGTTCGTGGCAGTGTGACCATTGTTTCCCAGAGACCTGTTGAAAGCGACAAATTGTATCAGGTTTTCCAGGCAGTGCTGAATCTGTATGGTTTTACCATTGTAAAAAGAGACAGTGTTTCTTTTATCATTCCTTCAACAGATGGAAGAGCACGATCTCCTGTTGTGAATTATGGTGATATTACAGACGATAAACTTGACCTGCATATTACCCAGATTATTCCGATGAAATACTATCCCGTTGAAACAATTTCCCAGATTCTGACGCCATATATTTCAAAAGCAGGCCAGATTTCTTTTGACAGCAGAAGCAATACGATATTTATTTCAGATTTTGGCGCAAATATAAGGAAGATGCTTGAAATTGTTAAGATGATTGATCAGCCAAGTCCACCGGGCAAAGAATCCCTTCGGGTGTTCAAACTTCAAAACGCAAATGCCGAAGATGTGGCAAAAACCCTAAACGAGATACTGGCAAAAAAACGAGTTCAACCCACAAGACCAGGGCAACAGATTATTCAACCCGCAGTTGTTGCTGTGAAAGCGACAAATTCTCTGATTGCCTATGCAGAAACAGACGACTTCAGCAATATCGAAAGTTTAATTAAAGAACTTGATGTGATGACCAATCAGGTTCTTATAGAGGCATTGATTGCAGAGGTTTCCTATAAGAAGGAGCGGGACATTGGAATTCAATGGGCAACGGTTCAGGATTTTGACCACGACAAATATAGTGGTTCAGCATCAACAAAGTTCGGGATTGAAAGTGCGTCAAGCGGGTTATTGATTGGTTTTACCAACACAAAAAGTTTGATAGACCATGTAAAGATGGCAATGAGTGGAAAAGATACCCAGTTTAATATCCTCAGTACTCCGCAAATCATGACAGCCGATAACACAGAAGCCACGATTAATGTGAGTGAAAATACTCCGTATCTGAAAGAAACAAGGTTTACAACAACCACAGGTGGTTCAGGTACTGATACCATCAGGAGTTACGATTACAAGGATGTGGGTATTATTCTCAAGATTACTCCTCAAATCAGTCAGGACAAGTATGTCCGTCTAAAACTTCATCAGGAGGTTACCAAGGTTGTGACCGAAAATACAGAAGGTGCTCTAACAACAGCAAAAAGGGAAGCAGACACGACATTGATAGTACCCAATAATCAGACGATTGTTCTTGGTGGTTTGATACGAAATGACACAGAAAGTACAGTCAACAAAGTGCCATTTCTTGGAGACATACCAGGAATTGGTAGATTGTTCAAAAGAGAATCAAAGGGTAGCGTGAAAACAAATCTCCTGATTTTTATAACGCCACATATCATTACAAATTTTGAGGAAGCCGAAAAAATAAAGCAGGAAAAAGAGAAGGTTTTGCAGGATGATAAAAAAAAGTAATATCCATCTGAGTCCAGAAGAGATTGAAAAACTCATTGACCAGGAATTCCTGACAAAATTTCCTTACACATTTCTGGAAACATTTTCCATTCTTCCTCTAAAGGATGCGCCAGGGAAAATTCTTATTGCGACTGATGACATGTCAAAAGTAGATGCAGGAGAAATTGAGCAATTTACAGGGAAAAAAGTTTCGTTTGTTCAAGTTGACAGGCAATTAATTCAAAATCTATTGAAAAAACATTATTACAATCCCGCCTCTTCACAGAAAATTATCCAGGAATTGAGCCGTGATGAAACGATACTTGACGAGACACTGCCTGAGCAATTGCCTGCCAATAATGGAGACCTTCTTGATCTTGCAAACCAGGCGCCTATTATCCGACTTGTAAACCAGATTTTTTACAGGGCAATTCTGATGAGGGCGAGCGACATACACCTGCAGAGTCTTGAGAAATTTCTGAAGGTTCGTTACAGAATAGATGGGATGTTGCATGATGTACTGACACTTCCAGCAAAATATCAACCTGCTGTTATTTCAAGGGTGAAAATTATTTCTGACCTTGATATTGCTGAAAAGCGAGTTCCTCAGGATGGACGAACCACTGTCAGGGTTGAAGACAAGCAAATTGATGTGAGGGTCTCAATCATACCAACATTTTTCGGAGAGTCAGCAGTGCTTCGTCTTCTTGACCAATCAACATACAATTTTGGACTGAACGAGCTTGGTTTTTCTGAAGATGACCTTGTGAAGTTTGATAGATTGATTCACTATGACCATGGAATCATTCTTCTTACAGGTCCCACAGGCAGCGGAAAAACAACAACACTTTATGCGGCTCTTTCAAGAATCAATAATCCCAGCATTCATATTGTTACTCTTGAAGACCCTGTGGAATATCAACTGGACGGTATCAACCAGATACAGATAAATCCAAAAGTTGGACTGACTTTTGCAAACGGTTTGCGTTCCATATTGAGGCATGACCCGAACGTCATAATGGTTGGTGAAATCAGAGATAGAGAAACCGCTGAAATGGCGATACAGGCGTCTCTTACAGGGCATTTAGTGTTCAGCACACTTCATACGAATGACTCAACCAGTTCAATCACACGACTACTTGATATGGGTATTGAGCCATACTTGATTGCATCGTCTGTTATCGGAATTATAGCCCAGAGATTGGTGCGTCTGAATTGCAGTAAATGTGCAGAGCCAGTTACATATCCTGATGAACTTCTCAGGGAAATAGGTCTGAATCCTGCGACCAGTGGTTACAATTTCAAAAAGGGTAGAGGATGCGATGTGTGTTTGCATACCGGTTATCACAAAAGAACAGGTATTTTTGAATTCCTTGAAATTGATGATGACATTCGCAATTTCATTATGACACAGGTTTCAGCAGGTGAAATCAGGAGACATGCCCTCCAGAATGGTCTTAGAACTTTGAGGATGGATGGTGCGAGAAAAGTTGCAGAAGGATTGACAACAATCAGCGAAGTTCTGCGCGTAACACAGGAAACCTGACATGCCAGTATTTTCCTATGAAGGTTTCGATAAAACCGGTAGACATATTTCAGGTAAAATTGAAGCCGAAAATGATGCTATAGCCAGGGATATTATAAAAAATAAGGGCATCTATATTAAGAATCTGGTTTCTCTTGAAAAACAGGGACGTCGTGGCCGCGAAAAAATCAGGAAAGAAGATTTTGCCCTTTCCATCAGGGAACTTGCGACTCTCTTGAATTCTGGACTGACCCTTGATGAAAGCGTTTCAGGAATTATTGCCCAGATGAAAGAAGGAAAACTGCGCGATGTGTATACGAGCATTCAGAAACAGGTCAGGGAAGGAAAAAGTTTTTCAAAGGCAGCATCTCAATACCCTGAGCTTTTTTCGGACATTTCCCTTTCAATGATCAGGTCAGGAGAAGCCAGTGGTACTCTTGACCTTGTTCTTCAGCATATTGCTGAGTTTCTCGAAGAATCAATTCGTTTCAGAAGCAAGGTAATGGGTATTTTGACATATCCAATAATAATGGCTGTTGTGGGATGCCTTGTGATTATTTTTGTTTTCACCTTTGTTACTCCAACGATTACCCGTATTTTTTCTGAGATTTCACTGAAACTACCTTTGCCAACCCTGATTTTGATTAAAATTTCGACCTTTCTGAAGCAATATCTGTTTGCAGTCATTGTTTTCTTAGGTTTTTTTGTGTATCTCGTAAAAAGATATATCTCTTCTGAGCGTGGGATGGCGAAACTTGCAAGAATCAGAAAGAGAATTCCGTATCTTGGCGAAATTTTCTTTAAGAGCGAAATCGCAAATTTCACAGGAACATTGGGAACACTTCTTGAAGGCGGTGTTGAAATTCTTACCAGTTTTAATATTGCGCAGGAAGTAATATCAAGTCCTGACCTGAAAGAACAGATTGGCAAAGCGCGAGACCTTATTTCCCATGGTCAGAGCGTTTCATCAGCATTGAGGAAAACAACGATATTTCCGTACACAGTGATTCAACTGATATCTGCTGGCGAGAAAAGTGGCACAACGCCTCAGATGTTGAAAAAGGTTTCAACCAATTTCAAAGATGAGGTTTCTCAAAAAGCAACGAGATTTGTTACTGTTCTTGAGCCGTTTATGATATTATTTATGGCAGTGGTTGTGGGTTTTGTTGTTATCAGCATTATGTTGCCAATTTTTCAAATCAGCCAGAGTATTCGTTAGAAAAAGATTTTTTCAAAAGGAGAACCGATGAACAAAAAGGGCTTCACCTTTATTGAGTTGATGGCAGTTGTAGTAATTCTTGGTATTCTTGCCATGTATGTAATGCCGAAGATTTTTGGGAGGGTGGACGAAGCCAAGGTGACGGCTGCAAAGATTCAGATAAAGAGTTTTGAGCAGGCACTCAAGCTTTTTTATCTTGACAACAGTTTCTACCCATCCACAGAACAGGGACTTGAGGCGCTTGTAGAAAAGCCAACGACAGGAAGGATTCCTGAAAAATGGCGTGAAGGCGGATATCTTGAAAAAAACACTGTACCAGTTGACCCGTGGGGACATCCATATGTGTATCTTTCTCCAGGCACAAATGGCGAGGACTATGAAATTATTTCCTATGGGAAGGATGGACAGGAAGGTGGAACAGGTTATGATGCAGATATTTCAAGCAGTGAAATTGACAGTGCCAGCGGGAATCAAACAACACAGTAATAAGGCATTTACGCTTTTTGAGTTGATGGTTGTGATTTTGATTATCAGTTTTTTTTTCTCAATTTAGCCAGATTTTCAAGTTTTTCTTTTACCCAGAAACCAGAGTTTCCTGAACTTGAACAGATTTTTACCCAAGCCCGTGACACGGCTTTAAACGCAGATAGCCCAGCCATTTTATTTATCAATGTAGAAGAACAGACATGGGCTATTGTTGATAGAAACGAGACGATTTTGAAAAAGGCGCCAGATGGTATTTCATATATGAATATTTCAGAAGATACCAGAATTCTGTATGTTGTTGTGAATGGTTATCGATATGAATCAGGTTGTCCGGGGATAATGTTCTTTCCTGATGGCAGTTGCGAATATTCAGAAATCGGTTTCGAAAACATTCAGGATGGTCGCAGATACCTGATTAAATTAAATCCTTATGTGAGTGCTGTGGAAATAGAAGAGGCAATATGACAAAAAAGAAAGGTTTTACACTTCTTGAATCCATGCTCGCGGTCGCAATTTTCGCTGTTGTTGGCATAGTATGTCTTGAAAATTATCTTCTCAATATATCCATCGCGCAGAAGATTATCGACCAGCAGACATGTGTGATTCTTGCCAGGCAAAAGGAATTTGAATATCTCAAGAACCCTGACAATGTGCCTGAATCCGGTGATTTTGGCAGCATTGACCCAGAAGCACGCTACAAAATTGAAACAAGTGACATTACGCTAAGTGAAACAGTGACAGTTGATAGCGAGGTTGTCTTTAATTTTACGGTGGTACGGTTGATTGTTGAAAAACACTCATCACGCATTTCGTATCCTGTGTTGATTAAATCAGCCGGGGATAGTTCACAATGAAAAGAAAACGATGCGGTTTTACATTGATGGAAATGCTGGTGGTGATTGTTGTGGGGTTTATCATTATTTTTCTTGTGTACCAGACCATGGCGACAACATTAAAGGTTTCTGGCGCTATCAGAGAAAGGATTGCAGAAACACAGAGAATTGATTTTTTTCTTAATTCATTTTCAGCAAGGATGCTGTGTGTGGTTCCTGATAGCAGTAACAATAGTTTTCAAAGCAACGAAATATCTGTGGAATTGAATGAATATCAGTGCAGAAAAATTATTAAATATTCCGCAGAACTGAATGAAAACGGGAAATACAATCTTACTGTAACTGAGAAAGATATTTTTCTTGATACAGAGTTTTCATATCCAGCAATCACTGACTTAGATAATGTGGAATTTTCTTTTTTTGACGGAGAGACATGGGCAACATTATGGGATAAGGACACAATACCAGAAGGTATCGCCATTACACTGGAAATAAAAAACTCAAAGATATTTTTGCCTGTCAACCTTGATATAAAAAGCGCGCAACAAACATGAAAAAAGGTTTTGTACTCATTACGACACTGGCTTTTCTTTCTATCCTTGCGGCAAATGCTTTTTTGTTTACTGAATTTATCAAACTTCGTGCGCAACTTCAACACAGTCAGGATGCCAGATTTTTCGTTGAAAAACTTGCCAGAGCAGGTATAAGCGCAGGCGAATCCATCCTTTTGATGGATAACAATTCCTATGACTGGTATTCTGACATATGGGTGAAGCAAAAACATCTTGAATTTCCTGAAGGAAGCGTTGATATTGCAATAGAACCGATTGACACGAGGTTTAATATAAACAGCATTATCAATAAAGATAAATCATTTAACAGTCAGGCACAGAC
>JAKPDB010000050.1 GCA_029552985.1 bacterium
GTCATGTTTGCTGCCCATACAGGAGTTCCTATCACTATAATGTCATAATTCGATGGGTCTTTTTCAATATTGTTTATTTCAGTAAGATTACGTTTCATGGCATCCTTGCCTCCTGACATAAAACCCCTGACTCCTGAGCGGTCCTTTTTATCAATAATTTCTTCAATGTCGCACGAAAGAAAATTTGCTATTTTTTGAGCGATGTTTTTTGTTGTTCCTGTTCTTGAATAAAAAACAACAAGAATTTTTTTATTCATTTATCTCCTCCATTATCAAGTTTCTTACAGCATCAGGAATTCTTATTGGTTTTAATTGAGTATTAACACAGACAATAGTAATTTTACCCTTGCAGCATACGATATTGTTTTTTATCACCCTCTGAACAAAAACTATTGAAGAATTTCCTATCTGTTCCACATCAGTTATCACATCGACTACATCCTTATATCTTACTGGCTTTTTATACTCAATTTCTGCTTTTGCGACAACAAACGCAATGTTCTCGTCAAGCAATTTTTCTGTATAAATACCCTTTTCTTCAAGATACTGGGTTCTGCCCTCTTCAAAAAATTTCAGGTAATTGGCATAGTAAACCACGCCACCAGCATCAGTATCATGATAATAAATCTTTTTCGTAATCACATTTGCCATTTTTTTCATCCCTGAACTTTTTCAACAGACAAATGTATTATACAATATGATGGGAAAATTTGTTTTTTAATACTACAAAACGAGGGGGCACAGATGAAAGAAATAAAAATTGGATTCCTCGGTTGTGGCGGAATTTCATATGGTCATTTAAGGAATCTAAAAAATATTGAAGGAGTGAAAGTTGCCGGTGTTTTTGACCCAAAAAAAGAAAGTGTTGAAAAGTTTTTGAAAGAGGCAGGGGATGTTCAGGTATTTAACAGCGATAAAGAACTTATTGAAAAAGGAAATCTTGATGCAGTTGTCATAAATTCTCCTCATACCTGCCATTTTCCTCAAATTACAATGTGTTTGAAAAATGGTTTGCATGTCCTGGTTGAAAAACCAGCAGTGGTAAACTACAAGGAGGCGCAGGAAGTAAAAAAACTACTGAAGAAAACAAAAAGAATTTTTGTTGTTGGTTATCAGAGGCACTACATGGATACTTTCCTTGCCGCCAAAAAAATTCTTGAAGAGAAAAAACTCGGGAAAATTGTCTTTGTTTCAGGTTATCTTGCCCAGGACTGGATTAACATTGTAAAAAACACAGGAAGAACATGGAGATTTGACCCAAAATTTTCAGGTGGTGGACAACTGACAGATTCTGGCAGCCACTTTGTCGCAATGCTATTTTATCTTACCGGGCTCACACCAGTGAAAGTCGCAAGTTTTATTGATTACCATGGAATGAAAGTGGATATTAATACTGCATTCATTGTGCAATTTAAGGAAAAAGCAATTGGAAGTTTTGGTATCCTTGGAATTGACCCGTCATTCAGAGAAGCACTTTTAATATGGGGAGAAAAAGGAGTAATAAAATTGAGTGCATACGGAGAAAATTGTTATGTCCATTATTATGGAAAAAAAGAGCCACAGAAACTTCCTGAATTTGCCGGCAAGGTAAAATCACCCGCCCAAGATTTGATTGAATGTATTAAAGGAAACAAACAGCCCCAAACACCGTTTTCTGTCATAGAGAAGGTTGCTCTTCTTTCTGATAAAATTTACCAGTCGTTCAAACAAGAAAAAATTATAAAAGCATTTGCCTGATTGACATTTTTCGATGAAAAACAGCTCAAAAATTGCTATTGTATCAGGAGAAACATCAGGCGATCAGTATGCTGCACTTCTGGCATGCAGTTTGAAGAAAATTGTTCCACACGCTGAAATCATCGGTATCGGCGGACCGAAATTACAAACATCAGGGATCAGACCTATCGCAGAACATCCTCTATCAGGAACTTTTGGTTTTAGTGGCGTCATAAAAACCATCTATCAGCAGGCAAAATTTCTTAGCACATGTACAAGGGCATTAAAAAAAGAGAAACCTGATGTGATTATATTCATTGATAATCCCGGCTTCAATCTTGCCCTTGCAAAAAATTTATATGATTTTAAGAACATTTACTATATCCCGCCAAAAATATGGGCTCATGACTATCAAAGAATATTTCTAATCAAACATTTTTTCCATTCAGTGGTAGTCATTTTCCCATTTGAGAAGCCCATTTATGAAAAAGAAGGTATTTTTGTGTACTATGGTGGTCATCCAGTACTTGACTTGATTTCAGATGAAACTGACGATCTCTTTTTTCAACAAATAGGCATAGATAAACAAATTCCTCTCATTGGACTATTTCCTGGTAGCCGGCAAGAAGAGATCAAATATATTCTGCCACTACTGGTCAGGGCAGGAAAAACAATCCTGAAAAAATATCAGGTATCTTTTGTGATTTCTTGCGCAGAAGAAAAATTGTACGAGATGCAAAAGAAAATACTCAAGCAGGAAAACATAAACTGGCCCATATGGAAAGGTTCCCCTCACACACTGGCAAGAAATTCAAAAGTTGCCCTTGCTGCGAGTGGCACAATAAATCTTGAAATTGCTCTCTGCGGCACGCCGATGATTGTCTTTTATAAAATGGAACGGATAAATTATGCAATTGCCAGAATTATTGTACAATTAGGTTATATAAGCCCTGTGAATATTATCTGTGGCAGGAAAATTGTGGATGAATTTATTCAAAACATCAACTGGTATAGATTTCAGAGGATTTTTTCAGAGATTTTTGAAAGTTCAGAACAAAGGGAAAAACAAACTCAACAGTTTCATCACTTGAAATCAGTACTCGGCGAAGGAAATGTCAGTACAAAGGTGGCAAATTTTATAGCGGAATGTTTATGAAAATATTGAAAGAATACCTTAAACTGAGAAATTTCATTAACATCCGTTACAAGAATTTCTGGTTTGGGCTTCTGTTAAGCATGTTTTCCACGCTTTTCAACGGTGCTTCTATTAGTGCGATAGTACCTCTTGTGGACAGGGTTTTTGCTCGCAAACCAATCATAATTCCAGAAAATATGCCTGACATCCCCTTTTTGAAACACCTGGTAGAAATCATGAATTCAATGGAACCAATGAATTTATTGGGATTAGCCATAGGATTTTTGATTTTCATGGTGATAGGAAAAGGAATCACATTTTATCTGCAAAACTACTTTTTAAGAAGCTTTGGAACAAGAATTCTTGCAGACATCAGGTTGCGCATCTATGAGAAAATTCAATATCTCTCTATGGAATTCTTTGCAAGGAAAAAAACAGGGGAACTCACATCAAGGATTCTGGTGGATATCAGTATGATGGACCACGCACTCTCAAGAGAAATCCCTCTTCTTGTTCTGAACATATTCCAGGCAATTGTGTTTCTTGTTATTGTGCTTGCAATAGATTGGAAATTAACGCTCGTTTCTCTTTTCATTTTCCCTGTGATGCTACTTCCGATTTTGAACCTCAGCAAAAAATTGAGAAAGATTTCAAGGACACTTCAAACAAACTGGGCAAATTTAGGAAACATCATTCAGGAAAGTATCTATGGACAATCAATTATTAAAGCGTACAATCAGGAGAGAAATGTCATAGAAAAATTCTCAAAGGAAAACGAGGCGATCTTTCGTTCAAATCTTTCAATCATAAAAAGAACATCGCTGGTCAGTCCATTTTCAGAACTTCTTACAACAATCGGTGGAGCCATCATTATTTCCATAGGGGTTGCGAAGGTAATGAACAATGAATTTTCCTCAGGATTTTTGTTTATGTTTATTGCTGGTCTGGTGTCACTGATCGGTCCTGCAAAAGCCATTATGAGCTCAATTACCTACATTTATATGGCAAGCGCAACACTTCCAAGGATTTACAGTATTTTTGAGGAAAAACAGACAGTTGTTGATTCTGGGACATTACAATGTCCTGATTTAAAATCAGAAATCAAATTTGTCAATGTTTCTTTTGATTATGGAGGAAGTCCTGTTTTGAAAAACATCAACCTTGAAATACGTAGAAGTGAAAAGGTCGGAATAGTTGGTCCTGTGGGTGTTGGCAAAAGTTCCCTCATTTGCCTTCTTTTACGGCTTTATGAACCAAGAGAAGGTATTATTCTTTATGACGACATTGATATCAGAAAATTTACCCTGAAAAGTTTGAGAGAAAAAATCGGTTTTGTATCACAGGAACCTATTATATTTTCTGACACGATAAGAAATAATATCTGCTTTGGCAGTGAGAATGTTACTGAAGAACAATTCCAAAATGCTGTAAACATTGCAAGGGTCTCCAGTTTTGTTGACAGATTAAAAGATGGATATGATACAGTCGTAGGAGAAAGAGGACATACCCTTTCAGGAGGTCAGAAACA
Organism: bacterium; assembly: GCA_029552985.1. Classification (GTDB taxonomy): domain Bacteria; phylum Ratteibacteria; class UBA8468; order B48-G9; family DTJG01; genus DTJG01. The sequence goes on from JAKPDB010000050.1 coordinate 4,380, forward strand.
GCTGATATGTCTGGCAAGGGCGATTCTGAAAAATCCACCAATTCTGTTATTCGATGAAATTACTGCTTCCCTTGATAGTCAGTCAGAAAAAATTCTTCATGATGCACTTAAAAGTGTAATGCAAAATCGTACAGTTGTTTTTGTCGCTCACAGGCTTGCGACAGTAAAAAACATGGACAAGATCATTGTGTTAAAAGACGGACGCATTGAGGAAATAGGTCCCCACACAGAGTTGATAGAAAAAAATGGTTTTTATGCAAAACTATGGGCATTTCAGCATCACAGGTGATAGTTTTATTTCTGCCCATATCCTTTTCCATGATATCTTTCATACCACTTTTTAATTTCAGAAACAGGCAAGGGTCTTATTTTTTTCCTTGTGCTGGTAGCAAGAATTATTGCAAGCAAATTTATTTTTGAAAAGTACTCAGTCATCTGCGCAGCAAATAATGCTTTTTCAGGCGTTGAATCAAATGTAAAAACTCCATGTTTCCCAAGAATAATCGCAGGACATCCAGCCCTCCTATATTTTAGAATCACTTTCCCAATATTGTTTGATTTATTGTCGACGTACTCTGTCACCGGGATTTCACTTCCAAACACGTCTGCCTGTCCTGTGGTAAAACATGGCACACAAATTCCAGCAGCAGCAAAAGCAGTGGCATAAACGCTATGGGTGTGAACAACTCCACCAATTTCAGGCATATTTCTGTAAATAAATGCATGGTGAACCCAATCAACTGATGGTTTGAGCGTACCTTCAACCACATTTCCGTCAAGGTCTATTCCCACGATGTCTGAGATTTTCATTTTTTCGTATGGAACACCACTGGGTTTAATGTAAATAATATTTCTTTTTCTATCAATACCGCTAACATTACCCTGTGTTCCTATCACAAGGTTATACATTGGCAAAAGGATATTTGCCTGATAGACCCGTTTTTTCAGCTGGTTCATAAGTACTCCCTAATAATACTTTCCTGAAGTTTGAGATACTCAAGAGCAAAAGCAAGTTCTTTATCCAGAATTTCAGCAGGAATTTTTCCTTTTCTTGCATCATAGGGCGAGGCACCTTTTGGCAAGGGTTCAAGAGACACAACCCCAGTATAATCAATGTCATACAAACTTCTCAATATGTTTCTCCAGTCCATTGTACCTCTGCCTGGTGCCTGCCTGGTATTATCTGCTGCATGCATATGGTATAACCATTGTCCCCCTGCGCGTCTGATTGCTTGGGGGATACCGTCTGGTTCTTCAATCTGCATATGAAATGTATCTCCCATGATTTTGACAAAAGGATTGTTAATTTTTTTTGCCATTGTCATTGCTTCACTGATGCTGTTAATCAATCCCACTTCATACCTGTTAATTGGTTCAATAGTGAGATAAATTTTATTGTTTTCTGCGTATTGCGCTGCCTCTGCTATAGAATTCACTGTGGTTTCAAAATCAATTTCTTTTGAAACAAAGAATTCAGGCATTCCTACCAGCCCCGGGACCACAAGTACACTTTTGGCATTCAATACAACAGCCATGTCAACGCAACGTTTAATATATTCAATCGCTTTTTTTCTCTCTTTCACTTCTGGATGGGCAAGCGCTCGTAAATCATCCTTTTCAGGACCTGGAAACATTCCACAGATTGAACATATTTTCAATCCATAATCAGTGGCAAGTTTAAAAATACCTTTGCCATCATAAATGTCTGGCTCACCCACAAGTTCCACTCCATCATAACCAATTTTTGAAACCCTCTCAAACACTTTCTCAATTTCGCAATCGCCGAAAATCCAGCTATTAACAAAGAATTTAATTTGCTTCATATTGACTCCTTTTAGTTTTTTCTGCTCCCATTTCACCCCCATCCTTGTCCTCCCCCATCAAGGGAGAAAATGAAGTAAGAGCGTCCTTTGCTGAATAGAATTAAAAAGGGAGTTTTTATCATTACTTGGTAGTTTTTCTAACATTTCCACTTTTCTTCCAAACTGGCTCAAACACAATACTATCAATCCAATATACAACAGGTTCTTTCGCAGAAATAAAAAGATAATAGCCCTCAATCTCTTCATTCTGATATGGACAATCAAGCTCAAGAAGTTTCCAATTGTTGTCAACGGTTGCTGACAGCCAATACACTGGAATCTTCACCTCAGTATCCTGTTTTCTCAATAATTTCACAATCTGAGATTTTGAATCAGGTAGTTCCACTCCCTTCACTGTTATAACCATTTCGACTGGTTTTTCTGCTTTCAACCATATTTTCAATTTATGGCTGTGCAGTGGAACATGATGAAGTTTAAAACTTATTTCAGTGGTTTTTTTAGAACCATATGGATCAAGTCTGATTGATTGAAAATTGTCCTTTTTCACATCAGGGTCAAAAACAAATCGGTTAAAGCCCATCCTTGCAAAATTCTTTTTCGTTTCTTCATCAAAACATTTCCACTGGAATAGATTAAATTTTGTTGTACAATTTGCCTTTTTCAAGCCGTAATCTACTGCTTTTATCTGTATAGGTTCTGTTGAAATAATCGCACCACTTTCGTCAGTAATATTGCCAAATACAAGCATATCAATGTTGGGGTCAACAACACAAATCTCACCGGTTACGAGATTTCCCTGAATCTTTGCTGGAAAACTCACATAATCTCTATGTATCCACCATTTCCATGGTTCTATCTTTCCATAACTTACAACAATTTCTGCCTTCTTAATTTTATTGTCTCCTGAAAACGACCAGCTTGCTTGCAAGGTATTTTTGTTTCTTTTCACAGTAAGCGATGACACACTATTGTAGGGTTTCTTTGTCTGCTTCAGGTAAATATCAAACCATGAAAAAAGTTGTTCATCCACCTCTTCTGGAAATCCATGCTCCCATAAAGGAACAATCGCAAGACGTTTTTCACCAATTGAATCATGGTAAGTTTTCACAACTGATGGAAGGTAAAACCAGTTATCATTTGAAGCAGCTGCCCATAAAAATGGTACTTTTCTAAATTTCAACCTGAATGCAGGGTCTATTGTTCTGTTCCATACATCAACGTCCTGCAATGTTTCAAGATTTGTAAATTGTGGAAGATGTGTACCAAGTGCCATATTTCCGCCTGAAAAAAATGACATTCCGCATTTAATTCTCGGGTCTGCTGCTGCGATAAGAGTAGAAAAAAAACCGCCATACGAAGAACCACCAACACCAATTTTTTCAGTATCCAGTTCTGGCATTGAACAAAGGTATGTAATCGCCCTCATCTGTGCAATCGCAAAGTGTGTGAGGTTTGCGTCTGAAGGGCTTTTTGTATTAAAGGCAGCCCATGGATTCCAGATTTTATGTGGAAGCGTAACACACATACAGACATAGCCCCTTTTAGCAAACATTTCAGGCATATATCTGTTTGCAGGAGCCATACCTGGCTGACACCAGAGTATCCCTGGAATTTTTTTTGCGCCTTCAGGAAATCCCACAATTCCATAAATTCTTACAGGATTATTCTGATAGATCTCTGAAGTAAATTCCACTTCCTGCAATACAATCCCATCACTGACAGAACTGCTTAATATTTTTGCGTCAAGAGGTTGTTCAACAATTGCCTGGATATTGAAAATGGGTTCAGTAAATTGCTGGCCATAAAGAATTGATGCGATAGCCATCAACAAGAAAATCATTGTTTTCATATATCTCCTTATCATTTTTTTACCCAGTAGTCGTGGTATTTTTCACATGCCTCAATCACAGCAGCGATATTTTCAACAGGTGTACCAGGATATGCCCCAAATTTCAATAAAAGTCCTCCTTTTTCAGAACCAAGCCGTTTCACGCAATAAAAAATGTGCTGTTCAATATCCTGTGGTGTGCCAAAATATGTAATGTTTTGTCTATCTATGTCAAGGTCAATACATACTCTTGCCTTCAATATCCGTTCGATATTGTCAATGCCATTGACAATATCCTGGGGATTCAATAAACTGAGCCCGCATTCAATCAGATCTTCCATAATCGCAACAATCCATCCATCTGAATGAAGACCTGCATGAACGCCGTTTTCCCGACAGAAAGAAAAAAACTTTTTATACGATGGTTTGATATATTTTCTCCAGGCATTCGGACTGATAGGAAGTGAATTTTGAAGCCCCAGGTCATCGCCAAACCCAATGAAATCAACGCCCAGGTCTATCCATTTCTCAATTACCTTCATCCAGTAATTTTCAATCATCTCAATCAACTGGTAAAGGTTTTTATTATCTTCAGCAAAGTCAATCATTGCGTTTTCGTATCCCCTCATATATGTGATGAGGAGAAAAAAGAAACCATGGTCAATACCACCTGATGCAAGAAACCCTTTGCTTTTTGCCTCCTGGATACCTTTTCTTACCTTTTCCCAGTCAGTGTATTTTTCAGGGTCAGGCGGAGTATAATTTTTCAGTTTAGACCAGTCATCAAGAGGATGCTCAATAACCTGACCATCAAGATAATCCATGGGATAAATCCATAAACAACCCCATTTATCCCTGATTTTATTGCCTGCGCGACGAGTTTCGTCCTTACCCGCAGAAATCGAAACATGCGGGCATTTTTTCACTTTTTCCTGAAAAAAA
>JAKPDB010000079.1 GCA_029552985.1 bacterium
GATTAAGCAAGAGAGTCAGCAATATGCATCTCTAATAGGATGCAAACCCATTGAAACGAAAGCACCATATCTTGAGATAGTAAATATTCAGACAGATGCATTTCATCGGCAGTATATGCAGCCAGAGGCATATGAAAAATCGCACGAATGGAATCCTGCGACCAGGTTATGCTGGGTAATAAATCTGTATTATCATAATCCTGAAACAAAAGTTGGTGCGCAATTTGAAGTTGATATAGATGCATATGATGGTTCAGTAGTAAATGGCTCTCGCCCCTGGGACTGATTTCATTGTGAAACAAAAGCAATTGGACAATAGATGGAAAAATAATTTATATTAGATTTCATATTTAACAAGATGGTGTCATCATTACACTCAACCGATGCATCCTGCCTGTTCTGTCAAAATTTCATTCGAAGTAAAATTCATTGAGCCATGATAAAATCTATCCCAGCATTTTTTGAACTTTCCTCTAATTTTAGGTCATATCTTTCTTTTTCATTCAACCGGATTAAGTGAATGATACTGTTGAGTAAGTTTTATCCTACTTTTTCTGGCAATGTCGTGACACAATAATATCCTTTGATAACCAGTTTGCGCCTTTCCTTTCAAATGGAAATTACTTCCTTAACTTTATAATTAAATATCTACCTCTGACTTTTGTTGTTTAATGCAACTTCTCTATCCATACCACTTAATCTTCCCTATCTTGCTCAATAACCAACCAGCATATTTTTCGTATAGCCCATTTTCCATATCCCTTCCTTGAGTAAAGGGATATTTTGGATAGATTTATTTTTGGCACATCGAAGCAAAATAGTATACAATAGAGGGTGCAGAACTAAGGAATAGGATGGTTCACCAGTTAAAGTTCCTGGCAGAACAAACCTGTGACACAGGAGGCGTAAATGAAAATCTGCGTGATTGGCGGCACAGGACATATTGGAGAAAACCTTATCAGGATGTTAGTCGCAGAAAAATTTCAGATATTCCTTGTAACAAGGGGAAATAAACCTGTTCCTGACAATCAACTCATCAAGTTTATCAAAAAAACTTATGATAACAACCTTGTTGAATGGCAAAAATTGTTTGACGAAATTCAGCCAGACATTATCATTGACATTCTTGGAGGCGCTGCACCCATTGTTTATAGTGCTGGCAGAATATATTGTAAACACTTTATTGCCTGCGGTTCAATATGGATGTTTGGGGAAGCAAAGGTAGTGCCAACACCTGAAACAACTCAATCTCCCTGCATTTTTCCAGGATACGCAAAACGATATGCTGAAATGCTGAAACTCAAAGATGAAGCAAAAATAGGCGGAATGAAATTTACTGCCATTATGCCGTCCAATATTTGTGGACCAGGAAAAATTCCTCTTGATTGTTATGGAAGCCGCAGTATTGAGAACCACAAAAATCACATGCAGGGAAAACCAGTACCTTTGCCTGAACCTGGGCAAACCCTGATCGGTCCGTGTGATGCAGAGGATGTTGCAACTGGATTTTATCTTGCCGTGATGAATCCAGAAATGGCTGCTGATGAAATCTTTAATGTCGGTTCAGCGTATGCGATTACAGCAAAGCAGTTCGTTGAGACATACGGAAAAATTTATAAAGTGGAAATCCCGATTGAATGGACAAGCTGGAAGGAGTATAGTCAGGAAATCAACCCGCAGCCAGGAGCCAATTTTCATTTCAAAGCCCATATGTGCCCTGACATTTCGAAAATCTCAAAAAAACTTGGTTATAAACCAAAATATACACCTGAAGAAACAATGGAACGAGCAGTTTGTTGGATGAAGGTACAGAATATGATTTGAAAAGGAGTCAATATGAGGATTTTGATTATTGATATAGACACATTAAGACCAGACCATCTTGGCTGTTACGGTTATCACAGAAATACAAGTCCAAACATTGACAGTATTGCTTCACAGGGCATTGTCTTCACCAATTATTATTGCTCAGATGCTCCATGTCTTCCAAGCAGGGCAGCCCTTATTACAGGAAAACATGGTATTCATACTGGAGTTATCAATCATGGTGGCAGAATGGCAGATATGTTTCCTGAAGGGAAAAACAGAGGTTTTGGCGACTGGCTAAGGTATCACTCGTTGTGGGGAGTACTTGCCTTCAACAGGTACTACACAGTGTCAATATCAACATTTGCTGGAAGACATGGCGCATGGTGGTTTCATTCAGGCCTGAACGAAGTCTACGACATTGGACTGAATGGTATGGAATCTGCAGAAGAGATTACGCCGATTGTCCTTGACTGGATTGATAGAAATGCTGAAAAGGACAACTGGTGTCTGCATGTTCATTACTGGGACCCGCATGGTCCTTACAGAGTTCCCCAGCATTTAGGAAATGTGTTTGAAAATGACCCCCTGGCCTCCTGGATTACAGAAGAAACAGTGGAAAGGTGGAAAAGGTGTGTGGGAGGCCACTCAGCGCTTGATTATGGAATGTTTGGTCCAGCGCCTGTCCAGGAAAAATTTCCAAGGCATCCTGCTATTATTGACAGTATGGAAGCAGCGAGAAAAATGATAGACGGATATGATTGTGGAATCAGATATACTGACCAGCATATAGGAATGATTTTTAACCTGTTGGCTTCAAAAAAGGTACTTGATGACATGGTGGTTATCATTACTTCTGACCATGGTGAAAATCTTGGAGAATTAGGTTGTTGCAGTGAGCATGGAACAGCAGATTACATCACCCATCGCATTCCACTGATTATTCGCTGGCCAGGTAAAGCAAAACATCACATTGATACTGGTTTTCACTATAACATTGACCTTCTTCCCACACTTGCTGAAATGCTTGAAATCAAAACGCCTGAAGGCATTGATGGAAAAAGTTTTGCTCAGAGTATCAAAAATGGAATTGACTGTGGCAGGGAATACCTCGTTTTAAGTCAGTGCTGTCATGGTTGCCAGCGGTCAGTAAGATGGAAGGACTATATTTACATCAGAACATACCACGATTTTTACCATCTTTATCCTGAAGAAATGCTTTTCGATATTAAAAACGACCCGCACGAACAAAATGACCTTGCGGAAAAACATTCCGAACTGTGCGCTGAAGCAACCCGTCTTTATCTCAAATGGCAAGATGAAATGATGAAAATTTCGCAGTACCCTGTAGACCCATTATGGCTTGTTTTGAAAGAAGGTGGACCATTTCATTCCCGCGGGCGGTTGAAAGATTATTGCAAACGACTTGAAGAAACAGGCAGAGCATGGGCAATACCAGAATTAAAAAAACGTCACCCAGGAGAGTTTCAATGAAAAACACTGTCTTTGGTACACTTGAAAAATGGTGGAATCAGGAGAATGATAAACCTTTGATTGACATCTGCATCGTGAAGGAAAAGAATTTTATTTCACTCAATGATTTCT
>JAKPDB010000083.1 GCA_029552985.1 bacterium
AACTAAACATTACCACCAGAAGAAGTGTAAATATTTTGGTTGAAGAGCAAAATCCAATAAAACAAGGATTGAAACATGATACTTGCCAGTCCAATCAATTCATCTACACAAGTTGAAGAGCAAAATCCAATAAAACAAGGATTGAAACCTCACAATTTAAAAACTTCACACAAAAACAAAAAGGCAGGTTGAAGAGCAAAATCCAATAAAACAAGGATTGAAACTCTTTTCCATTTTTACCTCCAAGTTTGATTTTAAACTGTTGAAGAGCAAAATCCAATAAAACAAGGATTGAAACTAAAATTTTTGTCAAGTCCTTCTTTTCTTTTTTCTGGTTGAAGAGCAAAATCCAATAAAACAAGGATTGAAACTAAACATTACCACCAGAAGAAGTGTAAATATTTTGGTTGAAGAGCAAAATCCAATAAAACAAGGATTGAAACATGATACTTGCCAGTCCAATCAATTCATCTACACAAGTTGAAGAGCAAAATCCAATAAAACAAGGTAAAATAAAAGCAGGTATAAAAACTTTAACGGCATATTATTAAAACAGGGGGGCTTATGAAAAACATGGTGGCTTCCTGTAATAGGTTAATTGAATTTAGTTTCCGGGCAAAAGAAAAGATTAAAGATCCTTTCAATGATATTGAGTTTTCTGCAAAATTTACTAGTCCGAGTGGAAAGACCAGAATAGTTCCTGGATTCTGGGATAGTGGAAATGTATGGAGGATTAGATATTCTTCTGATGAAGCGGGTATCCATACATTTGAAACAAGTTCAGTTCCTTCAATAAAAGGACTTTCTGGTGAAAAAGGAGAATGTAAAATTATCAAAAACAAGAACGAGAAAAATCCACTTTACAAATATGGTGGATTGACTGTCTCAAATTCAAAAATAACATACGCAAATGGCAAAGATTTCTTCTGGCTTGGGGATACCTGGTGGATGGGACTATGTAAACGACTGACAAAAGACGGTTTTAAGACGCTTACAAGAGACAGGACTGAAAAGGGTTTTACTGTTGTTCAAATTGTTGCAGGACTTTATCCTGATATGAACTGGTATGACCCGAGGGGCATGGGTGAAGGGGGTTTCCCCTACAAAAAGGATTTTTCCACAGTTAATCCACAATATTTTAAAGCTGCTGACTGGAGAATTCAATTTCTTTGTAATTCAGGGATTGTTCCCTGTGTTGTTGGATCATGGGGATATTATTTGAAATTGACTGGCATTGAAAAAATGAAAAAGCACTGGAGGTATATTGTTGCAAGATGGGGCGCGTATCCTTGCGTATGGTGTATTGCTGGTGAAACCATAATGCCATATTACCTTTCAGAAACAAGGCAACAGGATATGGATTTTCAGAAAAAAGGATGGACTGAAGTTGTTGAATATGTCAAAAACATTGACCCATTTTCAAGACCAATAACAACTCACCCAACAAACCTTGGACATGAACAGATTGAGAACCCAGAACTTCTTGACATCAATATGCTTCAGACAGGACACGGTAGCCATACCTCTTTTGAACATACCTGGGCATCTATTGATAAGGCAAAAAAGGCATGTCCTGAAAAACCAATTATCATTGGAGAAGTTAACTATGAGGGGATAGGTGAAGCATGCAGACAGGAAATTCAAAGAATATGCTTCTGGGGAAGCATGCTTTCAGGTGCTTCGGGTTTCACTTATGGAGCCAACGGAATATGGCAGATCAACACAGAGCAAAAACCATATGGACCTTCACCACATGGCAGGTCATGGGGTGATACTCCCTGGGAACAAGCGTATAAATTGCCTGGCTCTCTTCACCTGTCTATTGGTAAACAAATTTTATTTAGAATGAACTGGCAGAAACTTGTTCCCTGTCGTGAAAAACTGGTCGTTGAGGATGAAAAAAGTTGCATATTTGCCGCTGAAATTCCAGATCAAATTATGATTATCTATGTGGGACCTCCTGCATTCAGTAGTGGCTTTAAAGAAATTTCAGGATTGAAACAAAATTGCGCCTATGAACTTTCCTTCATAGACCCGAAAGATGGTAGAATAAAAAAGAAAATGAAATTACAGTCAGATAAAAACGGTCGCGTGTCTTTAGAACAACACTTCTGGCGGATGGTGCCAATCTGGCAGGACTGGTTATTAACAGTGAAAGAAAAACAGTGACAGGCAAAGAAAAAATTAGGGCGGCTTTTTCTGAAAAGGGAACAGCCCAATTTCCTGTGGTAATATGCTATGAGGGTATCTTCATCAGGGACCACTGGGAAAACCTTACTGAACTTCCGTGGTATGTTGTTCATCTACCCGATATTGAAAGTCAGATAAAATGGAATGAGGATGTTATCACAAAAATCAATCAGGACTGGTTTGTAGTTTATCCATTTTACAGCCGGTCACAGAGAAAAAACATTGAGGTGAAAATATTTGATGATCGCATCATTATCAGGGATAAAAAACAAAACACTGAAAAACAATTCAGCAAACCAGTGACATCTGGCTGGTCTGTATCAAAAGTAGTTCAGTCAGTAAAACGAGAAAAACTTCCAGAAACCATAGATGAGTTAGAAAAACTTCTTCCAGAACGACCAGGAAAATTTAATAGAGATGATTTTGTTGGTCAAGGACATGGTGACCTTGCGTGTGCCCTGATTGAAAAATTCCCGGATAAAATGCCATTTTCTCATGTTTCATCACCACTATGGAGGATGTATGGAATTCTGGGATTTGAAGGGCTGATGACAACGATCGTCACTCATCCTGAACTCATAGATTACGGTTGTGAACGATTTCTTGAAATCGCCACTGTCAGCGTCCAGCAGTACATTGCCTGTGGTGCGCAACTGATATGGATAGAAGAATGTATGACAGATATGATAGGCCCTGCTGCGTTTGAACGGTTTAACCTTCCATACTTAAAAAAACTTGTTTCTGCTATCAGGGACGCTGGAGGAAAAAGTATTTACTACTATTGTGGAAACCCATGGGACAGAATGGACAAAATCCTACAGGTGGGTGCTGATGCGCTTTCTTTCGAAGAAAGCAAGAAAAACTTTCAGATTGATATAGAAAAAGTCGTCAGTATCGTCGATGGCAGATGCGTTGTTTTTGGTAATCTTGACGCCATCTACCTTCTTCCACATGCCGACGAGAAACAACTGGTACAGGAAATAGAAAGACAGTTGACGGCAGGGGTAAAAAACAAAAGGAAATTTGTGATGTCTCTGGGAAGTCCAGTAACACCAGATACACCGGTGGAACGCGTTCGTCTTTACTGTGAGGTATCTCGCGAAATAGGAGGAAAAATATGAAGAAAAATTGGTTATGGATTGCGGGCTTTGCGCTTTTGTTTTCCACAGAGATTTGTTTCTCAGAAACCATTTTTCTTGATGCCAATACTTTTGAAGTAAGTGGTAGCGGCTGGGTGCTAAATCAAACTGGCTACATTGCAAGACAGGCAACATGGATGAAGGTTCTTTATGGTGCTGGTGGCGACTTTAACTCAACTGCATCAAAAACATTTGAAATCAAAAAGCCAGCTACCTACAAGATATGGGTGAGATACCTCTAATCGTATTATTACAGAGGTCCGTTCCACATTGATATCTTTTTTGGCGAGAAGAAAATTGCAGAAAAAGACTTCGATGTAAAAAGGAAGAATGAATATATTGACCTTGACTATGTCTGGGATGATATTGAAACCTATCTTGAACCTGGCACATATAAAATTGTTATCAGCAAAATTGACAGGAACGCTCCCTACTATTACTACACAAGAGCCATCGATTGTATTTTGATTACAGACCAGTTAAACCAGGCGCCTGACAATACTCCTTATGGTCCTCAACTCTATCTCAGGATTACATTTGGAGATGGCCATGAAAAACCTTTTTACATTCACATTTTCTGCAATTATTACAGAGCTACCTGGTATGCACACTATGCCTTATCCCTTGCAGGACTGGAACCGTCGGTTCAGCCATCAAAAGGAAAAGACGTTTTTTTCAATAACAATCAAAAAACTGGCTGGCTGAACATAACAAAATTAATGTATTTTGATTCTGGCGTGAATATGACTTTATCTGCAAGATATGCGTATGCTGAGATTGCACCGTCATTGAATGCCAAGTTTGAGTTTGCCACGCAACCGGATGACAATTCCATCGTAAAGGTCATTCAGCGTTCTGTCACTGGTTCCATGAGAATTATTGTTCCTCCTGATTTCAAGGAAAATCCTGATAAATTTACAACAGACCTTGCTCTTGCAGAAAAATACGGCGCAATTGCAGATAGCATGAAATGGCCAGACATCGGTAAAAAACCTTCAATTTTTCCATTTTTCGTTTCTGCAAATCTTCCCACAGTACCTGAACAAATTAGCCCTGTCGTGGCTCCGATAGATAAAAAAGTTTTTGATAGAGAATGGAAGACCCTTGATTATTTTGGTTTTTCAAACAGAGAAAAAATTATTCTTCATTCCAATGTATGGAATGCAGGCCTGAGGAAAAATTATTCTTGCTACTGTGGCGTGGACGTCGCAGATGTTGAGAACACAGCAAAACAGGAAGCAGAGCAGTTCAAAAAAGAGGGAAAGAAAGTTCAGGACATATCCTATTGTATGACAATGGATGAACCCGGAGGACTCTCCATTGAACATATGGTCTCGTGCAACATTTGCACTGATTGCTTCAGGAAATATTTACAGGAAATGAAACTAACCCCTCAAACATTAAATGCAGGCTCCTGGGAAGAAGTGAAAGTTGTTGACTCAACACAGAAGGAAAGTCATCCAGAGATTTTCTATTATACCAACAAGTTCAGGACATATGCTGTTGGGAAACTTCTTGCTCTTCAAAGGCAGGCGCTGGAAAAAGCATATGGCGGTTCATTTCCTGTAAATGTAAATTTCTCTGATGGTGCGGTATATGTTGCAAACTTTGGTTGCACAGGTGTTGATTATTTTGACCTTCTTGATTCTGACATGCAAAACTCCATCTGGAGCGAGGACTGGGCAAATGGTTCATCAACCAGGCAGTGCACCTCATATAATTCTGAACTGATGCGCTCTGCTGCCATGAAACACTCTCAGGTTATTGGACACTACCTTATTGGGTATGCTGGAAGGAGTTCCTGGACAATGAAAACATACACTGCAAGCCATGTTGCCAGGGATAACAAAATTCTGAATGCATACTGGTATGGACCTGTCTGGTCTGCGCATGAAGCAGGTCCCCCATGGAATAACCATTCTATACAGGCGCGGACAGATATGTGGTACTCACTTGCAGAAATTGTGAGGGAAATTGGTGCAGCAGAAGAGTTGTTGTATCCAGCAAAGAAAAGAAAAAGTCAGGTTGCCATTATTTATTCTTCATCTGCAGACATCTGGGAAATGGGCTATAACTACGCATTCGGCTTTGAGAGGATGCATACATGGCTTGCCCTTGCCCACAGCCAGATACCAGTAGATTTTCTCTCAGAAAAAATGATTGAAGAAGGCTGGCTTAGTAAATACAGGGTGGCATATTTCTCTGGCACAGCTCTCACTGAAAAAGCTGCAGAGCAAATAAAATTGTGGGTTCTAAAAGGTGGTGTTCTGATACTTACTGCTGGAGCAGGTATGAAAGACCAGTTTAATAGACCGATGAAAATTCTTGACTCGATACTTCCTGCTGAACGGTCCTGTCTGATAGAAATCGCAAGATACCTTAATAGTGGTAGATATCTTGACTCCCTTTCTGTGGCTGATACAGTGGTCGTGAAAGAAACCCGCTCGGTCCTTGATGTTCTTTCTGTCAAGCAAACACTGAAGCCAAAACCTGGCTCAGCAGTTCTTGCTACGTTTTCTGATGCAAGTCCTGCAATTGTGGTGGGTAAGGCAGGCAGGGGTAATGTTTATTGTTATGGGTTTCTTCCTGCTATTGCGTACATGAGAAAGGCATTGATAGCAAGGAATCAGTTAATGAAGGACACTGGAGAGATTGAAAAAATACAGGAACCTGCTGCTTCAAAGATTGCAACAGATCAGCAGTTGCTTAAAAGAGCATTCGAACCATGGCAGTATCCTGAAGAATATAGAAATGTTATCTGCATGCCAGTTCATCAGGCAGGGGTTAATTTGCCTGTCATATGTTCTGCCGCGCTAGTTGATGCCACTGTGATGGACTCAGAGAAAGGAAGCGTGCTGGTACTCTCAAATTATACATTTCAACCAATAGCAGAACTAACCCTTGAAGTGAAACCGCTTCGACGTGTTAAGCGTGTTGAAAGTGTGCACTGCGGACAGATAAGATTTAGCCAGCATGCAGACAGAATCAGGTTCTCATTGCCTCTACAGGAAACGGATTTTGTGAAAATCTATTATCAATAATTCAGCGAAGAAATATAATCTTTTCTAATCTTTTTCCGGTTCTGGATTGAAGCTTCCTGATAATCTCTTTTTCATTTTTCTTGAGTTCCAGAATCCATGCAGAGTTTTTTACCCTGACAAACAGTGTTTCTTTATCCATCTTCAGAACATAACTATGGGGTCTGGCATCTTCACATACCTCTGCCCAGATTTTATCCCAGTCAATAATTCCTTCAGAGCGAGAAAGTTCAATTTTACCGATGTTTTTCAGGACGTCAGAAACAATATCTGACAGTTTTTTTTCTTTCATTGTCTCATCGGCATTGCGACATAAATATAGTCCTGGTCTCCTTTTCCACATAATCTGGCTGGCTTTATAGGATCCTGGAAGAAAAACTCTATTTCCTCTTGTGCTACTGTTTTCAGAAACTGAATAATGTAGTCCGGGTTGAATACGATAGTATTTTCTGGACCTGAATAATCTATATTGATTTTTTCCTCACCCGAGCCGCTTTCAGGGCTTTCTATATTCAGCACAAGAAGGTTTTTTCTAAAGCTCATTTTCACTGAACTAGCACTTTCTGATGACATTAGAGAAAGTCGCTCTAAACTGCTGAGTAATTGCTCAGTTTTGATAATGGCAGTTCCTGTTTTATTGGGTACAGGAATGACTTTTTCATAATCCGGGAATTCTCCCTCAAGAAGCTGGGAGATTAATGTTGTTCTATCAGCTTTTAATGTAATCTGGTTTTTAGAAAAACTCACTAAAACATCCACTTCCTTAAAAATTACAGGAAAAACATCAATCAGCCTTAATGGAAGTATAATTTTTATCTTCCCTCCACCCTGAATTTCTTTCCTAACAAGGGACAACCTTCTTGTATCTGTTGCTACCATATTCAGGATACTGTCCCTTTTTTCCATCAAAACTCCCCTAAAGTACATTCTTGGTTCATCAGGATTAATACAATAACTTGTCTTTTTTATCATGTCGAGGAGAATTGATGAAGTGATTACAAGATCCTCAGATTCAGATGCCAGTTCCTTTTCAGATGGCAATTTTGGATACTCTTCAGCATCCATAAGCAAAAATTTGTACTGGAATGATTTATCTTCCACCAGCATACTATTTTCTCTGGTTGTAATTTTGATACTTTCTTCTGGAATTTTTTTCACCAAAGAAATAAAATTTTTTCCTGGTATTAAAATAAGACCCTTATCTTTTACAGATGCTTCAACAAAAGTTTTTATTGTCAGTTGTAAATCGGTTGCTGTAAGAGTAATTCCGTCTTTTTTTCCATCTAATAATATTCCACCTGTGGCTGTAATGACTGGTTTAGAAGGAAGAATTCTTGAAATTTTATCAAGTGCATCCAGAAGTTTTTCTTTTTCTATTACTATTTCCATATTATCTCCTTTCAGTAATAATACCATCAATTTATGTTGATTTCATTTTATACTTTCAAAAAACGCAACTTACGTTGTTCATAAACCCTGAATTATTTTGAGTTTAATATGTCAGTAATTCTATTTATAATAGACCTGATGTTTGCATCCTGTTCTATAGCAGATTTTATTTTTTTACATGCATGTATCACTGTGGTATGGTCCTTACCGCCAAATTCTTCAGCGATTGCTGTAAGAGAACTGGCTGTCATTTCGCGCGCAAGATGCATCGCGATCTGTCTTGGAATAACGAGATTTTTAACCCGGCGCTGACTTTTTAGATCATAGATACTGATTCTAAAATATTCTGCAACAACTTCCTGAATTTTTTGAATCGTGATCAGTCTTTTCTGGGAAACCAGCATTTCTTTAAGATACTCTTTTGCAACATTAATATCAAGTTTCTGATCAAATAAGGAAGAAAGTGCGACCAATCTATTGAGCGCGCCCTCAAGCAATCTAATATTACCACTGATGTTTTCTGCAAGATAAAAGATAACATCGTCGCCCAAAACGATATTCTTTGTTTCGCACTTTTTCTTTAGTATCGCAACCCTGGTTTCAAAATCTGGTGGCTGCAAGTCCACAACTAAACCCCATTCAAATCTTGAAACAAGACGTTTTTCAAGATCTGCAATTTCCTTTGGAGGTCTATCACTGGAAAGTACAATTTGTTTCCTTTGATCATAAAGGGCGTTAAAGGTATGAAAAAACTCCTCCTGGGTTCCTTCTTTACCTGCAAGAAAGTGAATGTCATCTATCAATAGTACGTCTGCTTTTCTAAATTTATTCCTAAATAAGTGGGCGGTTTTGGTCTGGATGCTGTGAATAAATTGATTCATGAATATCTCACATGGCATATAGGCGATATTTGCATGCTGAACAGACCTACCAACTAAATGTCCTATTGCCTGCATCAGATGTGTTTTTCCCAGGCCAACATCTCCATAGATAAAAAGCGGATTATACGCCATACCAGGCGACTGTGCCACAGCAAGGCTGGCTGCGTGCGCTAATCTATTACATGGACCAACGACAAAGGTTTCAAATATGTAGTCAGGGTTCAAACTTTCACCGAGCATGCGTTCTTTAATTTCAGAACTTTCCGAACTGCTGGTGATAGTACCTTCAGGCAAAACCCATCGTAATTCTGGTAAGAATCCAAGTGTTTCAGCAAGAATATCCTTAAATCTATCCAGAAATGGTTCAAGCCCTTTATAAAAAAGTTGATTGGGAATTTCTAAATAAATGACATTGTTTTCTATCTTATTGATTTTCAATGGCTTAAACCATATGTCTATTACCCGGTCATTCTGAATGACCTCTCTTGTTCTTTTTAACACACTTTCCCAGATTTTCCACAACTTATCCACAGAATTTTCTGTCATTTATTTGCTCCACAGCATTTCTTGTATTTTTTTCCGCTTCCACATGGACAGGGATCGTTTCTTCCAATTTTCTTTCCTACCCTGATAGGCACAGGTTTTTGCGCTGGCTGACTGGGCATCTCTTTCGGAAACGTGGATACCTGGTTTCCTACCTGTACAGGTTCTGCCTGTCTCACTACGTCAAACTGGTTCATTTCCTGGTGTGCGTACTGAGCTGGAACAAATACCCGTCTGGGTGCTTTTGCAACCGCGCCTTCTGATACTCTTACTCTAAATATGTGAGTAAGAATTTCCTGTCTGATAGCGGCCAGCATTTCCTCAAATAATAGAAATGCCTCCTGTTTATAAGCAACTATGATGTCACGCTGTCCATATGCTCTCAAACCTATGCCTTCTCTCAGTTCATCGATAGAACGAAGGTGTGACTTCCATCTGTGGTCTATAGCCTGAAGGAAAACAAGCCTAAGCACTTCATCAAATATCTCGGCCATGCCGGACTTTTGTTGCTCCAGTGCTTGTTTTACGGTATTTTTAATTTTTTCACCGATATCTTCCCTCCAGGAAAGAATGTCCCTTGTTGTTTCGGGGATTTCCATCTTAACAGAAACATTAAAAATGTTTTTAATGTGGGTGGACAGCGCCTCAACATTCCAGAGGTCAGGTTTTACCTGCAAGCTCAAGTGCTCGTCAATAGCCAGGTCTATTGTTTCATTAATATAATCGTCAAGGTACTTATCAATGTTCCTGCCAGAAAGAATATCCTGTCTTATTCCATAAATCACTTTTCTCTGTTCATTCATCACATCGTCGAATTCCAGAAGCTGTTTTCTTATCTCAAAGTTTCTCGCCTCTACCTTTCTTTGAGCATTGTTGATCATTCTTGTAATCAGGGGATGTTTAATTTTTTCTCCATCAGGAAGTTGTCCCATGATTCCTTTTAATCTATCTGAACCAAAAATTCTTAGCAAGTCATCCTCAAGTGAAAGATAAAATCTTGAAGAACCAGGGTCTCCCTGTCTACCGGAGCGGCCCTTTAACTGGTTATCAATCCTTCTTGCTTCATGCCTTTCAGTTCCTATTACATGCAGCCCGCATTCAATATCTGGGCTAGTTTTACATTCTGAAAACTTTCTTTCTTTGAAACAAGTTGCGCAGTTATCCTCACAGGCGATGCAGCACTTGCTCTGACCTGTTTCAGGCTCGATGCATTCTTTATTCACTACACCTTCGCCCAGAACAATGTCTGTACCTCTACCCGCCATGTTGGTGGCAATGGTCACAGCGTATTTCTGTCCTGCCTTCGCAATGATTTCTGCTTCTTTTTCGTGATATTTTGCATTTAAAACCTGGTGTGGAATATTTTTTCTCTGAAGAATTCTGCTTAATCTTTCTGATTTTTCAATGGATGTGGTTCCCACCAGCACTGGTCTGCCTTTTCTATAAAGTTGTTCTATTTCTGCTGCGACAGATTCAAACTTTTCCTTTTCTGTTTTATAAATCTCATCGTCAAACTCTCTTCTATTGAGAGGTTTATTTGTGGGTATCACAAGGACATCCATATTATAAATCGTTTTAAGTTCAATCGCCTCAGTAAGAGCTGTACCTGTCATACCAGCAAGTTTTTCGTATAGCCGGAAATAGTTTTGAAAAGAAATTGTTGCCAAGGTTTGGTTTTCACTTTCTATCTGCACGCCTTCCTTTGCTTCTACTGCCTGGTGTAAACCATCTGACCAGCGTCTTCCTGGCATCAAACGTCCTGTGAACTCATCCACAATAATGACTTTGCCGTCCTTGACAATGTACTGGTCATCCCTGTGATAGAAGTTGTGCGCTCGAAGGGACTGAATAATGTGGTGAACAATTTCTGTATTCGAAATATCGTACAGATTTGTAACATTGAGCATCTTTTCGCATTTTGCGACTCCAGATTCTGTGAGGCTTGCAGTTTGACTTTCCTCATCAACAGTATAGTCCTCTTCCTTCTTTAAACGTCTTACGACCCTATCGATATCGTAGTAAAGAGAAACAGATTCCTCGGATGGACCTGAAATAATCAATGGTGTTCTTGCTTCGTCAATCAAGATACTATCCACTTCATCAACAATCGCATAATAAAGAGGCCTTTGAACCTGGTCTTCCAGGCGCCACGCCATATTATCCCTGAGATAGTCAAAGCCAAATTCATTATTGGTTCCATAGGTGATATCTGCCTGATATGCCTTTTTTCGCTCAGAAGGTGGCATATCATGCTGGATAAGACCAACAGTCAATCCCAGGGCTTCAAAGACAGGGCCCATCCAGAATCTGTCCCTTTTCGCAAGATAATCGTTAACTGTGACAAGATGACATCCCCTGCCTGTTAAAGCGTTCAGGTACAGAGGAAGCGTTGCAACAAGAGTTTTTCCTTCACCCGTTGCCATTTCAGCGACATTTCCCCTGTGAAGAACAACACCGCCAACAATCTGGCAGTCAAAATGACGCATGTTGATGACGCGCTTTGCAGTTTCTCTGACAACTGCAAATGCTTCTGGAAGGATGGAATCCAGGGATTCGCCTTTTGAAATTCTTTCTTTGAAATAGCCGGTCTTTGCTCGCAGCTGATCCAGGGAATACTTCTGCATTTCTGATTCAAGGGCATTAACCTTTTTCAGGATTTCAACAAGTTCATTCATAAACTGAACTTTATTTCTGTTGAGAATCCTGTTGATCAACAACCTGGTCCCGGGATTAAGAACAGTCAGCCGTTTCAGGAAATTCTGATAATAATCCATTGTAGCAACCATCTTGTATGCCGGGGGGCAGAATCGAACTGCCCACGCCAGCCTTTTCAGGGCTGCGCTCTACCACTGAGCTACCCCGGCTTTTGTGGACGAGAACTGATAAATTTACACAAATTCAGTTTCTCATGATTTTAATAAAAAGTCAAGTGGCTTGCTGGTATTATTGAAGGTGTATTATAATAAGACAGGAAACAAGTTATAACACACCTTACCTTTATCCTCTCTGCAAGGCAGGGGAAAAGGACTATGAGAGGATGAAAAAGAAAGAGCAAGGTATAATAAAAACAACCAGAGTTTTTGGTTAAAATTACACAGGGGGCGGCTATGAAAATACTTGCGATTGTTGGAAGTAAAAACCCAGAAGGCAAAACAGGTTTATGCGTGAATTCTTTTTTTGAAACAGTGAAACAGAACAATGAATGTGAGAAAATTCTTCTAACGCATAAGAAAATTGAAAACTGCCGGCAGTGCGATTTTAATGGATGGGGCAAATGCAGAACAGAGGGAATCTGCGTCATAGAGGATGACTTTCAACCCATAGTTGAAAAAATCAGACAGGCAGATGCGATTGTTTTTGCGACACCTGTGTACTTTAGCGACATTTCAGAAAGCATGAAGAGTTTTCTTGATAGATTGAGAAGAATCACAAGGCATCAAGCAGGAAAGACAGATATAGAAGGAAAGCCCACCATTGGAATATGTGTCGCTGGTGGCGGCGGAGGTGGAGCAGTGATGTGCTGTTTTTTCCTTGAAAGGATACTGACTGGGTGCGGTTTTGTTGTGGTGGATATGATTCCCTGCAGAAGACAGAATCTCCAGTTGAAGAGCCAGATATTGAACCTTACTGGAAAGTGGTTTGTAGAGCATGTATCTTCAGAGGGTTATAAATAATGAGGGTCACTGATGTAAGGAGAAGGGCAGAAAGATTTATAAAACAATTGTGCGGGAAAGATGTATGGACATGGAGGCAGGTGAAAATTGAAACCATAGCCCTGGGCAAGGAAAAGTATGTAATATGCCCTAATCTTTTGACATCTCACAGTATCATTTATTCAGCAGGTATCGGCGACGACATCAGCTTTGACTTAGATATCATAAAAAATTTTGGAGCACATGTATTTGGTTTTGACCCATCGCCTGTGAGCATTGCGTGGGTTGAAAAGTACAATCTTCCCCTGGAATTCAGATTTTTTCCTTACGGAATATCTGACCACGATGGAGAAATGTTGATGTATCCGCCAGAAAATCCTGAGAGCACCTCTTTTTCACTCTGCCGTAAAACATCTTCTGAACCATTTGAAGTTCCTGTCATGCGCCTGGCAACCATCATGAAAGAACTTGGACATGTGAACATTGACCTGTTGAAACTTGATATAGAAGGTGGAGAATATGCCGTGATAGCAGATATCGAAGAATCTGACATAAGACCCGGTCAAATCATTGTTGAATTTCATCACAGGTTTTCAGAAATAGGTATCTCAAAGACGAAAACCTCATTGAAGCAGTTGAAAAAGGCAGGATACAAAATTGTGCATATTGACCCCAGGGGATACGTCTATTCTTTTATCCACAGAAATCTTCTTTCATTGAAAAAGGAAGGTGTTTTTGTGATGCATCCAGGGATTTGACAGAATGGCTTCATTTTTTTATACTTTATAACAAACCATGACAAGAAAATATCGCTTTTTTTCCCTGCAGAAAATTTTGATTCTCGTCTTAGGGACAATTGCAATACTTTATGCCCTGCAGCAGTATTATGTGCAGAGAAGTAAACTGTTAATGTACCAGCAAGAGATAAAGAGATTAACCCAGGAGAATGCTATGCTTGAGAAAACACTCAAAGAGGCAGATACTCCCTTTATGACAGAAAAAATAGCCAGAGAACAACTTGGAATGATGAAACCCGGAGAGTATAAAGTCAAGATGAAGGAAGATCAAAGTGTTTCCCATTAAGTTTGTTCGCGAAAATCTGGACATTATCAAGAAAGCAGCAGAACTGAAAAATATTAATGTTGACTGGACATTGTTTCAACATCTTGAGCAGCAAAGAAGGCAAATAATACAGGTTCTTGAAGAAGAAAAACGGTTGCACAAAAAATTCAACACAGAACTTGCACATCTGAAACAAAAAGGCCAGATACCAGAGCATCTTTTGACACAGGCAAAACAGGTTTCTTCAAGAATCAAAGAGGAAGAAGATCGCCTAAAAGAAATAGAGTCCCGGATAGAAGCATTACTTGCCAGCATTCCAAATATACCACACTCAAGTGTGCCAGAAGGTAAAACATCCCGGGATAATGTTGTAATAAGGACATGGGGAGAAATTAAAGAGCCCTCGTTTGAAGTTATTCCTCACTATGAAATAGGCAGAAAACTTGGGATTCTTCAACTTGAAAGAGCAGCAAAAATGACTGGAAGTTTCTTCCCTGCATTTGCTGGTCAAGGAGCACTTCTTGTAAGGGCTTTGATTAACTTTATGCTGGACCTTCACAGAAAAAACGGCTTCGTTGAATTATGGCCACCTGCATTGGTTAATCGCGCCAGTATGTTTGGAACAGGGCAATTGCCTCGTCTTGAAGAAGATATGTACAGATTGAAGGAAGAGGATTTGTTTCTGATACCCACAGCAGAGGTTCCTGTAACAAATTATCATAGGGAAGAAATCATTCCAGAGGACAAATTGCCTTTGAGATATTGCGCCTATAGCCCATGTTTCAGAAGAGAAGCTGGTGCCTATGGTAGTGACACACGAGGGCTGATACGGCTTCATCAATTTGATAAAGTGGAACTTGTAATATTTTCACATCCCAAGAATTCATACGACGAACACGAGCGGCTTGTTCAGGAGGCCGAAAAGGTGCTTCAAATGCTGGGACTTGCTTACAGGGTGGTACTTCTTTGCACAGGAGACACCAGTTTTGCAGCAGCCAAATGCTATGACCTTGAGGTGTGGTCTCCTGGAGTAAAAAAGTGGCTGGAGGTTTCGTCCTGCTCAAATTTTGAGGCATTCCAGGCACGCAGGGCAAATATTAGATATCGGTCGGCATCAGGCAAAACAGATTATGTGCATACGTTAAATGGTTCAGGAATTGCTCTACCAAGAACAATTATCGCCATAATGGAGAACTATCAAACTGAAAGGGGAACAATCATAATTCCAGAAGTGTTGAGACCATATATGGACGGAATAGGCGAAATATCCATAGACAATAACAATGGCTGAAATCGATTTCAAAAAACTGGCCGCATCAATAGAAAAAGATGTGATTGGCTGGAGAAGACACTTTCACCAGTATCCTGAACTTTCAAACAAGGAATTTCAAACATCTCGGTTCATCCAGAAGCTGCTAGAAAAAATGGGGATATCTTATCGGGAAGTTGCTGGCACAGGAGTCATTGCTGAAATTTCAGGCAATGGCAATAAAGTAATTGGATTGAGATGTGATATGGATGCACTGCCTGTGACAGAACAAACAGGACTAAAGTTTTCTTCAAAGTATCCTGGCATCATGCATGCGTGTGGACACGATGCCCATATGGCGATTGTTCTTGGTGTCGCAAAGATTTTTTCCAGTATGAAGAAGTTGCCGTTTTCTGTAAGGTTTTTGTTCCAGCCCGCAGAGGAATCTATTCCATGCGGTGCGCCCAGGATGATTAAAGAAGGCGCTATTGACCAGATGAAGCATTTAATTGGCTTTCATGTCTGGGCAGGGCTTAATACAGGAGAGTTTTCAGTAAACAAGGGTCCTGTCATGGCGTCTGCAGACAGATTCACCATTGTGATTAAAGGCAAAGGTGGGCATGGTTCAAGCCCTCATAAGGCAATTGACCCTATTGTTGCTTCAGCATATTTTATTATTCAATTGCAGGCGATTGTCAGCAGGCAATCAGACCCTCAGAGTCCACTGGTGGTTTCTGTGGGTAAAATTACAGCAGGTGACGCATTCAATATTATTCCTGACCAGGTTGAATTACTTGGCACTGTAAGGACTTATGACCAGAAACAGAATACGATGGTGGAAAAGAGTATGAAAAAGATGTTGAAAGGGCTGGAAAAAGGTTTTGGAGTAAAAACAGAGATTCGGTATGAAGGTTTTGTGCCTGCGACATACAATAACCCAGAACTTAGTGAAAGGGTTATTGAAATATTGCGGAACCGGTTCGGAAACCAATCAGTAAAAACAGATGAAAAGCCCACTATGGGTAGCGAGGATTTTTCTTTTTATAGCCAGAAGATACCTTCCTGCTACATCAATGTGGGTTGTGGGAAAAGTCAATTTTTTCATCACAGCAGCAAGTTTAACATTGATGAACATTGCCTTGCTATCGGCGTTGAGGCAATGGCAACAATTGTCTGGAATATCGGTTGTAAATAGGAGGTGCTATGGCAAATGTCAGATTTATGCTTGCAGTGGTAAAGGGAAGGGATGGCGTGAACCATCCGGGATTATGCATGGTGGTGGATTCAGAAAAATGGTTTGTTTTCAATGACATGCTGGGTTTCTGTTTCAGAAGAACCACAGAAACAGGTTCAGAAGATATTCCTGTTGATGAGATGAAGAAAAAATATGCAGGCATATACAGATTGATTGCTGCAAAATGGTCGCAACTGACAGCCCTTCTCAAGGGCGAGCAGACTGTTGATATTTAATAATCGTAATATAGAATTGTCAACACACCAGCAGGAAAAACACAGTCAGAAATTACTTTTTCCTTACGCCCAGAATCACAGGCACTGGTCTGATTTTCTTGATAAAAAGAACTCTGTCTGAAGGGCTATTAACAACCTGCCAGCAACCCTTTTCGTTTCTAATAGCCATGATGGTGCTTCCACCTCCATCCATCAGGGCAACGTTGTTGCAACCAATTTTCAACATGAAATCAGCAAGTTCCCAATGGCTCATTCCTTCACTGAACCCTTTCTGTCTTCCATCCGCCACAACCAGCCACAGGATGTATCCAGTAGAATCTGTGCCAATACCAGTAAGCGGGTTGAGTTGATTTGACTGCTTTGGAATAATTGTTTCGTCTTTTACAATTTGATACCATCCTGCAACCCCTTCAACAAGGGTTTTATAATCAGGCAATTTTGAAATATTGATTTTTCCTGAATTGTCTGACCAGACAGAAATACAACCATCTCCAGCAGGGCTGATAATTTTTCCGCCTGTTGCAACAAGACCCATAATATCTACCAGTTGTCCTTCATACCAGTGTCTATTTCTTTCTCCTTTTTCATCTGGGAAACTATCCCAGGGGTTTGTGTTGACAAAAGCAATAATATCATTCCTGCCTTCAACCAGTTTGAAAGGATCAGTTAAAGCAGCTTCTGCTGGACCACTACCATCAGGGTCTTTTGCAGCGATTACTGTTGGAATCACCTGATTTTTTGTCAGGTTTATTTTCAAAACATGTATTCTTACTGGTCTTGGCTGACTTAAATAATGATAACTATACTCTATGCCAAGGCCTTCAAGGTGTGAAAATTCGCCGCAAAAGCCAATCGCAACGAAAAGAAATACAAAAACAAAAAATTTCTTAATCATTTACTTCCTTTACAAGACGTTTGAAATTGTCTGCAAAAATTGATTTTGTGGCTTTTTCTGAAATCTTTTCAAAAAACACTCCATAAACATAAACAGCAGGATTGTTGATAGGGTAATCTGAACCAAACAAAAGTTTTTTGTAACCTGCAATGTCCACTGCCTTTTTCAGCATCCTGTACCTGTCTATGCCTGTACCTGAAATATCAAGATACAAGTTTTTTAATTCTGCCACCTTTCTTATGCGATTAAGAAATTGTTCCCTTTCACCTGGATGCGCAAGAACAAAATTCATTTCAGGAACACTTTTACACAGTTTCTCCACAATTTTTGTATCCGCACAATGAAAATTCGCGACCATGTGATATTTGGAAGCAAACCTCATAATTTCTAACATGTTTTTTGATGCATAATCATCAGGATAACCCATGAGATATCCAACAAGTTCACCAATCCATCTTACCTGGTGTTCACTGCAACATCTTTCAATTTCCCTGCATGATTCATCAGGAAAATCAGGATGTATTTGAATGCCAGGGATATAAAAATCAGGATGCCTGTCCCTGATGGAAAGAGCAATATCATTGAGTTTTTTGATTTCATCAAAATGAACCGGAGTTTTTGCAATAACAATACTTCCACATGCCTGTGAGATACCTGCTCTCTTCAGGTCATCAAACTGTTTTTTGATGCTACCTGAATTTCCATACCAGCAAAAGTCGGTTTGTTTATCCACTGCCGGATGAATGTGGCAATCAATAATGTTGGTCAATTCAGTTCATCCTTGTATTTTGATATTTTACTGAAGGCATCGAGAATCTGCTGAAGGTATTCTTCATCATATTCAATATCTCTCATGGATGGTATAGCAATTCTTTCAAAAAGAACCTTTTCAGCAACAGGGTACTGTTCTATTCTATATTCAGGATGGTTTTTCAAAAAGTGATACCAGATGACTTCTGCAGGAGAGTTTTCTCTTTCATTAAGAAGTGGTTGTCTCACAAGAGGAATATAACCAGGCCTTCCTGTGGCTGCTTCTACGCCCTCTGCGTTTAATGCCTCAATGATTTTTGTTCGTGGTATACCCTTGAAATATTCAGGGTCAAATCGTATCAGGAAATTTAACCAGCCAAGTTTTGTTACATACGGAGCAACATAAGCACCCTTAAATCCTTCAATTTTTTCAAGAACACTGCTAATGTATGAACAATTCTTTATCTGCAATTGATTTCTTTCGTCAAGATACTTCAGTTCCACAAGTGCCATTGCAGCAGCAAATGGATGAATTCTGTATTTATAACCGAGATTCATAAAGGGGATATCCTGGTTTGCCTTGTACTTATTATATTTTGCTGATAATGTTTCCATTCTTTCATAATGACCCAGCATAATCCATGACTCGTAGTAATCCTTGTTGTCAGTGACAATGATACCTGCTTCTCCGCCTGTCATAAGTTTGCTTCCCTGTAAACTGAAACAGCCGATGTTTCCTAAACTTCCTGTTTTTTTACCTTTGTATTCACAACCATGTGAGTGCGATGCATCTTCTATTACTGCAAGATTGTGTCTTTTCGCAATTGAATTGATGGCATCCATATCGCATGGGTGTCCATAAACATGCGTGACGCATATCGCAACAGTTCTTGGACTGATTTTTTCCTCAATTTTTTTCGGGTCAATGTTCAGTGTGAGGGGTTCAATATCACAAAATACTGGCACTCCACCAGCACATATGATGGGTGTTACTCCAAGATGCCAGGTATGAACACTTGTAATTACCTCATCTCCCGGATTTTTTATCACAGAAAAAAACGCACTGTGCAGTGTTGAAGTGCCATTATTTGTTGTTAGTGCATATTTTGTGCCTATGTACGCTGCAAACTTTTCTTCCAGTTCTTTCACAACAGGGGAAAATGAAATTTCTCTTTTTCTAACCAGTTCCACAATTAAAGACACCTGCTCTTCCATCATCTGCTGAAAAAGACCGGAAGTTTTCGGTTTTTTTGTTACAGCCTTTTTTCCACCATTGATAGCCAGGACTGCCATGAATCCTTCTCCTTTTACAAATTATAACACAGACCCTATCCATTAAGGGATAACTTCGACTTGAAACAAGCATAACCATTTATAAAATAGTTTTCACAAACTACCTGAGGGATCTGACTTCTTTAACCTGTTGATTGTTTCTCTTATTTCCTTTGAATCTGTGGCAAGTGGTATCAGTCGAAGATAGTTTTCGAAATCCTGAATAGCTTTACTGTAATCTCCTTTTGCTGTTTCCGCATACGCCCGATTCTTAAATGCATAT
The DNA here is from genome assembly GCA_029552985.1 of bacterium. Lineage (GTDB taxonomy): Bacteria > Ratteibacteria > UBA8468 > B48-G9 > DTJG01 > DTJG01. The sequence goes on from JAKPDB010000083.1 coordinate 19,815, forward strand.
GCTGCTTTTGGGTTGATTTCAATTATTGAAGTAAAATCCCGTATTGCTGCGTCATAATTTGCAAAATGGCTGTAATAGATAATTCCCCTTTCTTTGTACGCGTTTTCAAATTTTGGATTTATCGATATTGCTTTTGAAAAATCATGAATTGCACCACCGTATTGACCAATTTTTTCATAGATTTCGCCCCGGACATAGTAAAGATCTGATTTGTCAGGGTAAAATTCTATGGCTTTTGTAATATTCTCTATCGCTTTGATGTGGTCACCTTTTTCCTTATATACCATTCCAAGGTGCAAGTATGCATCTTTGTTGTCTGGAGTTAATTCTACTGCCTTTGTTAAATATTTTACTGCTTCTTCGTATTGCCCCTGTTTTTCAAATGCAACACCAAGATTATAATAGAAGCAAGTATTGTGAGGATCTATCTCTATGGCCCTTTTGAAATCTTCAATTGCCTTTCCTGCGGATCCTTTATTAAGGTAACAAAGCCCTCGCTTATTAAAGATTTCTGCTTCTGGTTTTATTTGAATCGCATTACTGTAGCAAAAAATAGCCCTCTCGTAATTTCCATGGCTCCAGTAGTAATCTCCTGCTTTCAAGTATTGCTCATATCCCGCACCCGAGAAATTTACTAACATGACGAATGCAAACATCAATGCCATGATAGTCACAGTTAGAATGAAATATAGTTTAGAGATATACTGCTTCTTTTTCTTCTTATTGAGATTTTGAATGTGTTGTAACTTGTTTCCTAAAGAGGAGTCTAATCGTGCCTTTTCTATTGTTTGTATGATAGCTGACATCTGGTTCTCACTCAGTACCTTCTTATTTTTTGATAAGATAAATTTGATACAGTTTTCTCTTCCTTTCACGACATTCGGCGGCATCTCAGTTTTCAATTCGCAGTCGCCCACGAAAACGACAATTGAATGTATCTGATCGTTATCAATGTGAAGTAGTGTTTGCAAGGTCTTCACATGCTTATAGTTTTGTAATAAGGGATTGTAAAATTTCCATGATTCCTTAGGAAATTTTTGAGTCCAGGTTTCATCATTTGCTGAACCAAAAATCCATCCACTCATACTTTTTGTTTCAATTACGAAAACCCCAAAACAAGAAACTACTATATGGTCTATTTGTGTGGTTCCATCTTTTGCTGGAAGAATAATATCACTGAAAATGTGGTAGTCAGGGCTTTTAAGATGGTCGTATAATGCCAGGTCAACAGAAATTTCACCAATCCGGCCTTTGAACCATGTTTTGAATAGGACAATGAATATGAAAACAGCAACTAATACAAAAAAGGCGAAGATTATGAACTTAAAAAATGCATTTATGATGGGTATAAGAAATATTGTATCCATTTTTCTGGGTATATTATATCCACACACTAAGGATTTAGCAATAAATTATTTAAATTGGAAGAAAGACGGGTTGCTTATTTCGCAAATTCCATTATCAGGCGAGAGTTATCAGGGACTGCCACCCCGATAAACTACTTTTCTCACTTATTTTTTCTCTTTTCCCTTTGCTTTTCCTGACGGTTTTTCCTTGTATTCAGAAACTTTAATAAGAGCACATTGTCCTGTTTTTGTCTCCTTATAAAGAGCAGTGACCTTTTTACCTGTTGAGAGCTTCTTGATTTCTTCCTGGACTTTTGGGGTTGTTGCGTTCAATGTGACCTCTGTCCCGTCTTCTTTCTTGATTGTGAGGGTATTTGCTGTTGTATCAATACTGGTAATTTCTCCAGTCACTTTCTGAATATTTACCTTCTTTTCGGCTGCTGGCTTTGCTGGAGTCGCAGGAGTCGCAGGTTTTGCTGGTGTTGCAGATGTTACTGGCGGCTTTACTTTACCTGTAGGTGTTTCTGCGGCAAACAGAAAACCCCCGAAAGATGCTAAAAACATCATGCATCCCAGAACCGTTATCATTTTTTTCATCTTATATCACCTCCTTCTGTTTTTGGTGGCAGTCCCGTATTAGTAGAGTATTAAAAATTCTAAAAGGTTTACATGTTTTCAAAAATTTCATCATAAGTTTTCCTTAACCTTTCTTTCGTATCTTTATCGTATTTTAAAAATTCCAGGTAATTCTGAAGCAGTACAGTTTTTTCTTCCTCTTTCAGTTGTAAAAAATTAAAAAAATTCTCCCATATTTTATTTTTTTCTTTTGCAGGAATTGAAAGATATGTTTTCAGGTTGTGCGGCAATCTTTCTTTTTTATAAATTACTTTCAAGTCATCTGAATAGAGATAATTCTTTATGGGGTGCTCTTTGTTATAGAAACATGAAAAACTTGTCATAATCATGATAATGGTCGTTATAACCAAAAGGACATTCAATTTGCGATTTTTTTCAATCATATTCAATTTCCATCCTCCAGTGTCACTATTTCCTTTAAGGTATCGAGGTTTTTAATCACATGATAGTCCTTAAAAAGATGGAAGTGTCTGATGAGATTGATTTGATTTTGAAAAATGTTCAAGAAAACGGTTGTAACAATCAACATAATTGTAAAGGAAAGGGCTACCTTCTTTATCCGGAAGATTCTTAAAAATTGTTTTTCTCTATATTCTTCAATCTTCATAAGAATTTTCTGGGTAAGGTTATCCCAGTAATTCTGGTCTGTTTGCTCATTGCCAGGAAGCAAAAGTTCTTTTATGTATTCAAAATAAGAGTTACACCTTGTGCATACTTTAATATGTTTTTCTATTGCCTTTTTTTCTGTGCTATCCAGTTTTCCTTCAATATGTAAAATAATGTTTTCGTCAAAATCTTTACAGTTTTTCATTTTTTAAAACTCTCCTTAACATTCTGATACCTCTGAAAAGATGCACCTTTACTGAACCTTGTTTGCGATTCATAATTTTTGAGATTTCTTTTATTTTCAAACCTTTCAGATATTTCAATTCGATTGCTTCTTTTTGTTGTGGCGAAAGTTTTTCAAGCAACATTCTGATTTTTTCATTAAGGTTTTCATGATATATTGGGCTCATATTCTCAATTTTTCCGAAAGTATTTTCAAAAATCAGGTAAGGGTTGGTCTGATATTTTTTTCTCAGTTGCCGTCTTGTCAAATTCAGAGCAATGGTATATATCCAGTTCAGCAGAGAGGTGTGTTTTTTCAGGTCTTTGATTTTCCGGTAAATGATTAAAAATGTTTCCTGAGTTATGTCTTCTGCATCCTGTTTATTGTTCAAAAATCTGCATGCAATACCATAAACCATTTTTTCGTATTTCCTTATCAATTGTTCAAAATCTTCAATACCATTTTCATTCAAGATTCTTTTTACAATTTCTTCCATGGAAGTCTTAATTAAATAGAGTCCGCTTATTAGCAAAAGGTTTACACCGCAAGTTGTTCCCCTTTTTCTCAAGTGAGTTAAAAGGTGCGGTTTTTGTGCATTTTTTCAGCTGTATGATATGCGTCAGAGATACTGTAGATGCCTGTAATGACGATACCGATTATTCCTATGAAAAATAATCCAATTCCCCAGAAAAGAATCGCCTTCATATTAAACAAGTGCAAAATCTGATATCCAATAAAAATTGCTCCAACAAGCAAAGTTAACATTGAGACACCTGAAAGGAAAAAAAGGATTAAGCCCTTTTTTATCTGACCATTGTAAATCTGACCAAGGCCATTGAAAATAAACGAGAGCAGAGCTGCGACTTTTGGATCTGGTTTCATCTTTTTTCTCCTGTTTATCTTATTATACACAGAAAGTTTCAAAACTTGCATTTTTTTATGGTAGCAGTATATTATTTTTACCCCTCAACATTATCTGTCCTTGATGGAAAGGGCAGCCCTGAGGGTGAAAACAAGGTAATGGGTGTTGTCTAAACAAGGAGGAGACATGAAAATATTAACCTTAATGATAAGTTTTTTTATCAGCACATTAACCTGGGGAGGTGATATAAAAATGGTTGAAAACATAAAATGGCTTGGTCATGCAAGTATTCTGATTGAAAAGGACGGCAAAAGCATTTATGTTGACCCATGGAAATTGAAGAAAATCACGAAAAAGGCAGATGTGATACTGATTACTCATTCTCATTATGACCATTGCAGCATTGATGACATTAACAAAATTGCAACTGATAAAACAATTGTGATTGGTTCTCCTGATAGTGTTGCGCAGGTGCAAAAGGGTAGTAAAAAAACCCTTGCGCCAGGTGGAGAAATTGATCTTGGCTGGGTTAAAATCAATGGAGTTCCTGCGTACAATATTAATAAGAACTTTCATCCAAAATCAAACAACTGGCTGGGTTTTGTAATCAAGTTTAAAGATGGTTCTATTTACATCGCAGGAGACACAGATTTTATTCCTGAAATGAAAAATATCAAGGTTGATATTGCTATTGTACCTGTTGGCGGAACTTACACGATGAATGCAGAGGAGGCAGCAAAAGCCATTGATACCATCAAACCAAAAATTGCAATCCCGATACATTTTGGGGACATTGTTGGCTCAAGGGCAGATGCAGAAAAATTTGCATCTTTAGTAAAATCAGCACAGGTGAAAATTCTGACACCTGAAAAATAATTCGGATTTTAGAACGTCGATTTTAAAGAAGGAAATATAATTCAGGGTTGCTGAAGCAAACAAACGAGATCCTGTTTTAATTGCTGGTAATTGCGTTTTTCCAGAACAAAAATCTGGGTGTCTCTTCTTTCTTTGATTTCATCGCAAAATGGATGTGAAGAAAGTAATATCGTGCCAAGCACCCTGTTTTTACTCTCAAAAGCAGCAATCACAATCTTCCTGAATTTTTCTGAAAACAATTCCATTTTTCCAATTTCATCAATTACTATCAGGCATGACTGTTTAAGACCTTCTTCGATTTCTTTTACTCCAATATCTTCGAGGACTGAAATTGATAGTGAATATTTTGACACCCTGGATGGAGAAACAAAATCCCGGTGGGCAAATATCCCTTCTTTACCACTAAAAGTAATGATTTTGAATCCTGCCCTTTTTCCTTTTTCTTTAATTTGTTCTGTAAAAAACCCTTTCTTATTGATTGGAATAATGGACGATATTTCTTTGATCAGCGTGGTCTTTCCACAACCAGGAAAACCTGTGATTAAAAAATTTTTTACTTCCAAACTGGTAGAAAGCAATTGTAATTTACCTCGGTCTTACTCTGGCAGTGCCATCAGACGAATATATGACCTGAACGGCATCTCCTGGCCTGAAGTTATCCTCAGGAGTTTTTTCTTGAATTATTGCAACAGTTCTGCCATCTTCCAGTTTCACAGTAATTTCAAGTCCAACCTTTGTGGTGAGTTTCTTTTCTATTGCTCCGCCTGCCACTGCGCCTGCTGCTGTGCCAATGATTGTGGCTGCTGTTTTACCAGAACCTTTGCCTATGCTCTGACCAATCGCAGCACCAGCAGCAGCTCCTGTAATTGTTCCAGCAGCACCTGCCTGTCCTTCAATGGTCACTTCGTTTACTGTAACAACCTTACCATAGTAAACTGTCTGCATTTTGCGAGCTTCTTTTCTTTCATAACTTGAGCCACTCATGGGTGTCTGACATCCAGAAAACAAAATTATTGAAATTACACATATTGCAGAGGCAAAAATTTTCTTTTTCATTTTTCCCCCTTTTTAAGATTGAGTACATTATACATCCACTATCATAAATTTGACAATTCTTCCAGAAAAAAGGTTTAATTGCATTTTAATACGAGAAATTCGCATAAATATGTCAGCATTCCTCAAAAATAAAATAGACAAAAATAAAAACCATCTATACTGCTGCCTATTAAGGGAAATGGAAAATAAGGTAGAATAGAGTGGTCTGAAAGGGGAAGCAGTATATTCAAAATCCACCGCCAACTTTAGGTCTCCTTCCTTTGCAAAAGGAAGGCTGGGGGAGATTTCTTGAAATCCCCCTTAATCCCCCTTTTGTAAAGGGGGAAAATAAGAAGAGAGATTTTACAAAGGGGGAGAACGAAAGGAGGAATTTGTAAAGGGGGAAAAATGGTGAGATGTATTTTGAAAAGGGGAAAAACGAGTGGAGGAATTTGAAAAGGGTGGGAACAGAAATAGGAATTTGAACAAAAAGAGATAAAACAATCACCTTTAACCAGGTCGCCTAATTCTCCCTTGTTTTGACCTTGACAAATGGGGGGCAGTACACCTTTCCTGTTTGATTCAATTTTTCAAAAAAGACGTTAGTTTTTCTTCCGCATGTATTATAAGACAAGAATGAACCTGCTGCTGGAAGGGAATGAAGAAGTGGGTAGTTCAGGCAAAATCAGGAAATTTATATGAAAAATACCACTATTTTTCGACTTTTTCCAGTTCTTTCTGCTTATCAATTGGAATGTTGATATTGTAAAAGTCAGTTCCTGCTGGTAATGCCATATAAAAGGATGTTGTGTAATCTATCTGAATTTTTGCATCCTGCATATCACATTCAAGAAGATGTCCGCCTGCTTTTCTATCTTTAGTAATTAAATGGAAATGATATCCGCTGACATTGACTCCTGAAGCATAATCAGGACAGCGAAACCCGACTATTGTGCCTTCCACATTGTTGAATTCAAATACTGACTGATTTTTCAAAGCATCAACAAGTTTAGGATACGGCTTTGCCTGACTGAACACACTCCTTGTTTTCACGTATCTAAAAACCCCGTGTATTTTGATGGCATAGAAGATATTTTTTGTGGGAATAATACTATCCAGATATTGTGTCAATTGTGCG
>JAKPDB010000085.1 GCA_029552985.1 bacterium
TATTCAGGTTATGATTATCAACGCAGGTATGATTAACTCTGAAACAATGCAAAAAAGCTTTGACAAAGGTTTGTTTGACAAATACACCGTTCCGTTTGATGCCATTGCAGCAACTAAACCTTTTATGATTATTGACGAGCCACACAAATTTGGGCAAGGCAATAAGACTTGGGAGAACATTCAGAAAATGAAGCCCCAATTTATTTTGCGTTATGGTGCGACTTTTCAAGGTTATGAAAACTTGATTTACACTCTAACAGCCGTTGATTCATTCAACAGAAATTTAGTGAAAGGCGTAATCGGACACATCACTGAATTTAATGCAGGTGAAAACGCAATCGTAAAATTCATTGATTCAGATGGAACCGAAGCCAGTTTTGAATTGATTGAAAATGACAGACGAAAAACAGTAACAGTCTCTAAAAAGGAAAGTCTGAAAAAGATACATCCTGAAATGTCTGACTTGGGAATTGAAAATTTGAATAAAAGCACGGTTGTTTTAACCAACGGCTTAGAAATGAAAAAGGGAGATAAAATCAACCCTTATTCTTATGCCGAAAAGTTGCAGGAAACAATGATTCAAAAGGCAATCAAGCACCACTTTGAAATTGAAAAAGAGCTATTGACACGTGAAGTAAAGATTAAACCATTAACACTTTTCTTCATTGACAATATAGACGAATACCGTAACAAAGAAGGATATATCCGCAAAACTGTTGAGCAATACATCAAGGCAGAAATTGAAGAACTGCTAAAAACAGAAAATGATGCTTTTTACAAAACCTACCTTGAAAAAACATTGCTTGACCTTTCGGCAACACACGCAGGATATTTTTCAAAAGACAATACCGAAAAAGACGAAGCCATTGAAAAAGAGATAAACGAAATTTTGCACGACAAACAAGCAATGCTAGACTTGGAAAATCCAAGACGATTTATTTTTTCAAAATGGACGTTGCGTGAAGGTTGGGATAATCCCAACGTATTTCAGATTTGCAAACTCCGAAGCAGTGGAAGTGAAATTTCAAAACTTCAAGAAGTTGGTCGTGGTTTG
>JAKPDB010000089.1 GCA_029552985.1 bacterium
AATGAAGGAGGATTGCTGTGCAAATGATAGGCAAGAAGCCCTACAAATTTCCCTGGAAATTCTTTCTGAACCTGTTTTGCAACAAGATTTGCCAGATAAAATACCTGGTCACTGACACTGCCAAGTTTTTTGCAATTCTCACATTCGCAAAATCCTCCGCCATCATTGGGTTCAATAGATGCCATCATCCTATCAGGATATTTTCTGAATACATTCAACACTCCTTCAATCACACGTTTCTGTACTTCTGGATTACTGACGCATAGTTGAGTCGGTTTTCTTTCATTGCCAACAAGGGAAAATAGTTCAGGGTTTTTTTCAAACTCTTTAGGTGAAATATAATTTGCATAGGAATGACCTGCATAAACCCTGAATGCGCCACCGTGTTTATTGTATTTAATCCAGTTTTCATAATCCTGCTTGAGTTTTGGTGTTCTTGGACCATATTCATACCAGATATTCCTCCAGGCAAACGATGGTTTTTCTTTTGTATCAATGGAAATTTTGATTTCTTTCTTCTGAGGTATTACATGCCATACAGGGTCAGGAAAATACCATCTGCATCCTGTGGTTTCAAGAAAACTGTATATCGCATGTTGAACTGCAAGTTCACTATTGCCTATGATCCACAATCTGTCTTTTTCACTTTTTATCAGAAATCCTTCAATCCCGTGATCTGAAAGTTTTTCTGCCTGAGATTTTTCAGGAAAATCTTCTGATGTACCCACAATAATTGCGCCTGTCACATTTTTTATTTCTTCCTCAGGATAAAGTTTGAATTCTGCACCTGTCATCTCTTTCAACCATTTTCCAAGTTCTTCAGCATATTTACCCATTGTTTCCTGCGATGATTTCTTGACGACGATTGAGCATGGTCTATCCTTTTGAAACACAACAAACACTGCTGCATTACACTGACTGCACAACAACAAACCAAATAACCCGAGGCATATCGCTTTCAAAAATTTCATTTTTCTCCCCTATAAAGATATTTTGTGAAAAAATCCAGAACCCTTTTTTGATATTCAGAGGTACAGGCAAGACCTGTGTGAGCTCCATGGGTCACAAACATTTCTTTTACCTGTGGTGCCTTATCAAACAACCTTTTTGCATGTTCAAATGGCACAAATTCATCTTCTTCAGAATGAATGATTAACACAGGACATTGTATACCACTGATTCTGTTTTCAGGACTATTGGTTGAAAAATCAGAACGTAATATGTACCTGCCGAGAAATCTTGAAAGCGACGCAAACACATATTTGAAAGGTCCAAAATTTTTGTAATAATGCGTGACCATTTCAGGAAAGTTTGCAAATGCAGCATCTGTCACAATTGCTTTGATATCAGGACTACCGTCAGCAGAAATAATTGCAATTGCTCCGCCCATGCTGTATCCCCAGATACCAATTTTCGCGTTTCTTGTTTTTTCATTGCTTCTCAAATACTTTATTGCCGCCTTTACATCAAGATGTTCCTTTAAACCAAAGTGAGTAATTTTTCCTTCGCTTTCTCCGTGCGCCCTGAAATCAAAAAGAAAAAGAGAAAAATCTGGATATAAAAATTCAACAAAGGGCAAAATATCTGATTTGTTTGCAGGATACCCGTGAAGGCATATAATCACACCCTGTGCCTTTTTTGAATAAATCAGCCAGCCAGATAGTTTTTTACCATCATCAGTGAAAAATTCAACCTTTTCATAAGGTAGGCCAAGGTCAGATGGAGTAATCACAACTGGCATTCTTGGGGGTCTGAGTGCTCTATATCCAATGATGATTATCACAGCAAAGATAATAATTGCAACATCAAATACAATTCTTATCAGCATCCTTTTTTTAATCATCAAGGCCAAGCAATCTTATTGCGTTTTCCCTGGCAATTTTTTCAAATGCCTGCTGGCTTAATTTACCTGTGTCTTTCAATGTTATCAAAAATTCGGCAAGTGGAAGTTTTTGGTCTGCCCTGCAAATGTCAGTGCCAAAACATAGTTTATCCTGAAATTCATTCAAGAATTTCACAGCATATTCAGGATCTCTTGCAAGGGCATTATAGCCGCTGTGTGCAGAAAGGTCGCCCCACAAATTCGGATACCTTCTCATCAGTTTTGGAACAACTCCTTCTTCTTTTACTGGATATGATGGGTATGTCGCCCTGTCGAAAGGAGTTTCCAAAACTCCTATCTCTGACCAGAATGCCACTCCATGGCCCAGGAAAATCAGATTGGGAAAATGTTGAAGAGTTCTTTCAAGTTGCGGTAGCCCCATATCGTCATAGATTCCATACCCGATACCCAATCGTGCTGAAAGGTCAAAAATAATTGGCAACCCTGCCTTTTCAGCATGCTTAAAAAAATTCTGGCATTTAGGGTCTCCGAAAGGTAGATTTGGCATAAATTCACCAATTCCTTTGCATCCTCTTTTTTTGTAATGTTCCATCCAGATTGAAAAATCTGCATCAGGATTATTTCCAAGCCCTCTTGGATCAAGATTGCAGAATGGAAAAAGCCGCCCTTTTGACTTTTCACATATTTCAATGACATCTTCATTGGACTGCGGAAGATATTCCTCAGGACCGATCAAAGGAAGATACGCGCCTTTTTCAATACCAAGTTCATCGTACCGCTTTATCACTTCCTCTGGTGTTGCAAATCTTGTTCTACCATCAGCAAGCGGGCACTCTTTTCTATACGCATGGGCATGAATATCAATAAACATCACTGCTCCTTTTTACGGATTTACCTTGCATTCCCACAAAAATCCACTTCGTTCAAGGTTATCTGTTTCAGCCGCATAGATGGTCCTGTCTTCAGTAATTGTAATATGATGAACAATCACGCAGGCGTCATTGATTTCAGGGTCATAAACCCTGCCAAAGGTAATGAATTTTTCCTTTTCCCTATCATAGGCAAAGACATATGTGTTGTAATTTTCACCACCACCGCCATAAATCAATCCATCCTTTCCAATACACAACCCTGCAAGTCGTGTACCAGGATATGGTTTGCCAAGATATTTAATCTCAACATTTTTCGGGTCTAACCTCATTAAAGCGCCAGAAACTGTTCCAATATAAATGTAACCATCCTCGCCATTAATCATTCCATCAATACCGCTGTTATCAGTAGTATAAAGTTTTGGTAGCGCCTTTCTCAAAAAATCAATTTTGTTTGTTTCAGGATTGTATCTCAAAAGATTCGCATTTGATGAACCTGCATTTGCCCATTGTCCCCAAAGGTTTCCATCGTCATCAACGCATGGAATATGAGGATAACTGCCAACCCAGTCAAAATTTATGGCTTTATTTGTTTTGATGTCATATCTAAAAAATTTCAAGCATGGCCAGGTAAATCCATAGATAATTTTTCTCTTTTTATCCATGGCAATGGTCTGAATGTAATCGTGAGGACATGGAATACAGAGAATTTTCATTTCATTTGTTTTTGGATTGAGAGAAAATATTTTTCCACCAGGTGCATCAAGATATTCAAATGGTTCCACAAGGCCTGCTGTTGCGCCATAAATTGTTCCATCGTCATCAATAATTAAGGACCTGTGAATTTTGATGTCGTATTTTTCTCCATATTTCTCAAAATGGAGAGAATTGAACTTTTTTGTTTCAGGGTCAAAAGTCCAGAGTATATCGTTGTCTGCTGCTGTAATTCCACAATAAACAAGCCCTATCTCAGGATGATACTCAACAGTGGTAAAGGATATCAAATTGTGGTAGTAATCTTTATTTCTTCCCATTGTCTCTGCATAACTTGTTGCAGTGGTTTCTGTTCCCTGAGCACTGGCAATTCCCATTTCTTTCTGCCAGTTTAATATCGGTCTTGCGATATTTTTCAGTACATATGCTTTTACCTTGCAACTCGGCATTTTTTCCTCCTGGTTTGTCAAATATCAATTTTTAATAATGTTTTTTTATCTGGTGCGACTTCTACTGGAATGTTTTTATTTCTGAAACAAAGATTTTTTCTCACATTGCTTTTTCCATCATTATACAATAAAAGTGCTAATCTGTCTTTTTTCACACTGGCTGAAATACGAAGGCAACCTTTCAAACGAATATTTTCAAATCTGATATTGTCTGTGATCATATCGTCGCTAAAACCAGGAAAAAGATGGATATTGTTTTGGTCTTCAGCCGCAAGCATTTCACTGATTGCCCACAAAAATGTCCCGTGCGCAGAAACATACCAGTTTCTTGAAATCAGTCCATGGAGCCATATGTATTCTGCAAAACCACCAAAAGAATTTGTTGCTTTTATTGCGTTTTCCACAAATTGAAATGCGAGTGTTTTTCTTTCTCTGGCAAGGAAAATCGCAGTCATCAGCTCAGCCCATGGAAAAATCCTGCACCTCATCCTTGAAGAGTGCCCCCATCCAAGCCCTGATTTTTCTTTTACATCAGAAGCATATTTTTTGAATGTCTTTATTTTATCAACGCCTTCAATTTCATCAAGAATTGTCAGGGCAAGTATTGAACCAATATTTAAATCTCCTCCCTCTCCATGTGAATACAAAATCCCGTTCTTTACATTTCTTTTGAGTGCCTGCAACAATCCTTTTCTGACAGTTTCATACTCAGAAATTTCCACGGGCTGGCCAAGGATATCTGCTGCCTTAATAATATTTTCTATTCCTTTGATGATTAAGCTTGTTGTCCATGTGTCAGAAATCCTTTCATAACTTGATTCATCAAGGGACTCGCAATATTTAACCCTTATACCATCAGAATATTGTTCAACCCACACTGATATAAGAAAATCTATTGCTTCCTTTATCACTGGAAAAATTTTTCTCAGGTAATCACTGTCCAGCGAATACTCATAGTACTTCCAACATGAAAGAGCAATGTCACCATTAAAATGAATTTGATTGACATCCAGGGCAGACGGGTCATAACCATGAAAATCAACTGCCCAGCCGTAATAAGCGCCCTGACCTTTAAGTTTTTTTGCATTTTCCCTGGCTTTCTCAAGCCCTGAATACCAGAAATATGCAATTTTTCTTGCTTGCTCAATATGATTGGTACGCATTAGCCCCATCTGATCGAAAAAAGCGTCCCAGTAAACAAGACAACCGTGATTATTGGGAAAAAGCGCTGAAGGAATGATTGCGCCTGTTGGAAATTGAACTGCTTTAAGAAGATACTTACTTAATTGAAACATGTAATCAATGTCCTTTGATATGTGAACACTGGATGCACCACAGAATTGTTTCCATTCTGAGGTAGAGGTAGTGTAAATTTTTTTAAAAGTTTTTTGCCTAAAATCTTTTATTGGCTGGAACACATCGTTGTGGTAATTTTCACTATCCATGTTGTCCATAACACAGGCAAGACAATAAAGTTTATCCTGTGGTTTTAAGTTTTTTACCTCAACAAAAACATTGCTTGAAAGATATGGAAAAACAGGAGTATTACTATCAGTATTCTTATCAAAAAATTGTGCTGTTGCTCCAGATGGAACAATCACATCCATCAACCCGATTCCCTGAAAACATATTTCTGACTTATTTCTGTAAAATGCCTTGATCAAACCATCTTCCACAGTATATCTTACAGGTTCTGAGAGAGTGTCTATCAGTTTTCTTGTATAGGTAATACGGTTATCATCAAGGGCAAAGCAGATAGAGCAGTTTTCAAAAAATCGATGAAAAGTAAATTCAAGAACAAAGAGATGGTTATTTGTAAGAAATGACAAAACTGTAAATGAAAATGGTTGAGCTGAAATCACAGAGGTTAAAACTCCACGTTGCGGGTCGAAGAATTGTTTTGAATCGTCTATCTCAACTGGTCCTGCATGAGAAATCAGACAGTACTTGACCCTTAACAGTGGAAGAGGGTCAGACTTTTGACATGGCTTTCTATCAAGCTTGTACCAGTACGAAAAATTCCCGTTAATCTGATCCTTGAAACTCATTGCACCAGACCAGTCCACATACAACAGGTCCACGCCATTACCGAGTACGGCAAAACAGTATTCTCGGTCAGGAAAATAACCAGGAACTTTAATATGATTCACGGTAATTTATCACACAACAAAATCT
>JAKPDB010000097.1 GCA_029552985.1 bacterium
ATAGGTTAATCGTGTTTAGACCGTATAATTCAGAATAAAATCTCCGTACAGCCGAAATACCGGCTAAAGAATTTTGCGGAGATAAAAGGAGGAAAGCATGGCGAAGGAGAAAGGGAAGGTGAAGTGGTTCAACAATGCCAAGGGATACGGCTTTGTTGAACGAGAAAACGGTGAGGACGTCTTTGTCCATTACACGGCAATCGTGGGCGATGGATACAAGACCCTTGAAGAAGGTGCCACCGTTGAGTTTGAGGTAGTTCAGGGTAAGAAAGGGCTCCAGGCCACAAACGTGGTAAAACTGTAAGCCAAATATCACCCAGGGGGGTGCAATGCACCCCCCTTTCCCTTACATCGTGAGAATAAAAAGCTGGATTTGTCTGACTCTGCTTTGTTGTCTGGCAACTAGTGGCTTCACTCAAAGTATTGCAGACCAGGATGATTTTTTTACCTGTGCTGTAATTGCCTTCAATGAATCCCTTTATGAAATATCGATAGAATTTCTTGACAAATATTTTGGCAATCCTGAATCAAAAAAAAATGATTATGCCTTATTCCTTTATGGAATCAATCTTCTCAAACTAAAAAAGTATGAAGAATCACTGGCTAAATTTGAACAATTCAAAAAGGACTTTCCTGATTCACCGTATATGAAAGATGCCTGGAAATATACAATAAATCTACAGATGCTTCTAAATATGCCTGCTGAGGCATGGAAAACATATTCTCAGGGAATAGCAAATTATGGAAGACAAACTGACATTGAAAAAAATCTCGGATATATGTTGCTGGATGAAGTAGGCCGTCTGATACAATCAAACAACGATGAATCGGCAAAAACCATTCTACAGCAAATGGAGCAAGTACTTCCAGAAACCACCATTGTCTCAGAAATTCAATATTATCAGGCATTGATTTATTACAAAGAAAATGATTTTGAAAAATCTTTACAGGAATTTCTTTCTACCCTACCCTATTTTAGGAACCGCAATCTCGAACCAGAAATTCTTCTGAAAATTGGAGATTGTTTTTTCAATTTAAAAAATTACTCTGAAAGTCAAAAATACTACGACAAGGTAATAATCAGATTTCCAAAATCAAGTCAGGCAGAATGGGCGAAATTTCACACTGCTCTTATACACAAAAAAAACATGAAATATAAGGAGGCGAAAAAAATCCTTACTGCTCTTGTGAAAACAACCGCAAACGATGAAATTATGACTCGTTCCTGCTGGGAACTTGGTAAAATTGCTGTGCTTGAAGATAAAAAGGACGAAGCGATTTCATGGTATAACAAAATTATAGAAACTGCAAAGGATAAAGAAACAATCATGACCACAAAGTTGGAACTTGGTCATCTTTATTTTAATCAGGGTAACTACTCAAAAGCAATAACGTTTTTTTCTGAATATCTGGAACTCAAAAATGATGAAGATGTTCTCTATGCTCTTGGTTCAGCGTTTTACAACAACAATCAAACTGAACAAGCTATAGAAATATGGGAATCACTGCTGAAACAAAACCCTGATTATCCATTTTCTCTCTCAGTTCTTAAAATTCTTTATAATTTCTATAAGGAAAAAAACGACAGGATAATGACGAAACAAATTTTTAACAAAATCTGGGAAAAATATCCAGAAGACAATTTCATTCTCACAGAAGGTATTATATTTCTTAATGAAATACTGAATACAGGAGCAACAGAAGAAGCTGCCAGATATTTGAAAAAATTGGATTTCCAAAAGAATTCTGAAACATTATTTTTAAATGCGAAGGTTTTATACCTGACAGGAAATTATCAACAGAGTGAACAGATGCTTAAACAAATTGACAAAAAAAGCGTGTTTGCTGCAGAAGCATTGTATCTACTTATTGAAATTAATCTGGCAAAATCAAATGTAAAAGATGCACAGATGTACTACGTTAAACTTCTTGCCTCTTTTCCTAAAAGTATATGGGCACAAAAGGCACGGGATTCTATATCAAAATATAACCAGTTAAGCAAATGAAATACCTGTGTACAGGCTTGTTCTTCATTTTTTTTTCAACAATTTCAGCATTAGCGCAGAATATTGAAATTCCAGAAACCATTGTTACTGGAAAAGATAGAAACATTTACAAAACACCGATTTTTATATATCATCATGATATTCAAATAAAATTTCCGGAAATCCCGAAAGTTCCTCAACAATATCTGAAAATCAGGAAAGTTCCTGACCATAAAAAAGAAAAGATTGTTCTCGAACATGCTTTAAATGAGTTTTCTACATTTGGAGGAAAATTTGGATTTTTGTTTTCAAGTTTGCAGTTTTCCTATCCAGAATGGAATATGCGATTATCTATGATGAACGACGATTCTTTTAGAAGTCATGATAAAAAAAATGTAATAGAAAGTTCTTTTCAGGTATTTCCTGTTGAAAAATTTTCAGTAGATTTTGATTACTGGAACTGTCTGAAAGAACTGCCTTATGCTGACAGAAAAAAACACACCGTGCTTGCTGATATCAATTTTTCTTTTAAGAATGATGAGTTTCAGTGGAATCTTGGCGGGTTTCGAAATACGTTGTCAAGAGTCGAAGAATCGAATGGATTATTTGAAGTCAGAAAATTCTGGAACAATTTTGCCGTTGGCGGAGCAATTGGATACGATAGCTTTGCTGGTAAAGAAAATGAAATTTATAAAATTACTGGCATCTACAAAAATAAAAATTTCCAGGGAGAACTTGCGTTGAAAGCCATAGGAGACCAGACAAGGATATTACCCTTTATAATAGCAAATTTCGAAAAACAGGATATAAAATTTCGTACTGGTATTGTAAGTAATTTTGACTTTCCGAATCTCTGGAAACAAATAGGGCAAGAGTCCTATCTTGATATGAAAAAATCCTTTTTGGAACCTGAAGAAAATTATTCCATTTACTGTGAAATTTCATACTCAACAAAAAACATAGATACGAAAATCAAAGGAGAAATTAACTATGAAAAAATCTCTTATCAGTGGAAGGATATTGATAACGACAAACTCTATGAGCCATGTGTTTTGAAAAATAATACTGTCAACACACTTGATATTGGGATCTCAAAGAAATCAGATATGTTCCACATTGAAGTAGGTTACACGCTTTTTAATCGAGAAAAAAAGAAATCCGGTTTCCCAGAAAATACAGGTTATATCAAAGCCGGTATTAATGCTGGTAGATTTACACCAGAAGTCATGGTCAGTTATACAGGTAGGAGGTATTTTGATACTACTGAACTCGATGGATATACCTTGTTTTCAGTACTTTTATCTTATGAAATAAACACCAGTACAAGACTGTTCTGTCAGTTTTACAATATCTTTGGTACGCAATACAGGGAAGCGCCGGGATATAAAGGAAGACCATTTAATGTCATTGCAGGATTTCAAACAAGGTGGTAAATTTATTATATAGTTTATCAGGGAGCCCAATATGAGCTTATGGCAATTTACAGTACGTGGTGGTTATCTAATGATACCAATTATCATCTGTGGAGCATTGACTCTGGCTGTGATTATTGAACGGCTTATTGCATTAAAAAGGTCTGAAACAGACGCTGAGAAATTCATCAGCCGTATAGAAGAAAAATTGAAAAAGAGAAAAATTAGGGAAGCCATTGAAATATGTGAATCAACACCAGGCCCGGTTTCTCAGCTTGTTCATACAGCACTGATAAAATCCGATAGACCACCGGAAATTATAAGGGAAAATATTCAGGACGAAGCAAATCACATCATTCCGTATCTTGAAAAATATCTCGGGGTTCTTGCCACGATTGCGACAATAGCGCCGCTTCTGGGACTGCTTGGAACTGTCACGGGTTTGATAAAAGCATTTATGGTGATTGAAGCCAAGGCAGGACTGGTAAATCCAGGAGACCTTGCAAGAGGCATCTGGGAAGCACTGATCACAACTGTTGCTGGTCTGGTCGTAAGCATACCGGCATATCTCGGGTACAACTATCTTGTTTCTCGTGTAAATGGGCTGATCAATGATATGGAGCGCGCCACATCAAGAATGATGGATATTTTGATTTTTTTACATTCTGAAGAGGAGGAGATTAAGTGAGATTTCCAAGACGCTATGAAATCTTCAAAGGCCAGATTAACATGGCGCCATTGATTGATGTTGTGCTACAGCAATTGATTTATTTTATGTTAACTTCCAGTTTCATTATGCAACCAGGGATAAAAATAAATCTACCTTCAGCTGTTTCAACAGATAAAATAGAAGAAAAAGAAATTTTTATCAATGTTTCAGCAGAGGGTATCATTTTTCTGGGAGAAAAACAGGTTTCACCAGAACAACTTGCAATTTTATTGAGGTCTCTTAAAAACAAAGAACATTTTATTGTCGTAATCAAGGGAGATATAAAAACTCCTCATGGGAAAATTGTCAATGTTATGGACATCGCAAGAACATCCGGCATATCAAAAATTGCCATAGCCACAATACCTGTTTCAGAACAATGATGCAATCTAATGATAGAAATCTTTTAAAAATATTCATATTGTGCCTTGCCGCACATATAATGATACTACCAATCTTTAGCTTTGTTCTTCCACCAAAGGCTAAAAGGCCAAAGTATCAAATAGTTTTTCTTTATCAACAACCTCAATCAACAACAACAAATATGCCAAAAGTAAGAGTTAGTCCGCAATTGCCTGCTACAAAACAAATCCCAGATCAAAAAATTACTATACCAAAAATTGAAGTTGGCCGTCTTGAAAAAGACATTACAATAGGCATACCCAAAACACCTTTGATGACCATTGAAAAACAGGAAAATGTCCAGTGGGAACTTCCAATTCCCAGAATCATAGCAACAGGAACCTACACCCCAGTCACTATAAATTCGGAACAAAGCCCTCAGGCATTTCAAGGAAAAATTACAGGAGAAAACTTTGAAATCACAGGTCCTGGCGGAAATAGAGCCATCGTTTCAAAAGTCATACCTGAATATCCTGCATGGGCTGAAAAACAAAATATAGAAGCAAATGTGAAGATAAAAATATGGGTAAACAAGCATGGTCATGTTTTTTCAACAGAAATTATTGAAACAACTGGATATAGAAAACTTGATGCCATCGCTGAAGAGGCATTAAAAAAATGGAAGTTTACAGAAATTGATAAAGATATTGATGTTTGGGCAATAGTAACAATGAAATTTAGATTACAATGATAAAAATAGAACTCACTCTTGCAATCACCGGATACTTGTTTTTAAGTCTTTTGATTCTTTTCCTGTGGCTCTTCACTGAAACAAGAAAAAAACCAGCTTCCCCTATAAGAAAAGAAAATTATCTATGGCAATGTCCTATGTGTTTCCATATTTATGTGGATAGTTCGGGTTCTGACATTTCAAGATGTCCATTATGTGGAAGTCTTCACAAAAAACACGAATCAGGGTATAATGTTAATAGAGACACTCTTTCAGAAAACCAGGGGGCAAGATGATAACAGAAATTGGATTCACAGCAGGAGACATATGGAACTATCTTGACAAATATGGCGAGGTTTCGTTTCTCAAAATGGTAAAAGCCATTGACAAACCAAAGGATCTTGCTCTTATGAGTTTAGGATGGCTCGCCAGAGAAGGGCATGTCGAAGTCACAAGATCTGGAAGAAATGATTTCAAAGTAAAACTGCGGAATCGTTAAAAAGATGGTTAAAATTCTTATTGTATATTACTCGCTTGGCGGAAATACAAAGGTCGCAGCAGAAGAAGTAGCAGAAGGATGTCGCCAGCAAGAAGCCAATGTAATCGTGAAAATCGGCACAGAAGCCACAGAAAAAGACCTCATTGAATGTGATGGCATTGTAATAGGTAGCCCTGATTATTTCAGCTATATGGCAGGTGGATTGAAGGATTTTTTTGATAGAACTTTTTATCCCAGCCAGGGCAAAGTAACAGGCAAGCCCTGTGTGATGTTTGTAACGCATGGTGGTGGAGGCAAAGCAGTAGATAGTTTAGAATCAATGTGCAAGTGGTTTAAATTCAAGAAAGTTGCTGAACCATTACTCATCAAAAATCGTCCATCACCATCTGATAAAATCAAGTTAAGGGAACTCGGTGCGCTGCTTGTTTCAGCAATTAAGAAATAGGAATTCTTTCTAAGAAAATTCCACATGGGGGATCGTCTAATGGTAGGACATCAGACTCTGGATCTGAGTGTCTAGGTTCAAATCCTAGTCCCCCAGATAACAGGTATATTCCGATCACATCCTTTACACAATATTCTGAGCACATAGTTTACACATTCTGGTATACTAATTTTTTGAAAAGGATGTTAGTATGCCATGGATGGGGAGGAATATTATGGATGAGCGGATGAAGTTTGTCGGAC
>JAKPDB010000101.1 GCA_029552985.1 bacterium
CTTTTGATGCATACAGTGTCTTGTTTTTAATAAATTTTCTATGCCAGATTTCAGCGATTTTCTTCATCCGAAAAGTCAAATCAGATAAACAGTTTACAACAAGAGAACTATTTTTTAAGCTGGCGCAGTATATTTTTGAGCGGCGATAGTATATAATAAAAGTCAAAATGATATCTCATTTAATAGGGAGATAAAATGAATGTGAAAGAGGTGATTGATTATATCAAGAAAATTGCACCTTTTAGTGATATGTTCGGAGAAATTCCCAGTGATGATTCAATTGTATTTGGTGATGAAAATAACATTGTGAAAGGAATTGGAGTAACATGGTCTGCAACAATTGATGTTTTAAAAAGGGCTGAAAAAGAGAACCTCAATCTTATCATCACTCACGAATTTTTATTCTGGGGGTACAGTGAAACAATCTGGTTTCAATCTGACAGGGATATACTGAAAAGGAGACCAAATGCATTGAGACATGAAATTTTACAAAGAAATAATATGACTGTTTATAATACACACAAAAACTGGGATGCAGTAGCCTCCTGGGGAATGTGCGATGCATTCCCAAAACTGCTGGGGTTTGAAAAAGAAATAGCAAGAGGAAGATTCATAAGAGTTCACGAAATTCAGCCAACGAAGGCAGGCAAACTTGCTGAAACGATAAAAGAAAAAATGAAGTTGCCTGTAATAAGAATTGCAGGTAATCCAGAAAGAAAAATTACAAAAGTGGCAACAGCAGTGGGCGGACTTGGTCAGATTTATGGAATTGCAGAAGAACCCGCACGGCTTGGCGCTGAAGCCATTGTATTTGGAGAAGCAGTTGATTATACTATCAGATATTGTGTTGAAAATGACATGGTGGCGATTGAAACAAGTCACGTATTGAGTGAAAATCCTGGTGTTGAGAACCTTGCAAAGAAACTGAAGGAAAAATTCAAAAATACTAAGGTGTTATTTCTCGATGCCGGGTACCCTTTCAATGAGGTGAGGTGAAACATGAAGGCTGGGATTATTGGATTGAAAATGGGCAGGCAGCATCTTTCCGGGTATCTTCAGAATAATATTGAGGTTGCTGGTATTTGTGATATTGACCAAACGTTATTAAAAAATGTTCAACACCAATTTAATATACATGTGGCAACGGCTGATTATCAAGAACTTCTGGCAGAAAAAGACATTGATATTATTTCTGTCGCAAGTCCTGATTATTTCCACAGGGAACATTGTTGCTCTGCACTGTTAGCGGGAAAGCATGTTCTATGCGAGAAACCTTTGGCATTAAATCTTGAAGATTGTATTGAAATTATCAAGGCGGTCAGACAATCCGGAAAAAAATTTATGATAGGACAGGTATGCAGGTTTGCGCCAGGGTTTGTTCTTACCAAGGAAATTATTAATTCTGGTGAAATAGGAGAACTTTTTTTTGTGGAAAGTGAGTATGCACATGATTACAGCGTTGCGGAAGGTGTGGGAAAATGGAGAAAGGATAAAAGGAGAAAACCATTTATTGGTGGAGGATGTCATGCAGTTGACCTTTTAAGGTGGATTACAGGAGACCCTGTTGAAGTGTTTGCCTATTCAAACCATAAATGTCTTGTTGACTGGCCCGTGGATGATGCAACAATTGCCATATACAGATTTGAAAACGATGTAATGGGAAAAGTATTCTGTTCTATTGGATGCATCAGACCATACACGATGAGAAGTGTTTTTTATGGAACAAAAGGTACCATAATTTCTGATAATACTTCAGACCATATTCTTTTGTGCTCCACCAGATATTTTAAGAGAAAGGCAAACTACAATTTTGCAAAAATTCCTGTTAATATCGCCCATCATAATGTTGCTGCAGAAATCCGCTATTTTGTTGATTGT
>JAKPDB010000144.1 GCA_029552985.1 bacterium
TGGTGATGCCTGGTGATAACATAGAGATGGAGGCAGAGTTGATAGCGCCGGTTGCGATGGAGAAAGGGTTAAGATTTGCCATCAGGGAAGGTGGAAGGACTGTTGGTTCAGGCGCAATCACTGAAATCATCTCCTGAGGTACATATTATGGCTGAAAATATCTTGCTGGCTTGCTCGGAATGTAAAAGGCGCAATTATGCCACTGAAAAAAATAAGAAAAAGAATAAGGACCGTCTTGAATTAAAAAAATTTTGTCCATACTGCCGTAGACACACGGTCCATAGAGAAATCAGATAGGCCTGTAGCTCTAACGGCAGAGCGGCGGTCTCCAAAACCGTAGGTTGGAGGTTCAAATCCTCCCAGGCCTGCAACAATGGCAAAAGCCTATGCAAAAGATAAAAGTTTTTTTGAAAGAAAGTCAAGCTGAGTTCAAAAAAGTAACCTGGCCGAACTTTCAGGTGCTGAAAAGGTCAACATTCGCAGTGATTGTTTTAATGATCCTTATGGCAATTTATTTTGGAATTATTGATGTAATTTTTTCAAAAATGCTCCATGTATTTGCGAGGTAATGATGAGTAAATGGTTTATTGTTCACGTCAGGACCGGGCATGAAGAAAAAGTTAAAAAACTGATTGAATCAAGACTTGCGAATACTGGTAATACCAGTATCAAACAAATCATTATACCGACAGAAGATGTGATCTATAGTACAAAGGGTGAGAAAACAGTGAGACCAAGAAAGTTTTTTCCAGGTTATTTGCTTATAGAAGCTGATGATAATGTTGATGAAATGACCTGGCATCTTGTCAAAACAACCAATGGAGTGTTCAACGTGCTTGGCGCAGGGACAAGGCCTGCACCGTTACAAAATAATGAAATAAGCAACCTATTGCGGGAAATTGAAGAGAGAAAGACCAAGCCAGTTCCAAAAGTGGAGTTTAGTAAAGGAGATAAGGTAGTAATAACAAATGGTCCTTTTCTTGATTTTACAGGTGTGGTGGAAGAAGTTAATAATGAACGAGAAAGATTGAAAGTTAGTGTATCAATTTTTGGAAGGTCAACAATTTTAGAACTTAATTTCTGGCAAGTTGAAAAGGTGTGAATATGGCAGAAAAATCAACAAAACCGATCAAGGCAGTTGTGAAATTACAGATACCAGCAGGCCAGGCAACTCCTGCGCCTCCTGTTGGTCCGGCATTGGGTCAACATGGCGTCAATATCATGGAATTTTGTAAGTCATTTAATGCTGCAACAAAGGGCAAAGAAGGAGATATCATTCCTGTAGTTCTCACGATATATGAGGACAGGACTTTTAACTATCAGTTGAAGACACCACCCACAGCAGCATTATTGAAAAAGATGGCAAACATTGTGAAAGGTTCAGGGGTACCCAACAAAGAAAAAGTTGGTAAAGTCACAAGGAAACAGATTGAAGAGATAGCGAAAATAAAATTACCGGATCTTAATACAGACGACCTTGCGCAGGCAGTAAAAATCGTTGAAGGTTGTGCAAAAAGCATGGGAATCGAGATTATTGATTAAGGGGTAACGATGAAAAGACGATCCAAAAAGTACAAAGCAATTCAGGAGCGTTTGGAAAAAAAGGCTGTTTATTCACCCGAAGAAGCCATTACTTTTATCAAAGCCAATCCCTCAGCTCGTTTTGATGAAACAGTTGACTTATCTGTCCATTTGGGGCTTGACCTGAAGAAGCTTCAGCAACCTGTAAGAGGTTCTGTAAATCTTCCTCATGGGAGTGGGAAACAGATAAAGGTACTGGTTTTTGCTCAAGGTGAACATATTGAAAAAGCTCGCAATGCTGGCGCAGATTACGTTGGTGGAAATGAACTGGTGGAAAAAATTAAAACTGGTTGGATGGACTTTGATGCGGTTGTTGCTACACCTGATATGATGAGAAACATTGCTGCTTTAGGAAAGATTCTTGGTCCGCGTGGTCTGATGCCAAACCCGAAATCAGGTACTGTAACATTTGAAATAGACAAAATTGTGGAAGAATTAAAAAAGGGAAGAATTGAGTTCAAGATGGATAAGGACGGAAACATCCATCTTCCCATTGGAAAAGTTTCATTTTCCGAGCAGCAACTTCTTGATAATTTATACGCTGCCATCAGAGCAATTATTGCGGCCAAACCACAGGGTGCAAAAGGTATGTATTTAAAGAGCGCACATCTTTCTTCCACAATGGGACCATCTTTTCCAATAAACATCAGTAAAATTTCGCAGGAAATCAAGTCGACCATTTCCTGATATAACAAGGTGAACGTATGAATAAAAGCGACAAAGCAAAACTTTTGAAATTTCTATCAGACGAAATAGATTCAAGTAAGGTCACAATTTTTGCAGAGTTTTCAAAACTTTCAGTTAAAGAAATGGAACAACTGCGCAGAGAGATGAAGAAATATTCAACGAAGGTAATGGTTGTGAAAAACACGCTAATAAGGAAAGCATTCCAGACCTTTGGACTTGATGAAGCCATGAAATTTATGGAAGGACCAAATGTACTGGTATGGAGCAAAACAGCAGATGAATCAGACGTTGTAAGAGAACTTTTGAAATATTCAAAAAGTTCAGGAAAAATTAAGGTGAAATTCGGAATTTTGAATAAGTCGTTCGTGGGAGTTGATACTATTGAAAAAATTGGTACACTTCCTTCAAAGAAAACTCTTCAGGCAATGGTAATTGGAGGAATTCGTGCTCCTTTGAACGGGATTGTATACAACATTAAGTATCCAATAACACGTTTAATGTTTGTGTTAAAAACATTTTCTGAAAAAAAGGAGAAGGAAAAATGAGTGAGGAAAAAAAACTTTCGGTGGATGTGCTTGTTGATGCAATTGGAAGTCTTACTGCCATGGAACTTGCAGACCTGGCAAAAAAACTTGAGGATAAGTTTGGTGTTCAGCCTGTTATGGCAACAGCAGTAGCTGCTCCAGCTGCTTCGGCTGAACAGGCAAAAAGTCAGACCGAAGAAAAGACATCTTTTGATGTGATTCTGACCAGTTTTGGAGCAAACAAAATACAGGTGATTAAAGAGGTCAGAGCGATTACAAATCTTGGTCTGAAGGAAGCCAAAGATCTTGTGGAATCTCTTCCTAAACCAGTGAAGGAAAAGGTCAGTAAAGAAGAAGCAGACGAGATTAAGAAAAAACTTGAAGCTGCTGGTGCCACTGTCGAAATAAAGTGAAGGTTCATCATTTTAAAAAAAACCCTTAACGGGGGTAATAGAGAATATGGAAACGAAACATGTACAGATTCCTAATTTACTCAAGGTTCAAATAGAACCGTACAAAAGGTTTCTTCAGAAGGATGTTCCTCCAGAAAAGAGGGAAAAAATCGGGCTCGAGGAAGTACTTAGAAAAGTGTTTACTGAGACAGAGCTGTTTCCTGGTGAAAAACGACATATAATAGCCAGTGACGACAATTCTCTGTTCCTTGAATACATTAGATACACGATAGAAGACCCGATTGAATCTGAGATTGAATGCATGGAGAAGGGGATTACTTATGGAGGCAAGTTCAAGGTAAAATTCAGGTTGTACAAAAAAGACAAAACTCGAAACAGGATCGAAAGTGTTCGAGAAGCTCAGGATGTTTATCTTGGGCTTATGCCTTTGATGACAGAACGTGGTACATTTATCATCAATGGAATTGAAAGAACTGTTGTTAATCAAATACAAAGGTCCCCAGGGGTTTATTTTAAAGAAGAAGAGGAAATCGGACAGAGGCCTACCTTTTCAGCCCGTATTTTCCCAGCTCGTGGTTTATGGATGGGATTTCATCCAGAATTACATCACAATACTACGTGCCTTTATGCATATTTCGGAAAGAGGAAAGTTTATGCAACCACGCTTCTCAAAGCTCTGGGATATACTCCTTTTGAAATAATATCTTTATTTTATGATGCTCCTGACCGGGTTCCCAATGACAGTATTATAAAGACAACACTTGAAAAAGATGCTGACATTAAAACAACAGAAGATGCTATCAGGAAAATTTATGTTGAATTAAGGCCTGGTTTCCCGTTGGAAGAGAGGGAGGCAAGAAGCTTTTTCAAAAGATTATTCTTTAGTTCTGACCAATATGACCTTTCGCCTGCAGGGAGGATGCAGATTAACAAGAAACTTGGTTTGAATTTAAAGGAACTGCATCTTACAGCAGACGATATTATTCGCACAATAAGATATTTACTCGATCTTATGGAAAGGAATCAGGGTGAAACCGATGATATAGACCACCTGGGTAATAAAAGGGTGAGAACATCGGCTGAGCTTGTGAAAGAGCATGTATACGAGGGATTGGTGAGGCTTGCACATTTTGTAAAGGAAAGAATGGCAATTATTGATAAGACACAGGATATTTCTCCACAGGACCTTTTGAATAGTAGGATTTTTTCTACTGCCGTTGAAGAATTTTTCGCTCGCAACCAGCTTTCTCAGCTTCTTGACCAGGTGAATCCACTTTCTGAACTCACAAACAAAAGAAGAATCACTGCAATTGGAGAAGGTGGTGTAAAAGAAAGGAAACGGGCAGGGTTTGAGGTACGAGATGTTCACTATACACACTTTGGAAGGATATGTCCAATAGAAACACCAGAAGGTGCAAATGTTGGTTTGATTAATTCCTTAACAGTATATGCTGAAATTGATAATATGGGTTTTATCAGGACGCCTTATTACAAAGTCAGAAACGGCAAGATAGTTTTCAATGAAATTGTTCATATTTCCGCTGACGAAGAAGATAATTATGTTGTTGCACCACCCGATGTTCCTTTTGATCCGAAGACAGGAGAAATTATTCCCGAAACAATTCGGGTGAGATCTAAAGGAGGAGAGTTTACTGAAGCCAGCAAAGATCAAATCGAGCTGATTGGTGTTTCTCCAAAACAGGTAGTAGGTTTAAGTGCTTCTCTGATTCCTTTTCTTGAACATAATGACTCGAACCGTGCATTGATGGGTTCGAACATGCAGAGACAGGCAGTACCACTGTTGAAAACTGAGTCTCCTCTTGTGCGGACCGGCATGGAGAAGAAGGTTGTTATGGATTCGGGTGTTGTAGTGAAGGCAATAAATTCAGGGGTTGTTTCCTATGTTGATGCAAAAAAAATTATTATTGAACGTGATGAAAAAGGTATGTTTCCATGGCAGCATCATGATGTTTACTATCTTCAGACATTTCGTAGAACGAATCAGGATACCTGTTTCCATCAAAAACCCATTGTTTCTTCCGGCCAGAGAGTAAAGAAGGGACAGATTATTTCCGATGGTCCCGCTGTTTCGCCTGAAGGAGACCTGGCTCTTGGCAAAAATTTATTCGTTGCATTTATGCCATGGCGGGGTTATAACTTTGAAGATGCAATTGTAATAAGTGAAAGACTTGTGAAAGAAGATACCTTTACTTCAATTCATATTGAGAGATTTGAAGTGACCGCGCAGGAAACAGAACGCGGACCTGAAGAGATTACAGCAGACCTTCCCAATGTTTCAGAAGAAGAACTGAAAAATCTTGATAAAAACGGTATTGTCAGACTCGGAGCAGAGGTAAAGCCAGGAGACATACTTGTTGGTAAAATCACGCCGAAAGGTGAGGCAGAACTAACACCAGAGGAGAAGCTATTGAGGGTGATATTTGGCGAAAAGGCAAGGGATGTAGCAAATACATCTCTTACAGTGCCGCCTGGTATCCATGGAGTGGTTGTGAATGTGAAGACATACTATCCTTCTGACAGGATACCAGAGGAAGATATAACGAAGCAAATTGACCAAATCGAAAAAGAGCTGAAAAAGAAAAAAAATATTGTTCGTAAAGTGATCACTGACCAGATAAAAAATATTCTTTCCAGTCATAAGATTTCTACGGCGAGATTGGGTACAAGCCCTGAAAGCTGGGACAAAATTGTTAATTCGATTGATAGGGATGACATAAAAGATCAGGTCAAAAAAATTGTTGAGATCGGGAAGAAAGAAATAGAAAAACTTGACCATGACGCGAAGAACGAAGAAATAAAAATTCGCAGGGGTTCTGAGCTTGAGCCGAATGTGATATGCAAGGTCTCTGTTGAAATAGCAATAAAGAAGAAGGTAGCAGTTGGTGACAAGATGAGTGGTAGGCATGGTAATAAAGGTGTTATTTCTGTTGTGCTTCCTGAAGAGGATATGCCATTTCTTGAGGATGGTACACCGGTTGATATTGTTTTGAATCCTCTTGGAGTGCCTTCCCGTATGAACATCGGGCAAATTCTTGAAACTCATCTCGGCTGGGCATTGAAAACATTGGGCTATTCAATGGAAACACCTGTTTTTGAAAGTTTAAAAGAGATCGAAATAAAACAGAAGCTTAAAGAAGCTGGATTACCTGAAGATGGCAAAACTGTGCTATATGATGGTCAAACTGGGGAACCATTCCTTCAACCAGTGACTGTTGGTTATATATACATGATGAAGCTTATTCACCTGGCTGATGAAAAATTTCATGCCCGTTCGGTTAGGTCTTATTCATTAATCACGCAGCAACCACTTGGTGGAAGGGCTCAATTTGGGGGTCAGAGATTTGGTGAGATGGAAGTTTGGGCCCTGGAAGGGTATGGTGCCAGCTATACACTTCGCGAAATGCTGACAATAAAGAGCGATGATATTAAAGGACGTAAGAAAGCGTATGAGAGCATTGTGAAAGGGCTGGATTATCAAGAGGAAAATCTTCCTGAATCCTTCCATGTATTAACCAAGGAATTAAATGGACTGGGTTTTGATTTGAGGATTGAAAGAAAAAGAATATCTGATGAGGAAAAAGATGTGGTGTCGATAAGAATCGCACCTCCAATGGTCATTCGGTCGTGGTCCTATGGAGAAGTTAAGAAAGCCGAGACATTGAACTACAGAACCAATAAGCCAGAGAGAGATGGCCTATTCTGTGAGAAAATTTTTGGTCCTGTGAAAGACTGGGAATGTGCTTGCGGGAAATTTAAGAAACAAAGATTTCGTGGTGTTATTTGTGATAGATGCGGTGTTGAAGTGACGACATCCGATGTGAGACGTGAAAGAATGGGGCATATAGAGCTTGCCACACCTGTTTCATATGTGTGGCTATTCAAAAGTTCTGCAAACTGGTTGGGAGTACTTCTTGATCTGACTCAAATGACACTTGAAAAGGTTCTTTACTACGACCGCTATATTGTGGTAGACCCTGGAGATACTGGTTTGAAAGAAAAAGAACTGCTCACAGAGGACGAATACAGAGAATATCTTGAGAAATATGGTAATAGATTTCGTGCTGAAATCGGGGCTTCGGCAATTTATGAACTTCTAAAGCGCATTGACCTTGAAAAAGAAATGGCAAAAGTAAAAGAACAATTGAAGGCCAAAAAAACTAAAAAGGATCAGACAGGTAGACGTAATCTGGTAAAAAAATTGCGGATGATAGAGGGATTGATAAAAACAGAAGTGAAACCAGAATATCTTGTCACCTCTATTATTCCTGTGATACCACCTGATTTAAGGCCTCTTCTTCCTCTTGATGGTGGTAAGTTTGTTGCCTCTGATCTTAATGATCTTTATCAACGAGTAATCAACAGAAATAACCGCCTCAAGAAACTGATTAAGCTTCAGGCGCCTGATATTATCATAAGAAACGAGAAAAGAATGCTTCAGGAAGCAGTGGATGCACTTCTTGACAATGGAAGATACGGCACACCTGTGCTGGGTAAGGGCAAGCGACCGCTTAAGTCACTTAGTGAATCGGTCAGAGGAAAACAAGGGAGATTTAGACAGAATCTCCTTGGTAAAAGGGTGGATTACTCTGGAAGAGCAGTTATTGTTGTTGACCCAAAGCTGAAGTTACATGAGTGTGGGATTCCCAAGCAAATGGCGCTGGAGCTTTTCAGCCCATTTGTTCTGAGAGAGCTCAGGAAAAAAGAATATTTTCATACACTTGGTAGTGCCAAAAGAGCACTTGAAGAAAATAGACCCGAGGTTTGGGAAATTCTTGAAAAGGTTACTCGTAATCATCCAGTTTTGCTTAATCGTCAGCCTACACTGCATAGATTAAGTATCCAGGCGTTTGACCCGAGATTAATGGAAGAGAATGTTATCAGGATTCACCCGCTTGTATGTACAGCTTTCAATGCAGATTTTGACGGAGATACAATGAGCGTTCATGTGCCTATTACTGTTGAAGCCCAGTTTGAGGCAGAGCTTTTGATGAAATCCACTTTACATATTTTATCTCCTGCAAATGGCAGACCCATTGTGACTCCTACAAGAGATATTGTTCTTGGTTGCTATTTTCTTACCTACCAGAGCGATCAGGAAATATTCGGAGATCGAAAACTGACAGAAAAGGGTCATACGAAAATTCTGGAAGCAGTCTATGATGTTGAAGAAGCAAAAACCCTTTATGAAGAGGGAATTCTTGAGCTGCACAGACCTGTCAGGGTAAGAAGTAAGAAAGATAATGGGAAAATTATTATAACCACTGTGGGAAGAATCCTGTTTAATGAAATTCTTCCCGAAGAGATGCCCTATCAAAATCGGCTGATTAATATTGAGGCGCTTGAAAACCTTGTTAAAAAAATGTTTACACAGTGCGGTTATGCTAAAACAGTCAGGTTCCTTGATGATGTGAAGGAACTTGGTTTTGAATATGCAACAATAGGGGGATTAAGTATTGGCATAGACGATCTAAAGGTTCCAGAAGCAAAGAAAAGAATGATAGAGGAAACAAGGAATGAGGTAGCAAAAATTGAAAAAGAATATAGAAAGGGGCTTATTTCTGAAGGCGAAAGATATAATAGAATTATAGACCTGTGGACATCACTGACCAATGAAATATCTAATGAGGTTTTTGCGACGTTAAGAAAAGATGTTTCCATTGAGCCATTCCGCGTAAATTCATTGATTATGATGGTAGAATCAGGTGCGAGAGGAAATCGTTCACAGGTCAATCAACTTGCAGGGATGCGTGGTTTGATGATCAGGCCGACAAAAAAGGCAACAGGTGGTATGGGAGAAATTATTACAACGCCTGTTATCGCAAATTTTAGAGAAGGGCTTCCTCTTCTGGAATACTTTATATCAATCCATGGTGGAAGAAAAGGAGTTGTTGATACTGCATTGAAAACATCAGACGCTGGCTATCTAAGCAGACGACTTGTTGATGTGGCTCACAGTGTAATAGTGACGATGGAAGATTGCGGAACTGCCGACGGGATTTATATCAGCGCGCTTACTGATGGTGAGAAGGTGATTATTCCATTAAAGGACAGAATTGTCGGGAGAGTTGCTTTTGATCCCATCGTTGATATTATTTCTGATGAGGTTGTTGTGAGAGCCGGTGAATTGATAGATGAAGAAAAAGCAGAGAGCATTGCCGATCTTGGTATTGAAAAAATTAAGATACGTTCAGTTCTTTCATGCAAGGCAGAAAGAGGAGTTTGCGCAAAGTGTTATGGTGCTGATCTTTCACGGCAGAAACTTGTTAATCTCGGAGAAGCCGTTGGAGTTGTTGCTGCTCAATCAATCGGTGAACCTGGAACACAGCTAACATTGAGAACTTTTCATGTTGGAGGTACTGTTACAAGAGCGATTGGTCCGTCAAGAATTATCAGTCACAGCGAAGGGAGAGTGAAGTTTTCTGAGAATTTGAAAGTTGTAAAAAACCGTGACAATAAAATGATTGTTCTCAGTCGCGAAGGAACAATTGACATTTACGATGATAAGGGCCGACAACTGGAGAGTAATCCAGTGCTTGTTGGTACGATACTGCATGTGGAAGAGGGGAAAAAGGTTAAGAAAGATACGTTGCTGGCGACCTGGGACCCATATGCTCTACCCATTATTGCAGAAAAAGAAGGAGTAATAAGATACAGAGATGTTTTACCAGGCAAGACAATAAAGGAAGAGTTAGACCCTGTGTCAAAGATTACGAAAAGGACAGTAATAGAACATCAGGATGAGTTTGAGCCAAGATTGGAAATTCTGGAAGATGTTGTTGCCGATAAGGATGGTTTTGTAGAATTCATAGAGGACCCGGAGAAAAAGTTCGAAATAATTGTATATGACAAACCAAAAGATAAAGAGGGTAAAGACAGAAAGGAAATTGGACGGTATGCGATATCCATACATTCTGAAATTCTTGTAAAGGACAATGACCTTGTGAAAAAAGGAGACATTATTGCCAGGAGGGTGGTGGGTTCTCATTATCTTGCAGTAAATACAGGTATTCTTGTTGAAAACGGACAAAAAGTTCTGCCCGGTGACATAATAGCAAAGGCACCAAGGGTTGTGGGTCGTGTTCAGGATATCACAGGTGGACTTCCAAGGGTATCAGAACTTTTTGAAGCAAGAACGCCAAAGAATCCAGCAATTTTAAGTGAAATAGAAGGAACAGTGTCATTGCATCCTGGTGAAAGAGGTACAAGAATTATCAGGGTTACAGGTTCGTCAGGAGACCAGGTCAAGGAATACAAAGTTCCATTTGGTAAACATCTTCTAGTTGCTGAAGGTGATCACGTGGTGAGCGGTTCAAAACTTACAGACGGTCCTGCAGTGTTAACTGATATTCTGAGAACCCAGGGTGAAAAAAGAGTTCAGGAATATTTGCTCAATGAAATACAGAAGGTATACAGGGTGGAAGGCGTCAGTATCAATGATAAACATATAGAAATTATCATCAGGCAGATGCTTTCCAGGGTGCGCGTCACAGACCCTGGAGATACATATCTTCTTGAAGGAGAGGAAATTGACAGGGTAAAAATACAACAGATTAATGACGCATTACCCAAAGGGAAAAAACGTGCGAAATATGAACCTTTGATTCTTGGAATTACTCGTGTTGCTCTCAGCAGTGAAAGTTTTATATCCGCGGCATCATTCCAGGAAACCTTAAAGGTTCTTACAAATGCAGCCATTACAGGTGCAGAGGATGAACTGGAAGGGCTTAAAGAAAATGTGATTTTAGGAAAATTGATTCCTGCTGGAACAGGATTTTTCAGTGTTGCTTCAAAAAAAGAACAACAGGAGATTGAACAGCTTACAGGTGGTGAATAATTGTGTAACAAAAAGAATTCAGAAAAGGAGAACGAATGCCAACAATTAATCAATTAATTAGATTTGGAAGACGTCCAAAAGTAAAAAAATCAAAGTCAACGGCTCTTGAGGCAAATCCATTAAAAAGGGGTGTATGTCTTTATGTGAAGACAATGACACCCAAAAAGCCAAATTCAGCCCTGAGAAAAATTGCCAAGGTCAGATTAAGTAATGGAAAAGAAGTTATTGCTTATATTCCTGGAATTGGACACAATCTTCAGGAACACTCAATAGTTCTTGTCAGAGGTGGTCGGGTGAAGGATTTGCCCGGCGTTAAGTATCATATTGTCCGTGGTGCGCTTGATTCTGCGCAGGTTGAAGGAAGGAAAAAATCTCGGTCTCGCTATGGTACAAAAAAATTAAAGCAGCAGGAATCTGGGCAACCACAAAAACAGGAGTGATTATGCCAAGAAGAAAATACAAGCCACGAGAAACGTTATTGCCTGATCCAAAATATCATGACTTCGAAGTAGCGCGATTTATCAATTCTTTGATGGTTGACGGAAAAAAGACACTGGCTCAAAAAATTATGTATAAATGTCTTGATTTGCTTGGCGAGAAAACAAAGGAAGACCCGCTTACAGTTTTTAAAAAGGCACTTAATAATGTGAAGCCACGTCTTGAAGTTCGACCAAGAAGGGTTGGGGGCGCAACATATCAGGTTCCTGTTGAGGTTCCTCCAAAAAGAAGTCTTTCTCTTGCAATACGATGGATCCTTCAGTCATCAAGGGCTCGCAAAGGAAAGCCAATGTATGAGCGACTTGCTGAAGAAATTATCGACGCCAGCAAAAATGAAGGGGCAAGTGTTAAGAAAAGAGAAGAAATGCATAAAATGGCAGAGTCAAACCGCGCGTTTGCCCATTATCGCTGGTAAATCACTTTTTTATACCTGTAAAATGAAAGAAGGGTTAGAAGGATACAAAAAATATGGTTACAAAAGTTGTTGTGAAGCGAAAAAACGGGTTTTCTCAGATGGCGAGCATTGAAAATGTAAGAAACATTGGCATCATAGCGCATATTGATGCTGGAAAGACGACGACCACTGAACGGTTGCTATACTATTCAGGAAAAATCAGTCGGATTGGAGATGTAGATGAAGGGACAACAACAATGGACTGGATGGACCAGGAGAAAGAACGAGGTATCACGATTACATCTGCGGCTACTACTTGTTACTGGCGAGGACACAAAATAAATATTATTGATACACCAGGCCATGTTGATTTCACAGCAGAAGTGGAACGCTCATTGAGAGTCCTAGACGGAGCAATTGGTATTTTCTGTGCGGTAGGTGGAGTTCAGCCTCAATCAGAAACAGTATGGCGCCAGAGTGAAAAATACAATATACCCAAAATTATCTACATTAACAAACTTGATCGACTTGGCGCAGATTTTATCAAGGTTGTTGCACAAATCGAAAAGAAATTGGGTGCAAAATGTCTGATTCTTCAGTTGCCTATTGGGAAGGAATCAAATTTTTCCGGAATTATTGATCTTATTGAAAATCGCGTGATTTATTATCCAACAGAGTCAGAAAATGATGCGATTTTCCAGGAGATACCGGAGGATATGCTGGAACAGGTCGTGCATGCAAGAAATCAAATGCTGGAACGATTGGCGGAGCATGATGATTTCATTATGAATTTATATCTGCATGATAGAGAGATTTCTCCAGAAATGATTCGTGCTGCTATCAGAAGAAGTACGCTTGCAAGGAAATTGTACCCTGTATTTTGTGGTGCATCGTTAAAAAACAAGGGTACAAAACTTTTACTTGATGCGATAGTTGATTATATGCCATCACCTATTGACAGGGGCATCATCACAGGAGCAAATCCAGTCACGAAAGAAACACAGACAAGAAGACCCGACATAAAGGAACCGGTGAGTATTCTGGCGTTTAAGGTGATGAATGACATGTATTTCGGCCGACTGATTTATGCTCGTATTTATTCTGGAGAAATTTATTCTGGAATGAAACTTGTTAACTGGTCACGTGGATATAAAGAAAGGATATTAAAAATCCTCGAGGTTCGCGCAAATAAATTTCAGGAAATAGAAAGGGCTTGTGCAGGAGATATTGTTGCTCTTGTGGGTTTGAAAGGGACCTTTACTGGTGACACTCTTGGTCCTGCTGATGGTCCCATTATACTGGAAAAAATGCAATTTCCAGAGCCAGTACTTATGATGAAGGTTGAACCAAAAACCAAGGCAGACGCAGAGAAGGTTTTTCAAATTCTTACAAAAATGAGTGAGGAAGACCCGACTTTCAAATTGAAAATTGATCCAGAAACAGGCGAGACAATAGTTTCCGGGATGGGTCAGTTGCATATTGAAGTTTTAATAGAACGAATGAAAAGGCAGCATAATATTGAAGTGCGGCTTGGAAAACCAGAAGTTGCATATAAAGAAACAATAACTACTGAAGCAAAAGGAGAAGGAAAGTTCATTAAGCAAACAGGGGGGAAAGGTCATTATGGACATGTAGTGCTTGAAATTAAGCCCGCTCCAGAGGGTGTGAACTTTAAATTTGATAGCAGATTAAAAGGACAGATCATTCCAGTGGAATTTATCCCTGCAATAGAAGAAGGCGTAATTGAGGCAATGGAGGTTGGCCCATTAAAGGGGTATCCTGTGATTAATATTGAAGTGGCTGTGATTGATGGTTCATTTCATCCTGTTGATTCAAATGATATCGCATTTAAAATCGCTGCCTCAATGGCTTTTAAAGATGCTTACATGAAAGCCAATCCGGTACTTCTTGAGCCGATTATGAAAATAGAGGTTACAACTCCTCAAGAATATATCGGTGAAATTATCGCAGATTTAGGTATAAGAAATGGCAAAATTGAAGAGATGGTTGATGATGGACTATACAAGATAATTCGCGGTCTGGTGCCGCTCAGAACAATGTTTGATTATCCAACA
>JAKPDB010000120.1 GCA_029552985.1 bacterium
GGAGTGCACAATGCCAGGAAGAGAAGTTTTTGGACAGGAAGAACTTGACCAGGTTACAGAGGTGTTGAAAACAGGTGTTCTGTTCAGATATGGTTTTGACGCCCAGCGAAATGGCGTATTTAAGGTTGCTCAATTTGAAAAAGAATTCGCTGAATTTGTTGGCTCAAAATATGCCCTTGGAGTAAGTTCTGGCACAGCAGCATTGAAAACTGCTCTTGAAGGGCTGAATTTACAGAAGAAAACAGAAGTGTTGACACCCTGCTTTACCTTTGTTGCGACCATTGAATCAATTGAAGAAGCAGGATTAAAACCCGTGCTATGCGAAATCGACGATAGCTTAAATATTTCGCCTGATGACCTGGAATCCTGCATTACCAAAAAGACATCCGCGATACTTCCTGTTCATATGATGGGTAGCAGTTGCGATATGGAAAAGATTGCGGAAATCACAAAAAATAACAATCTTGCTCTTGTAGAAGATGCCTGCCAGGCAACAGGAGCAGGTTATAAAGGAAAGAAACTTGGAACATTCGGTCATTATGGCTGTTTCAGTTTTGACTATGTCAAGGTTCTGACAACTGGAGAAGGCGGAATGGTTGTGACTGATGATGAAAATCTATACAGGCAGGCAGACTGGTATCATGACCATGGTCATCCCCACAGGACAGACCTTCCCAGGGGCGTGGAAGAAAGAATGAGAAAAGGAACCAATTTCAGGATGAATGAAGTTCAGGGTGCTCTTGGACTTGCTCAACTTAGAAAACTTCCATCCATCATTGAAACCCATAAATCAAACAAAGCCATCATTAAAGAGGTACTTTCAAAATATGACTTTATCTCTTTCAGAAAGCACAATGACCAGGACGGAGAAATCGCAACATTTCTTGCTTTCTTTTTGCCTGATGCAAAAAGGGCTGAAAAATTTAAAGAGAAAATGCGGGAAAATGGAATAAATCCAGGTATTTTAAATTACTGGCATTTCTTTGCCAACATCCAGAGCGTGAAAACAAAAAGGTCCTTCGCAAAAAGCAAAAAAATTCTTGAAAAAACTGTGGTTCTTGAAATATTGATGAAGATGGACGCTTTAAAAATTGCTGATACCCTGGACAAAATCTGCAAAGAATTTTAAGTTTCAATGAAAAAATATCTGCTCGTATTTACCACATTTCCTGACATTGGAACTGCTGAAAAAATCTGTGAAATACTGGTTAAGGAAAAACTTGCTGCATGCTGTCAGATTATTTCTGATATAAAAAGTGTTTACTGGTGGAAAAACAAACTTGAAAAATCAAAGGAGTGCCTGGTGCTGATGAAAACAGAAAAATCTCTGCTGAAACAGTTGACAAAAAAAATTCTATCAAATCACCCGTACCAGGTTCCTGAAATTGTCTCTTTTGAAATCAGCCATATTGAGAAAAAGTACCGCTTATGGATGGATGAAGTACTCAAGGAGAAAAAATGACAGATATCGAAAGATTTCACGCAACAATGGAGTATCAAAAACGAGATAGGGCAATATTCTGGAGTTGGGGAGGATGGCCTGAAACCATTGAACGATGGAAACAAGAATGTCCTGAATTTGAATCAAAATTAGCCCCTTTTACAACCCTCAATCAA
>JAKPDB010000124.1 GCA_029552985.1 bacterium
GAGATAGTATCACTGATTGTGGAAGAAGGGCAGAATTTGCGCCTCTTGGCAATGGTTATGTGAAATATTTTCATGATTTGCTGATTGTTAGATATCCTGAAAGAAATATTGGTGTCATCAACAAAGGCATCAGCGGCAATACGATTATTGATTTACAAAATAGATGGACTGATGATGTCATCTATCACAAACCTGACTGGCTTACAATTCTCATAGGTATCAATGACCTTCATCATGTACTGGGAAAAAGTCCTGACTGGCAAGAGTGCACGGTTGAAAAATTCGAACAGAGATACTCTGAAATTCTTTCGAGAACAAAAAAACAATTGAATTGCGGTATAGTCCTTCTTGAGCCATTTTATATCAGTATAGACAGCGCTGACGCATGGAGAACCACAGTACTGAAAGAACTAAAAAATTATGTGAATGTTGTGAGAAAACTGGCAGAGAAATTTGATACAAAAATTGTTAAACTGCAGGAAATTTTCCAGAATCAATTGAAATATAGAGATAGTGAAACATTCTGTCCTGAACCGGTTCATCCAAATGCCACAGGCCACCTCATTATTGCCTCGCATCTTTTTGATGCTTTTTCATCCTGACAGTTATTTTTTTAATATGATGTTGGATAGTTTGAAAGGCAATCCTGTTGAGACTGTGTGCAGACAAATGTTCTTTTGCATTATCTTTAATGCAAAATTTTGACCCCGTATTTCCTCAAAAATAAATCTATTTGAAATTATAATTCTATAAGACATTTTTCTTTTTTTATCCTTTTTCTCTGGTAATTCTGGAATAATTTTTCTTTAAGTGTGAATATTGCTTTTGTGAGTTTATGTACTGCCCCCCATTTGTCAAGAGCAAAAAAATGTAGAATTCAGTCCTGTACTACCCCCCTTTCAGACCACTTTATTCTACCTTATTTCCATTTCCCCTTAATGGACAGCATAGGTACAGAATGATTCTTATTTTTGTCTATTTTATTTTTGAGGAAACAATACACTTTCATAGAGATTATTTTTGATGACGCAATGCGGACAATTGACAAAATGAAATGGCACATTAAAATACATTTGAAGGTACATTTACAGAAGAAGGGAGGTGAGAAAAATGAAAAAAGGATTCACGCTTATTGAACTGCTGGTGGTGATTGCAATCATTGCAATCCTTGCTGCGATGTTACTTCCAGTATTAAGCAGGGCAAGAGAAAAGGCACGACGCAGTGTCTGTTTGAATAATCTGAAACAGATTGCCCTGGCGACGCATATGTATTGTATAGATTATGATAGTTTTCCACCTAATCCTGCTGGTTTGTCTGCGTCCACAGCCCTTGTCTGGGATCAAAACCCTCCCTATTATTCTGGTCTTGGTCATCTTCTTGCTGGCTGGCGGACACAGGGAAAAGGCAGATACATTACCAGCATAGGGGGTATTAGATGCCCTTCATTGCGTCCTGGTGGCTGGGCAGGCAATTTCAATCTTGCAGCGAGGTTTGAAGTTCCTGGAGTTCGTGCATTTACCAACTATGCGTGGAATTCATCCAGTTATGTTTACGGACCTCCAGCAAAAAAATAGACAAACTTGAAAAATTAGGATATGTGCTTGCCTGCGACGGCTGGTATCCAAATAATTTCTGGAATCATCCTGAAAGTGGTGGAATTCCCAATGGTCTGAATGTTGTTTTTTATGATGGTGCTGCCACCTGGATTAATGATACCACTCATACGTTGTGGAAGATTGACCTGACATACGGGAATTATCTTTCTTATGGCAATTTTTGGGGAAAGATGAATAGGGCAAGTTTGCAGCAATAAACATTTTCAGGCAGTGCCATCAAAGCCAGTTTCTGCTGATGCTGGTATTCGGATAAAAAGGGGGATTGATGAAAAGGTACCTCCGGTTGATGTTTTTTTTATCTCTCCACCCGGTTTTTGCAAGCCAGTTACATGTTACTATTTTCAATACCAATCAATTTGCCATTTATCCCCAGTATCCATTGAGTGAGTACGGCATCACTGAACACAGATATTTTTCAGTTGTCCCTGAATTTCTTGATAGTTTGAAAAATTCAAAACTTCTTTATATTGGACAGACATTCAATCCTGATGCTATTTTTGAAAAGCAAGAATATGCGAATGCAGTGAAAGAATTTCTAAAAAATGGTGGTAATGTATGGTTTGAATCATTCACCTTTGGCAGACCTGCTACAACTAAGTGGTTGAAGGAAAATGGCATCAATCTTCCTGTGCAGGATACCAGTAATCAGGGTATTATCGTGGGAGTGCCTGCCTCTGATGTCAATCATCCTGTCCTGAAAAGTCCCTATGAAATTCCGCTGAATTATGGTTGCAAGGGGAATTTTTGCTGGAGAAACTGGGATAAAGATTTCGTTGCGCCATTCAGATTGAGGGATGACCCAACAGGTGCGACGATGCTGATAAAAGAAAAAGTATTTGATAAGGGAAAAATAATTTTTAATTGTATGTGGGCACTTGCAACCACTGATTATGCAGGTAATGGTTTCTGGGGTACTGGACAAAAACTGTTAATGAACATATTATCATACTGTTATGGTGAAAAAATTACTGAAACCCAACTTCTTCCGCTTTTCAAAAGATTCCACACAAATCAATCCCTTGCTCTGTGGAAAAAAAATCCGTATTTTCCACTTTCTGATTGCCCTGTTGATGCTCCTGATAAATGGAAACTTAATGACATTTCTTTCAAGGCATGCATCAATGAGGATGTATCTTTTTTGTTCTGTCTGACAGCAGGTAAACAGGGACCTTTTGATGTTTCGATAAAAAGAGGCGACCTGAAAAGTGGGAAGAATATTATTCCCGCAGATAAAATTACAATTTATGAGCTTCAGTTTTTCAAGGATTTTTCTGGCCGCTGGATTTATGATCCGATGCCAAAAATTGAAAAACTCGTTGTGCCACAGGGTGAAACAAGACAGGTCTGGATTTCTATTAATACTTCAGGGGTACAGTCGGGTAATTATGAAGGCGAGATCACACTGAAGTACGGTCAAAAAGAAGAGAAAATTCCATTAAAGTTAACTGTCTGGCCTGTGGAACTGCCGAAAAAAAATCCATTGTTTTTCTGTGTATGGGATTATGTGCCGAACGAAGGAAGGTCAAAATTGATTGGGGGCTGGGAAAACTGGAAAAACTACCATGAGGACCTTTTGTCCCATGGAGTCAATGTATTTCCGATAATGAGTTTCAATCATCCTTATGTGAAATGTGATAGTGAAGGAAATATTACTGAACCGCTCAATTATAAACTGTTTGACCAGGAGCTTTACATTAGGGAAAAGGGATATATCTATTTAATTTCAACTCCAAGGGTTTTTGGAGCGCCTTCGCACATTAAATATCCAAGTAAGGAATACGACAGAATGCTTGGTGCCTGGGTAAAAGAAATTATTACTCATTTGAAGTCGCTTGGACTTGACTATGACCAGTTTGCATTCTATCCATGGGATGAACTTTCCTCAAGTAATGATATCCCAAATGCCATTAACGAATACAGAGTCATAAAAGAAGCTGACCCGAAGGCAAAAATTTTTCTTACTGTTGGTGGTAGCGGTATGGCACATTTTGACAGGCTCAAACCCGTTGTTCCTTACATTGATATCTGGTGTCCGCATATTTTCTTTTACAGATATTTCATAACAAATGATACGAGTCGTAAGGCAGTGATAGATTTTATGAAGTCAACAGGCGCAGAGGTCTGGAGTTATGAAAATACAGGCAGATGGAAAGTAAAGGATAACAACTATGTGTCTTTCAGGTTAAAACCTGTTGGTGCTTACCGTGCAGGTGTAAAGGGGTATGGATTCTGGGCTTATAATGTCTGGAAGGGCAATCCCTGGGAAGTTTTCGATGAAAAAGGAAATGTCAAGCAGGGTGCAGGCACAGAATCCCTTGCTGTTGTTTACAGTGGACCTGAACCTGTGACAACTCCGCGCTGGGAAGGTTTAAGGGAAGGGATGAATGATGTGAAGTACTTTGAGGTTTTGAGACAGGAAATAGAAAAAGCCCGTCAGAACAAAGTTTCTGAAGTCATGATTACTGAAGCCGAAAACATGATAAACATAGCCCTGAAAGAAATAACAGAAAAAATTGAAAACCCTGATTTGCCAATTGTCTGGAGAGAAAAATTTGTTGAAATGATTTTGAAGTTGAGGCAATCCGCAAAAACCGGCTCCACAAAATGATGTGCAGGAGAACAATATGAGGAAAAATCTATTATTCATTCCTGTTTTTTTGTTTTTGCTTTTTTCACATGTTTGTTCGGGGCTGGGTTGCAGTGCTCGTTTTCTTGATGATGGAAAAATCTTCATGGAGAATGAATTTTTTCAAATTGTGTTTGAACCCCAGAAGGCAGGCAGGGCAACAGAGTTCATTTTTCGCCCCTGGGCAGCAAATCTTACCAGCAAGGATGGTTTTTTTAAGGATAGTTTCAGGGAGATAGGTGGAGAAGGACAGCTTTTTGCTTTTGGCTTTCTATATCCCGATTATCCGTATGAGTGTGAAATCATTGCTGATTCTGAACAGGAAGCAAAAATCAGGATTTCCCTGAAAATTGATGCTCTTGACAAGAATTATGCTGGCTGGATTCTGCAAAAGGAATATACATTAAAAAAGGGAGACCCATTTGTATATGTGACTATCAGAATGCTCAATCATGGAAACGAAACAAAGAAGTTTGCCTTTCGTCCAAGCCATCTTGTCAACTTTGAAAATGAAACTGTATGGTACTTTATTCCAGAT
>JAKPDB010000143.1 GCA_029552985.1 bacterium
CTTTATCCAGGCGACGATATCAACTCCATGTGGACCAGTAGAGATAGAGGTAAAAAAGACACTCACTCACATTGAGATAAAGTCGCGCAGTGAAAAAGAAATACACATCATCGTAATATTGCAAAATTCAAAGAGAGTCAGAATAAATAGTAACGAAATAAAAATAGTGGGGCTTATAAAAACACCTGTAAAATTTTAAAACGTGAATCTTTTTGCTGTATCAATCATGGCAAACAGGTTTTCTTCTGTCTGGCTGCTTAATGGAATTGAAGAAGGCACCCCTGAAGGAATAAGAATAAATTTTGTACTTCTTCCATTTTGAACAATTGAATCCCTGCTGATCTGCGCTATTTCGTAAGACGAACGAAATTCAATTTCTTCAAGGGCAGGCCCTCCCATTAACGTAATATCAGGACCAACAATTTTTCTCACCCTTGCAACAGTCATTGGAAATTCAACTGTATTGATGGCTGGTTCAAGAATATCAATGCCCATTCTCAATACATAGGGTAAAAGATCTTCCCTGATATCATGCCAGTGGAAGCAGATGTAATTAAGATTTCCTGAACGAAGGATATTGATAAGTTTTGTATCCGGCTTTATCACATAATTAATAAAAACATCTCGATAGTTTCGAAAGTATTCAATAGGTAGTGCTGGTGGCGTTAAGTACTCTGCTCCACGGATTCTTATAATCACATTATGAACTTGCAATGATATTGCCCTGTAGATATTTTCAAGCCGCTCTGTGAAAATTTCAAAAAGTTGAGTAACCAGTTTTTCATTGTCGAGTAAAAATTTTGCAAGGTCTCCTGGCGCAAAAAGTGTTCCTGCCACTCCAGCAGGGTCTGGAAGGGATATCACTGGCATTGATTTATTTCCGTAAAGCGCCTGCTTTTCCTGAAAACCGCTTAAATCAGGAGTATATGGAATATAGGGCAACGATAGAAATTTTTCTATGTCATGAGTGCTTGTAATCCATGGTTTTAAAACCCACTGCTCAGAGCTGAGTTTTGTTGTTCGCGCAGAACGGGTGAGGATTCCCTTTTCAGTTTCAACTGTTAGCGTGACAACTTCAGAAATTCTTGTGTCCTGTTTTCTTTCTTCTATTACTTCAATGGAACCAGGAGCAGAAAAGAAAAATCCAGTGGCAGGCCTGAAAAAGAAAAAATTATGGCAATCATTACGCATCTTTTCAAGAAGCCGGTGAAAACTGGTATGGCCTGTCCAGAAGCTGTTTTCGTCATATGGGTCAATTTTATAAAGGGAAACAGGAACTCTACCTATGCTCTGACCTCGCAGTAAGGCAAGGATTTCCTGCCTTGTGTTGATCATAAAAGTTTCAATATCCTGTTCAAACTGGTTGAAGCATGATAAATCACTGTTTCAGGACAGTATTTGTATGCCCAGAATTCTGCTGTTGCATATCCTTTGAAACCGATTTCTTTTAGTGCCTTCATCACTTCTTTCCAGTTCACATCTCCTTCCAGCAGCATACAGAATCCATTGAGGTTTCCAATTTGGACCCTGAAGTCCTTAAAATGAATTTTTCTGATATGTTTTCCAAGAATTCTAATCCACATTTCAGGATAACCATAGAGCATCACATTGCCTGTGTCAAAATACACTCCTACATAATCGGACCCGAAGGATTCAACAAAATTCTTCATTTCCACCGGACTAATTAACAGTTTGTTCCAGACAGGTTCAAGACACAGGCATACCTGATTTTTTTCAGCAAAATCAATGACATTTTTTATTGATTCCTTTACTCTTTCCAGAGCAACATCATAGGATACAATTTCTTTCTGGTCTGACCAGTCGGCTTGAACAACACCGGGTATTACAAGGATACCATCTGTTCCAAGAATTCTTGCGCATTCAATCTGTTTTTTTA
Organism: bacterium; assembly: GCA_029552985.1. Lineage (GTDB taxonomy): Bacteria > Ratteibacteria > UBA8468 > B48-G9 > DTJG01 > DTJG01. The sequence continues at coordinate 1,898 of JAKPDB010000143.1, forward strand.
TCAGAGTTTCTGCTTTTTTTCGTACCTGGGCGTCTGGATGGCTCAAGGTGTACTTCCACAGAAGCCCAGAACTGACACTGGCGATTTCAAGTCCGATTTTTTCAACGCGATTTCTGAATGCCTCTATTTCTTTTTCTGTACTTTCAGGATTGAGATACCCTTGCTCATCAAGGTTTGGTTCAACAGCATCAAAACCAGCATCTTTGATAATAGAAAGGACATCATAAATATCCATGCCCGGTGGTGCAACCCACAGGTTTATACTTTTTTTTATCATAATTCCTCCGTAGTTTTTTCAAATATAATTTAACGGTTTTTCAAAAATCTGTCAATACAGGCATTCCTCATTAAAAAATGGAAAGAAGGTAATCAGAATGGTATATCTAAATCTGGCAAATTAGACACTATGCAGCAGAGATATTCAATTATAGACAAGCAGGAGAAGTATGATTGGGAAGAGAACACAGAAGGTCAGTGATATATATGCAATAAAAGAAAAATGTCTTATAACATTTCATTTCAAATAGGTTCAATTTGAGGAAATACGCAGAGCGCAGCGCCATAGGCAACCACAAACCCTGGATTATCAAAAATTCTAATGTTTCTTCCACTGATCTTTTCAATTGCCTGCTTCAGTCCAGGTATTTCTGCTGGACCACCACAGAAAAAAACCGGAATCTGACTCTGGAAATGGTTTAACATGGTTGAAATTCTTCCGGCAATTGCATTGAGAAGCCCAGCAGCGATGTTGTCCTTCTTTTCATTATGGGCAAGCAGAGAAATTACCTCACTTTCTGCAAAAACACTGCATGTGGCATTGATAGTCACAGGTCTTTCTGCTTTTAAAGACAATGTTCCAAATCCATGAAGGTCTGTGCCTAAAACACCCGCCATCATTTCAAGAAACCTTCCTGTACCAGCCGCACACTTGTCATTCATTAAAAAATCAACAACCTCTCCATTATGGTCCACCTCTATAATTTTTGTGTCCTGGCCACCAATATCAATTACAAGACATCTCTGTTTTCCGGAAAGTAAAAAGGATGCCTTTGCCGCAGCAGAGATTTCTGTGACTGTCGCATGTGCCTTTGTAAAAATGTATCTGCCATAACCCGTACATACAATTTTTTCAATGAGAGAAAAATCAATCTCCGCATTTTTTAATGCCTGCTGCAGAACTGTGTCTGCGATAATTTCAGGCATTGGACCATTCCTTGCTGCGGATTTTGCGATGATTGTCTCACCATTCACAATTACACATTTCACCATCACAGAACCCATATCAATACCTGCCTTCAACACATTTCCTCCTTCATACCTTGCGGGATTCAATCATTTCCCTGAATGCTTCCATTCTGGTTTTTAATTGTCCTGTGTCTTCCTTTCCAAGGTCTGTTTTTATTGAAAGAAATGGTATCCCTTTTTCTTTCAGAATCTGCCTGATTAATGCTGTTTGTAATTCAAAAACCTGGCACAATCTCAGATTGTAATAAATGATGCCGTCAAGTTTGTACTGATTCACAGTATCAATCATAAGATTGACCAGTTTTTCAAGATTCAGCATACATGGACACATGCTGCCGGCGATATCTTTCAATGTTAGAGCTCGCAAAATACCTGCTTCTGTTTCTTCATCTATCAGCACAGGATTATAGAATCTTCCGAATGATATGCACTGAAGATCTGCTGCCATTTTTAATCCAGATTCTTCCATCACATCAATAATCTTAAAATTGGGAAATATCACAGGTGTTCCAGCAAGAAGAACTCTGGGTTTATCAACAAATTTGTGAATTTGTTTTGCCTGTCGATAAACTTTCCCTGCAAGAGCATTCCATTTTTCAACCTTCATAAAAAAACCAGCATACATCATGATGTAATAATCAAAAACATTAATCGAATCCGGCTGTTCTGCTCTTAATTGATAAATGCTTCTGAAAATCTCTGTGCGGGCATTTGTAAGTTTGCACGCTGAAAGTAACTGGCGTCTTCCTGCATTGCAGTGAAATGTTTCTTTCAAAAACTGGAAAAATTGTGTATATTTTTTTTCCCAGACGTCGACATTGCCCAGGTATTCAGAGTTCCTTCCAATGTCAAGAAAATACACCTGTTTTACGGGTGATAGAATCTCAGCAAGTTTTGCTTTTGGGTCACATGTACCGGGGATAACAACAACTTCCAGATTGTCATATGTATTGCTATAAAATTTACCGCAGATTGATTTGATGACAGGGCAAATATCTCCAGGCACAATCTCTTCTCCTTTTGAACCGCATCCATAGTCCTCGCAGCACAACCTTACAGGTCGCAGAGAACAGGCAAGCATGATTTCCTCAGGAACAATGTTGCAAAAAAAGCCAACGGGTTTTTCACTGTTATCTATTCCATTTCTTTCAAAATCTAAAATCTCCTGATAGAACCCTTCCATTGAAGAAAGATTGGATTTTTTCATATACTCAACAAGGACATGATCTGGTATATTGTCAGAGTCAGAGCTACTGCATTTCAGGTTTTTAAGCAACATTTCTTCGTACTGGCTCAGAAACTTTTTTTGCATCTAATGTTCTCCTTTGCATATTACCAATCTTTTTTCCAAAAAAACTAACGTTCAAACAGCCCTTTCTTGGACACACTTCCACGCATCTCATGCACATGATACAACCTGCTTGATTATAAATGGCATCCCTATTCAACTGGTACATTGCTGTCAGCCCCATGGGACAGGCATCCGCACAGTATCCGCACTTAATACACTTGATGGCTTTCTTATGAAGTTCTATTCCTGAACCTTTATTGAACCAGGAATTAATCAGTCCTACAACACACATATGACACCAGACCCTTCTTCCAAAATAAAATGCTGCAACAAAAAGTCCCAGTACAATCCAGGCAAGGATTGTAAAGCAGGTGGTAATACCGGTTGAAAAGTCCTTCCAGTTCGGTTTTATCAGACCAAACATCGGACATATCAATCTTGCAGGACATATCTGACAGTAAGGAAGAAACCAGTAGCATTGAAATCTTGCGTAATTTGGCATGCCTATGACAGTTGAAATAGCAAGAGCAATTACCATCAGTGAATATCCTGTGATGGAAAGGTTAAGTCTGAATCGTTCTGGAAACCTTCTGACAGGGATATTCATTTTCCTGCGCAGATATGTAAGGAAATCTCCAACTGTTCCGATTGGACACACCCATCCGCACCACACCCTTCCAAGCAGAAAACACAGAGCAATAAAAAGAGTGATATATGGCAAAAGATACTTGAAAGATGTTTGCCAGGTGAGATTTTCTGAAAGAAAGTGCATGATGCATGCCTTAAACATGCCTCCTTTTGGATTAAATCTGCATACAAGTGAAGGTGGATAGTTTTCAATTACTGGTGTTGCTCCTGATGGCCATAGAATGCTTCCCTTTTCAAACTGTGTTGTGGACACGCTTCCTTCTGGTGCTTTGAGAGTAGGAAAAATCTTTTGCTGGCTGGTTTCAGCGGATTCTTTCCAGTCCTTAAAAATATAACCACCATAAACAAGAAGCACAAAGCAGATAATTTGAACGATTCTTCTTGCGACTGAAATACGTATCATAATTTCTGAGTCCTTATGGTTCTGACGCTTCTGTAAACAGTTAAAAACAAAAGAATCGCCATCGGCACAATGTACCACCAGTATCTGATATTGGTGCTTTTGTCAACCCTTACATTGATCTGGCCAACCGATATGTCAACATTTTCCACAGGTCTTCCAGCACCTGCTGGGAAAAAGGAAATTGTGGGAAGAACCGCAGGTTCAGAAAAGGTTTTTCTTCTTTTGATATCACTTCCATAATGGATTGTATATGTTGTTTTTTTCTGACTGCTTGCAGGAAAAATAATTTCAACACTCATGATGGAATCATCAGGCCATCTTTCCTGTACTGTAATTTTTGAAGCAATCTCTTTTTTCGTACTGGTATCCAGTATAAGAATGTTATTTACAGACATCACAGAAGACGGTGGAAAAAAAACAGTTCCGGCAAGATAAAAATCACCTTCTATGTCGGGATATTCAAAATTAATGTCAATCTGTTCAGCCCTGCCAATGAAAACATATGCAAAAACGACCACGATGAGAAGCAATTTTTTCATTGGGATACACATCATTGCTCAAAAACAATCTGACCGAACCCTTTTTCCTGATGATAGGATGATGCATCAACTGCCCAGAAACTTTCTTCAGGGGATTGCGTTGCCTTTGTTCGTATGATTTTCAAAGCCCAAATATTTCCTGATTCAGGAACCCTGGCTCCGATAGAAGAAAAGGGAATCGCAACTTCAACCATCCACGCAGTCACACCTTTTGACATAGCATATTTCAATCCATTTATAGATACTGTTTGAAATTCACCGTTGACACTGGTCTTTTTGCAGGAAATTTTTTCGTCGCCTGTTAGAATAATAGAATAATAATTTTTCCCTGTCCGGTCAGGTGATACCTGTATTTCAATCTTATCCTTATCTGAGATTTTTTCTGGGGTTCCGTCCCTGCAGTAAAATGCAAGATACATTGCTTCTGAGTCATATGCAAGCAACCCGACGGTCTGATAGACGGGCTTACCCTGATTAAACAAACAGAAATTTCCTGCAACGCCGGCATTTTTCCAGCATTCTTCAATAATCTTTCCATCTATTTTCGGAGACTGGTGTGTTCTGCGAACAGGTAGAATTGACTGTGTTTTCATCAAAGGAACCTGACGGGTTTCCTGTGTTTCTTTTTTTATTTCACCAGGGTCTTTTTTATCACCTGCTATATCAATGCTGAAACTTTTGAATTGTCTTCCACCACCAACCAGTTTGAAAGTTACAGGATAATTTCCTGATGAGGTAGAAGGTTTGGGAATCATTGTCACTTCAAAATACACCCTCTGGTCTTTTGGAATTGACATCTTTTCAGGATAAATCTGGAAGTCAAATGCAGGGCTATCAGCAAGCAACTTTATTTCTGCGATGCCTCTATCCATATTATTTTGCAGAAAGATTTTGAATGTCGTTTTGTCTTTCACAACAATATTGTATGTTTCTGGTTTAACAATCAGTTTGTCTGCCTGACGGAAAACATTATCACAGAGATGTCCGTACGAGGGAAAAATAAAGATGCTAAAAGAAAAAATCACAGCCGCATATATTTTTCTCATACAATCAGTTTAACCCAGGAAATACTTTCTGTCCAGTGACATCATTGACTCAAAAAATTATCGAGTTTATGATAAGAAATCAGTGCGCTTATGAAAAAACCAACTACTGCTGGTACTTATAATAAATTTCATGTCTATTGATGGCTATGCTGAATCAGGCAGCAAGATATAGCGGTGGAAAAACAGAATCCTGGATTAAAGAAAGCCATTTTAACAAAGTCAGCACGGAGGAGCAATGTGCAAAAATTGGTGGCAAAGACCGTTGAGGATGATGAGACGGGATTATCTTGGAGATTTCAGCAAATTTCTTAATGCAGACATGGACAAACTGGCGAGGGAAACAAAAACTCTGTGGAAGGCAAACTGTGAGTGGATTATGGCAACACCTGGATGCGCCCCTGGAACCGGATACCTCGTGACTTTCAACTCAGAAAAATTTGAGAAATTACAAGGGCTTGGAAAAAGAGATCTTTTGAGGGAATATGTACCGATTGCGAAAAAACATAAATTGCATGTCATTGCCTATATCAATATGCACTGGTACAGTTATGAATTTGCGAGAAAAAATCCTGGATGGGAACAGTTGTGTAAAGATGGAGTTCCCTATGGACAAAAGCATCCTCTTTACGGTAATGGCACAACATTCTGTGTCAATAGCCCGTGGAGGAACTGGGCTTTTGAGATGATACAGGAAGTGATGAAAACAGGTGTGGATGGATGTTTTCTTGATGGTCCTGTGGTCTATCCTGAAGCCTGTTATTGCCCGTACTGTCAGAAAAAATTTGAAAAATTTTCAGGAGAAAATAGAATGCCTGATTTCTGCGACTGGAAAGACCCATTATGGAAAACATTTGCTCTTTTTCGCTCACACAGCTGGGCAGAATTCATGAGAGATGCCACAAATGCTGCAAAACAGATAAATGAAAACGCTGTGATGTTTCTCAATGGTGGGCATTTCAATACTTCAAATATTATTCTCGGTTATGACGCTGGAAGAATGGAGATGTTTCAAACCTTTACAGGCGCAGAGGACTTTTTTCACTGCACAGATTTATACCGCTCTCCTTATACTTCTTTGAACCTTTCAAGATTTCTTTCTGCGGGGAAAAACCCATCGGTTGTGTTTACGCATCATACACTTTCAAGTTGGCACTATGTGCCTTTGCCTGAGGCAGAGTTGTCAACTGCGCTGGCGCAGGCAACAGCTGGTGGTTCAAATACATGGTTTGCGATATTTTATCCTGCGATTGAAAAGACGAAAAAATATGCCACAGGCGCTTTGAAAAGTACTGGTTCTTTAATCTCACGGGCTGAAAAATATATTGCTGAAAGCAGGTCATGCGCGGAAACCGGCATAATGATTTCAAATCAGACCCTTTATTTCTATATTTCGTCCCACAAAGGACTTTCCTATCAAGCCGGCTCTGGCAGAGAACAGGGCCTTATCATTGATTCAGGAAAAGACAACGACACAGCAGATATCAATGGAATGAGAAAAGTCTCAGAAGAAATTTTGAACAACGAAAATCATGGTTGTCTTGACCTGTGTAATTTTGCTCATATACCAGCAAGGGTGATCTGGGATGAATATCTTGATGAAACCCATCTATCAGAAATCAAAGTATTGATACTACCAGATGCCGCATGCCTGTCTGAATGCCACATTGATGCAATAATGAATTTTGTGCGCAATGGCGGAATACTAATTTCTGATTTTGAATCAGGAATGTACGATAGTGAAGGAAACCATGTAGCCAGAAAACACTGGCTTGAATTTCTTGGAATAAAAGAAATTTGCGGAGTTTTCAGACCATCAAGGATTGAGGACTATATGGTATTGACTGAAAAAATTGGAAATATCGAAAAAGACATTCTCATTCCAAGACCAGTGAATGCCCTTGCGATAAAGCCCGCAAAGGATGCCAGAATACTTGCGAAGTTTCTCAAACCCATAAATCTTGCGTACAGGCAGCCAGAAGGTATCAGCGACTATCCTGCGATCATCATGACTGAAAGAGGAAAAGGCAGGGTTGTTTATTTCCCTTCAGCGATTTTTGAAAGTTTTAATCGCTTCCACATTGACATTCACAAAAACCTGGTGCATTCATTGATAAGGATGATTACACCTGGTGGACTTCAGATTGAAACTGATGCTCCTGGAAGCCTGGCAATGGAATTGAGAGAAAACGAAAAATTTCAGATTCTTCATCTTGTAAATGTTACATCTGATATGAAAAGGCCTATGGATAAAATCATTCACATTCACAATGTTTCCATTTCAATAAAAACAAACAGAAAAAAGGCATTTTCTCTATCATCTGGCAAATCACTACCAGCGACATTTCAAAAAACGAAACTCTCTTTCGTGGTACCTGTGGTAAACGATTACGAAATTATCCTGCTTTCATAAGAAATATTTCATCCATGGGCTTTTTAATTGTATAATATATCCCAATATCTTTGCTGACAGGAGGTAAAATATGGCAAAAATCCTTATTGTCTATTATTCAAGAACCGGCAATACTGAAAAGATGGCTCATGAGATACAAAAGGGTGTTCTTGAAGAAAATGTTGAGGTTGTTGTGAAAAAAGTTGAAGAAACAGAACCTGATGAACTTTTGAATTATGACGGCATTATCGCTGGTTCGCCCACGTATTTTGGTGGACCCGCCTGGGAAATAAAAAAACTTTTTGACCAGTCCGTGAAATTTTATGGAAAAATGATTGGTAAAGTGGGCGGCGCATTTACATCCTCTGCCAATATCGCAGGTGGCAATGAAACAACAATACTTTCTATTATTCAGATGATGCTGATTCATGGAATGATAGTTCAGGGAACGACAGAAGGAGGCCATTATGGACCTGTGGCGATCGGCACTCCTGATGAAAAGGTATTAAAAGAATGCAGGCATTTGGGGAAAAGAGTTGCGGTTGTTGTAAAAAAACTGAAAGGTGAGAAATAAAATGGACAAGCTCAATTATTCTGAAACAGTTTTGCTTCCAAAAACTGCTTTTCCCATGAAGGCAGACCTTGCAAAGAGGGAACCACAGTTGCTTGAGAAATGGAAAAAGATTGATATTTACAAGAAAATGCTTGAGAAGAATAAAGGTAGTCAAAGTTTTATTCTTCACGATGGACCTCCATACGCCAATGGACATATTCATATTGGCACAGCACTAAATAAAATTCTCAAGGATACTGTTGTAAAATTCAAGTCATTACAGGGATTTTTCTCGCCTTTTGTTCCTGGCTGGGACTGTCATGGAATGCCCATTGAGCATCAGGTTTTTCAGCAAATGAAATTGAAGGACAAAAACGCTGTTGACATTATTTCTTTTAGAAAAAAGGCCCATGATTATGCAATGAAATTTATGGCAATTCAAAGAGAAGAATTTAAGCGGCTTGGCGTTTTTGGTGACTGGGAACATCCGTATCTTACCTTAAATCCTGTGTATGAAAAAACGATTGTTGAAAGTTTTGGAAAACTATTTACCAGTGGATACATCATTCAGAGATACAAGCCAATACACTGGTGCTGGCACTGTCAGACCGCTCTTGCTGAAGCAGAACTTGAGTACTGGGATGAAACAAGTCCATCCGTATATGTAAAGTTTCCTGTGAAAAAATTTTCAGCCGGCCGGGTACCTGATCATAGTTTCTTCTTAATCTGGACAACAACACCATGGACACTTCCAGCAAATGTTGCGATTGCTGTTCATCCTGAACTTGAATACTGTATTATCAAAACAGATGCAGGTCATTTTATCCTGGCAACGACTCTTGTTGACACTGTCTGTGAGAAATTGAACTGGAAGAGCGAAAGAATTGCAACGTTCAAAGGAAAGGACCTTGAACATACGATATACAGCCATCCATTTGTGGAAAGGGATAGTCCTGTGGTACTTGCTCATTATGTTTCTGCGGAAGAAGGAACTGGTTGCGTTCATACTGCCACCGGTCACGGTGAGGAGGATTATCAAACAGGCCTCAAGTATCATTTGCCAGTAATCTCCCCTGTTGATGAAAGAGGAAGATTCACAGAAGAAGTACCAGAATGGAAGGGAATGCTTGTGTTTGAAGCAGACCCTTTCATCGTTGACAGTTTAAGCAAGAGACACATTATTCTGCACAGTGAAAATTATCGACACTCATACCCACACTGCTGGCGCTGCAAAAAACCAGTGATTTTCAGGGCAACAAAACAATGGTTTTTGAAAATAGACCATCAGAACCTGAGAGAATTGTTGCAGAGTGAAATTCAAAAAACAACATGGATTCCAGAAGAAGGGCAGTCAAGAATCTCAAGCATGGTTGCCCTGAGACCTGACTGGTGCCTTTCAAGACAAAGATTGTGGGGAGTGGCTCTACCAGTTTTTTATTGTGAAAAATGTGGAACAGCAATCTGCAACAAAGAAACCATCAGCAAGATTTCGTCTCTGGTGGAAAAATTTGGTTCAGATGTCTGGTTTGAAAAGTCAGTTGAAGAATTGCTTCCAGAAAACTTTACCTGTCCTAATTGCAGCCAGGCAGGTCCTTTCATAAAAGAAAAGGATATTCTTGATGTTTGGTTTGATTCAGGGGTCAGTCATCTTGCTGTGCTGAAAAATGATCCGCAACTAAAATGGCCAGCTGAACTCTACCTTGAAGGAAGCGACCAGCACAGGGGCTGGTTTCAAACATCCCTTATCACCTCCTGCGCCATTGAGAAACACGCTCCTTTCAAAACAGTGCTCACGCATGGATTTGTTGTTGATGCTGAAGGAAGAAAGATGTCAAAATCCCTTGGAAATGTGATTACCCCAGAGCAGATTATTAATCAATACGGCGCTGACATTTTAAGGTTATGGGCTGTGAGTGAAAATTACCAGCAGGACATGAGAATTTCTCAAAAAATTATTGACCATCTTGTCATTGTGTACAGAACACTTCGCAATACAATGAGGTTTATCCTTGGAAATATTTCTGATTATGACGTGCAATTTCAGGTTCAGGAAAGTGAACTACTTGAAGTTGATAGATGGGCAATTGCAAGGCTCAATCAATTGGTCAATGATGTCACGGGTTATTATGAAGCATGCCTGTTTCATAAGGGTGTCAATGAAATTTTTGATTTCTGCAATATTGATATGTCTTCGTTTTATCTTGACTATCTCAAGGATAGGTTATACACACATGGAAAAAACTCATGTACACGACGGGCGGCTCAACAGGTGCTTTATCAGATTCTTTCATCCCTTGTGGTTATGCTTGCACCTGTTCTTTCCTTTACATGTGAGGAGGCATATTCTTTTATTCCATTCAAAAAACAGGAAAGCGTGTTTCTTGAACATTGGCCTGAAGCAAAAGCACCTGACAATAATCTTCTTGAGAGATGGCTGAAATTTTTTGAGTTCAGGAAATTGGTTCTAAAACAAATTGAGCAGCAAAGAGCACAGGGAAAAATTGGAAGCAGCCTTGAGGCAGCAATCTTTGTGAAGGCAAATCCGCAGCATAGAGAATTTCTCGAAAGTTTCCAGCCGTATCTTACAAATCTACTGATGATAGCAGAAATTCATCTTGAAAACGGAAATGAGCTGGAAGTGAAAGCAGAGAAAACAGACCTTCCAAAGTGCGCAAGGTGCTGGATACACCACAAAACTGTGGGGCTTTCAAAACAGCATCCTCAACTATGCGAAAAGTGCTTACAGGTTGTGAATGATAAGTAAAAAAATCTACAGGTTCAATATACTGGCAGGAACTGAATAAAATGAAGGGATATCTCGTTATTGAAGACGGCACTATATATACTGGCGAAACATTTGGCAGCCAGGCCGAACGATTTGGTGAATTAATTTTCAATACAAGTATGACAGGATACCAGGAAATCCTTTATGACCCATCCTATAAAGGTCAAATCGTTGTCATGACATATCCACTGATAGGAAACTATGGAATCAACAGCCAGGATGTGGAATCATACAAAATTCATCTTGAAGGATTTGTTGTCAGGGAAAAAAGCAAAATCTATTCAAACTGGAAAGCAGAGAAATCCATTGACCAGATTTTCAAGGAAAACGGAATTACTGGAATTGAGGGTGTTGACACAAGAAAAATCACAGAACTTATTAGAGATAAGGGCGCACAGAAAGCAGGGATATTTGTCGGCAGTCAGGATAAAAGACAGATGCTTGAAAAGGTTAGAAAATCTCCTTGTATTGTTGGCAGGGATATAGTAAAAGATGTTATCAAAGGTGAGCCATTTATCTGGAATAATCAGGGTAAATATAAGGTTGTTGTGATTGACTGCGGTGTAAAATACAACATTCTCAGACTTCTTGCAGAAAAAAATCTGAAGGTAGTAGTGTATCCGGCGAATGCGCCATATGAAGAAATAGATAAGGAAAAACCTGATGGGATTTTAATTTCCAATGGACCAGGAGATCCTGAGCCATTGACATATGTAATAAAAACTGTTTCAAATCTTGTTGAAAAATATCCTGTGTTTGGAATCTGCCTTGGTCAGCAAATTCTTGGACAGGTTTTTGGCGGGAAAACGTATAAATTAAAGTTCGGCCATCATGGTGCAAACCATCCCACAAAAGATTTGAAGACAGGAAAAATCTCAATAACAGTCCAGAACCATGGATTTTGCGTTGACATCAATTCAATCAAGGACCCAAATATTGTTATTACGCATATCAATCTCAATGACCAGACACTTGAGGGCATAGAACACAAGAAACTTCCTGTATTCAGCGTTCAATTTCATCCAGAAGATTCACCTGGTCCACAGGATGCACGATATCTGTTTGAAAAATTTTATAGGATCATTGATCATGGGAAAAAGAACAGACATTAAGAAAATTTTGCTCATAGGTTCAGGACCCATTGTCATAGGGCAGGCATGTGAATTTGACTATTCAGGTTCACAGGCATGCAAGGCATTGAAAGAAGAGGGCTATAAAGTGGTTCTTGTTAACAGCAATCCTGCAACTATTATGACAGACCCAGAAATGGCTGACAAAATTTATCTTGAACCGCTTATCCCTGAAATTCTTGAGAAAATCATAGAAAAAGAAAGACCTGATGCTTTGCTTCCGACTCTCGGCGGACAGACCGCATTGAATCTTGCCACAAAGCTATATGAAATGGGAGTTCTTCAGAAGTATCATATGAAAATGATAGGTGCAAACTACCAAGCAATAAAAAAGGCAGAAGACAGAGAATGTTTCAAACAATCAATGAAAAAAATTGGGCTGAAAGTGCCTGAAAGCGGGATTGCCCGCAGTTTGAGAGAAGCAATTGAGGTGGTAGGAAAAATTGGTTTTCCTGCTATCATAAGACCTGCATATACACTTGGAGGTACCGGTGGTTCTGTGGCATATAACATAGAAGAGTTTGAAGAACTTGCAGAGGCAGGATTGAAGGCAAGTTTTATTGGAGAAATTCTTGTGGAACAATCAGTCCTTGGATGGAAGGAGTATGAATTAGAAGTAATGAGAGACCTGAAAGACAATGTGGTGATTATCTGCTCAATAGAGAATTTTGATCCAATGGGAGTTCATACAGGAGACAGCATCACAGTTGCACCTGTTCAAACCCTAACAGATAAAGAATATCAAGAAATGAGAAATGCGGCCATATCAATCATCAGAGAAATAGGCGTTGAAACAGGTGGTTCAAATATTCAATTTGCAGTAAATCCTGAAAATGGAGAGATGGTTGTCATCGAAATGAATCCCCGCGTATCAAGGAGTTCAGCCCTTGCTTCAAAGGCAACAGGTTTCCCGATTGCGAAAATTGCCACAAAGCTTGCCATTGGTTATACGCTTGATGAGATACCAAACGATATAACAAAAAAGACGCCTGCCTGTTTTGAACCTGCCATTGACTATTGTGTTGTCAAAATCCCAAAGTTTAATTTTGAAAAATTTCCAGGAGCATCTGATGTGTTAACCACCTCAATGAAGTCGGTTGGCGAAGTCATGGCGATTGGCAGGACTTTTAAAGAAGCGTTCCAGAAGGCGCTTAGAAGCATGGAAGAAAATTTTGCGGGCTTTGAAGATATTGCATTGAAACTTGACCTTCATGAGGGATTGAGAATTCCAAATTCAAAAAGGGTCTTCTATATTAAACAAGCTCTGAAACAGAATTGGACCATTGATGAAATTTATCATCTGACAAAAATTGACAGATGGTTTCTTGCAAACATCAAAGAAATCGTTGATTTTGAAAAAATGCTTGAAAGACAAAAAGGAAAAACTGTTGATTTTGAAACGATGAAAAAAGCAAAGGAACTGGGATTTTCAGACAGTCATATTGCTAAAATTTTGGGATGCAGTGAGAGAAAAATCCGAAATCTGCGAAAAAGGTATAACATAGTCGTTGACTATAAATGTGTGGACACATGTGCAGGTGAATTTGTTGCCTATACCCCTTATTATTATTCAACTTACGAACATCCAGAAGTAATAAAAATCACATGAAGAAAAAGGTTGTGATACTTGGCGCAGGGCCAAATAGGATAGGTCAGGGAATAGAGTTTGATTATTGCTGCGTTCATGCTTCATTTGCCCTGAAAGAAATTGGCTATGAAAGTATCATGGTGAATTGTAATCCTGAAACTGTTAGTACCGATTATGATACCTCTGATAAACTCTACTTTGAGCCGCTGATATTTGAGGATGTGATGAACATTATTGAAAAAGAAAATCCTCTGGGTGTTATACTACAATTTGGAGGCCAAACCCCATTAAAACTTGCAATTCCATTAAAAAAGGCAAAAGTGAACATTCTTGGAACAAGCCCTGACGCAATCGATATTGCAGAGGATAGAAAGAAATTTAAAAAACTCCTTGATAAACTTGGGCTTATGCAACCACCGAGTGGTACAGCCAGAAATAAGAAAGATGCATTAAAGATTGCTCACCAACTTGAATATCCTGTACTTGTAAGGCCATCATATGTGCTGGGTGGAAGGGCGATGCAGATCGTCTATGACGATGGTATGCTGCAGGAGTTTATGGAAAAAGCCATTGAAGTTTCGCCAGAACATCCTGTGTTAATAGACAAATTTCTTGAGGATGCCGCTGAGGTGGATGTTGATGCAATATGTGATGGAAAAACATGCGTGATTGGTGGAGTAATGGAACACGTGGAGCAGGCAGGTATTCATTCTGGAGACAGTGCGATGGTGCTACCACCTTATAGTTTGAAGGAAAAAGTCATTAACGAAATCAAACAAGCAACAAAAAAACTCGCCCTATCTCTGAACGTTGTGGGACTGTTGAATATTCAATTTGCTGTGAAGGACGACAATGTTTATATTCTTGAGGTAAATCCACGCGCTTCAAGAACTGTGCCTTTTGTAAGCAAGGTTACAGGTGTTCCCCTTGCAAAACTTGCAACGAAAATCATGCTGGGTATGAGTTTAAAAAAATTGCATTTTGAAAAAGAAATTCGTCTCAATTATTTTGCTGTAAAAGAATCAGTGTTTCCATTCAACAGATTCTCTGGTATCGATGCTGTGTTAGGTCCTGAAATGAGGTCCACCGGTGAAGTAATCGGCATTGACGAAAGTTTTGAAATGGCGTACGCAAAAAGCCAGCTGGCAGCAGGTCAAAATCTTCCACTCAGTGGAAATATTTTTATCAGTGTTCGGGACAATCATAAAGAGTTAATTTATCCTATAGCAAAGGGTTTTGCTGAACTTGGATTCAAAATTATCACGACTGCTGGAACCGGGAAATTTTTGTCAGAAAAAGGGCTTGAAGTAACAATTATCGGCAAACTTCATGAAGCAGTAAGACCCAATGTCATTGACTATATAAAAAACAATCAGATTCAGATGATTATCAATACTCCAACAGGAAACAGGCCAAAACAGGATATTGTTTCTATCAGAACAATGGCAATACATAGAAGCATTCCTCTTATCACAACAGCGCGAGCAGCGCATGCAACATTGCTTGCAATGAAAAGATTAAAGGAGCACAAAATACAGGTAAAGGATATTAAACAATACCATATGATGTAGGAAGTTTGACAGGTGTTTAAGTATAATCTATAAATTATTATAAAAAGGAAGCACAAACAGTCATGGAAGGAAAAACTATTCAACAACAGATTGAAGCCCTGACGAAAATCAGTAAGGCAATTACTTCTGACCTGTACCTTGAGGACATTCTCAAACTCATAGTGCTTGTGACTGCAGAGCTAATGGGCTCCAACATCTGTTCTATACTTTTGCTTGATGAAAAAACCAAAAAACTACATATCAGAGCGACCCAGAGCGTCAGTGAAGAATATAATAAAAAACCACCATTAAGCATAGGCGAAGGTATTGCTGGAAAGGCTGTAAAGGAAAACAGACCCATTGTTGTCAAAGATGTTACAAAGGAAGAAGAATATAAATACAGGGATATTGCCATAAAAGAAGGACTCTGTTCTTTATTATGCGTGCCCCTTGCAATCAAAAATCGGGTAATCGGTGTTATCAATTGCTACACTTCAAAACCGCATGATTTTACAGAAACAGAAATAAAAATTTTGACCACAATTGCAAATCAGGCGGCAATGGCAATTGAAAATGCAGAACTGCTAGTAAAAAGTAAGGTGATCCAGGAAGAGCTTGAAACGAGAAAGCTTGTTGAAAGAGCAAAAGGAATTTTGATGAAGAAAGAAAACCTTACTGAAGAGGAGGCATACAGGAAAATCAGAAAGTACAGCATGGATAAGCGCAAGACAATGAAGGAAATAGCCGAAGCCATTATTCTTGCCTCGGATTTGATATAAATTTGACAGATAAAATTTTTGTGGTAATATGTTACTGAATTAGATTCGTGCACGAAGTTGTGCGAGCTGGACGATGAGGTCCTTTTCGGCGCAGAATGCCGGAAGGGACTTTTTTATTTTAACCAGGACAGGGGGAAAAAATGTCTTACAGCAAACCAAATGCCAGTGCAGCCACAGGTACGAGAAATCGTGTGCATCCTTCGCCACTATCAGGGTTATGCGTCACATGTCTTGATGGTTGTATTGGACTATGTGAAGTCGCAAAATCAGGGATAAGGGGCAGAGAAATACTTTATCCCCAGCCATTTGGAAGCATTGTAGCTGGTTCTGAAAAGGACTACCCGATTGATTTTTCTCATTTCAATATCATGGGTAGCTGCGTTGGCGCACAAGGAGTTGAACCAGATTCTGACCATGCCATATTTCCAAACGTGGATATATCAACAGAAATTGGCTTTCAGAATAAACTGAAACTGGATGTACCGTTTTTTACAGGCGCCCTGGGTTCAACAGATGTTGCGAAAATTAACTGGGAAGAAATTGCAATAGGCGCTGCGTTGTGTGGAACCATTGTGGTTATAGGAGAAAATGTATGCGGAATGGACCCAGAGGCAAAATTTCAAAATGGAAAAATTGTCAAATCTCCTGAAATGGAAAGAAGAATAAAGAGTTATCAGAGATGGCACAATGGAAGAGGGACTATTGTTGTTCAATATAATGTGGAGGATAGCAGATTTGGAGTGCCTGAGTATGTTGCAGGACTCGGCGTTGAAGCCATAGAACCAAAATGGGGTCAGGGTGCAAAGGATATTGGCGGAGAAGTGAAACTTCATGACCTTGAGTTTGCAAAAGAGATGAAAAAAAGAAATTATCTGGTGTTTCCTGATCCTGACAATCCCATCACTCAGAAAGAATTTAAAGAAGGAACCATCAAGGAATTTGAAAGACATTCAAGGTTGGGAATGGTGGATGAAGAAGGATTTTATAAAGAAGTTGAACGATTGAGGAAGATTGGCTTCAAGTATGTCACATTGAAAACTGGTGCGTATAGACCGGCAGACCTTGCAAGAGCAATAAAATGTGCATCAGTTGCGAAAATTGACCTTCTTACAGTAGATGGTGCTGGTGGTGGAACAGGCATGAGTCCCTGGAGAATGATGAATGAATGGGGTATTCCAACAGTGGAACTTGAATGCTTGCTCTATCAGATGCTTAAAAAAATTGAAAAGAAGTCCTGGTACATACCATCAGTGGCAATGGCAGGCGGGTTTGCACTTGAAGACCAGATTTTTAAGGGGATAGCTCTTGCTGCGCCATATATCAAAGCCATTTGTATTGGACGCGCGACCTTTGCTGCAGTGATGGCAGCAAAAACTGTCGGAAATCTTGTGAAAAAAGGCAAAATACCAGAGGAATACAAAAAGTATGGAACTACAATTGAGCAGATTTTCGTTTCTGCTGAACCGTTGAAGGCAAAATTTGGAAAAGATTTTAAGAATATTCCAGCTGGTGCTATTGGAATGTATACCTACTATGATAGGCTGGCAACCGGTCTTAAACAATTGATGGCAGGCGAAAGGAAATTTGCACTCAAATATATTTCGCGACGGGATATTGCAGCAATTACAAAACAGGCATCTGAGATATCTGGTATTCCTTATGTAATGGACTGTGATAAAGAACTTGTGGAAAAAATACTGGATGAATAGATTTTCGAAAATCGGACAGCACGATATAGAAAAAATTCAGTAAGCGACGAAGATTACTGGACAATGAAGTCCAGAGCCCATCAGGGAAGATTTCAATAAACCACCGAAGGTTTTCAGTCCAATAACGACGTTGTTATTCTATTAATAGTTGAATATCTTTAAAGAGATAAGAGGGATATTTTTAGAGTTTCGAGTTTAGGGTTTCATCGAGGGCACGACATCATTTGTTCCCTCTCCCTTGATGGGTGAGGGTGCAAAGGAAGGGTAGGGAAGAGTAAAAATTCGCGCAAACTTCTAACAAAAAGGGAGAAATATGACGTCAAAAGACGTATTGAAGATGGTTAAGGAAAATGATGTAAGGTTTGTCAGATTATGGTTTACTGACCTTCTTGGACAGGTAAAAAGTTTTGCAATCACAAGCAGAGAACTTGAAGGAGCTCTTGAAAACGGGATGGGTTTTGATGGTTCATCAATCACCGGCTATCAAAGAATAGAAGAATCTGACATGATTGCGATGCCAGACCCTTCCACTTTTGCGATACTTCCCTGGAGGCCAAAAGAACATGCTGTCGCAAGAATGATATGCGATGTGATGCAACCTGGCGGCAAACCATACGAAGGAGACCCAAGATTTGTGCTTAAAAAGATGCTTAATGTAATGAAAAAATCCGGATTTTCTCATTACTATGTGGGACCAGAACTTGAATTTTTCTACCTGAAAAATGACAGATCAAACGAAACTCTGGACGCCGGTGGATACTTCGATCTTACTACTCTTGATATTGCATCAGACCTGAGAAGAGATACAGTGCTTGCTCTTGAAAGCATGGGCATAAAAGTTGAGTACTCGCATCATGAGGTAGGTCCTTCTCAACACGAAATAGATATGAGATATGAAGACGCCCTGAAAATGGCTGATAATGTCATCACCTACAGAGTGGTTGTTAAAGAAATAGCAAGCATGCATGGCGTTTATGCAACATTTATGCCAAAACCGATTTTTGGTGTCAATGGAAGCGGTATGCATACTCATCAATCTCTTTTCATCGACGACAAAAATGCGTTTTTTGACCCAAAAGACCAGTATCACCTTTCTGATGTCGCAAAAAAATTTATTGCAGGGCAACTTGTTCATGCGAAAGAAATATGTGCGGTATTTGCTCAATGGGTGAACTCCTATAAACGGCTGGTACCAGGATATGAAGCACCAGTTTACATCGCCTGGTCACAAAGAAACAGGTCTGCATTAATCAGGGTTCCATATTACCATCCAGGTAAACAACAGGCAACCAGAGCAGAATTTAGAGCATGCGACCCTTCGTGCAATCCATATTTGACCTTTGCCTGTCTTCTTGGAGCAGGATTACAGGGTATAAAAAATGACTACACCTTGAAATCTCCAATAGACCGGAACCTTTATCATCTTTCTGAAGTTGAACGAAAACAGATGGGAATAGAAAGTTTACCCGGAAACCTTGGTGAGGCAATTTCCAATCTTGAACAAAGCAAATTGGTAAAAGAAATTCTCGGAGAACACATTTTTGGAAGATTTTTAAAAATAAAGAAACAGGAATGGGAAGATTACAGAATTCAGGTGACAGAGTATGAACTTCAAAAATATCTGCCAGTTCTCTGATGACAGAAAAGTTCGCATACCATCAGGATGTGGAATAGCAGGCATATTCAATAAACATGGCGAACTGTTATCAGGCGAAATCATTGTGAGAGCCATCGACTCAATGAAAGACAGAGGCAATGGTCTCGGCAGTGGCTATGCTGGTTATGGAATATATCAGGACTGCAGAAATTACTGGTGTTTTCACCTGCTTTATAACCAGGCCACTGCCAGAGACCAGGTGGAACAATACTTGAAAACTTATTTCAATGTGAAATTATCAGAACAAATACCAACAAGAAAAGTCAAATCTATCAAGAATCCTCCTGTGCTCTGGCGGTATTTTTTGGAAACAAAAGAACAAATGCCTTCAGAAAAAGAAGAAAATTTAATTGTTTCTGTGTGCATGGGGATTAATCATAATGCAAACGATGCCTTTGTAATTTCTTCGGGCAAGAATATGGGAATTTTCAAAGGAGTGGGAGAACCATCTGAAATAGCAGATTTTTACAAATTAGAAGATTACAAAGGATATCTATGGACAGGACACAACAGGTTTCCTACCAATACTGTTGGATGGTGGGGAGGAGCGCATCCATTCGGTCTTCTTGATTGGTCAGTGGTTCACAATGGCGAAATATCTTCTTATGGTGTTAACCGGAGATATCTTGAAAACTTTGGATACTATTGTTCATTATTCACGGATACTGAAGTCATCACTTACCTTTTTGACCTTCTTGCCAGGAGACAGAATCTTTCCCTTGACACGATTGGTAAAATCATAGCAGCGCCTTTCTGGATTCAATTAGAAAATTATTCCGATGAAGAAAAACACCTTCTCAAATGGCTCAGAATTATATATGGACCAGCGCTTGTTAATGGTCCTTTCAGTATTATCGTCGCCAGGAGCAATTTTATGCTGGGAATCAATGACAGGGTCAAATTAAGACCGCTTGTTGCAGCAGAAAAAGGTAGCACCTTTTTTCTTGCTTCAGAGGAATCCGCAATTTGCTGCATGGAGAAAAATCCAGACAGGACATGGACACCAAAAGCAGGAACCATGACTGTTTGTTTTTATGAAAAGGAGCATTATGGCAATTCCAAAGATTGTACCTGATTTCAGAGTTATTAGAGATGAAAACCTGTGTATCAATTGCCAAGCGTGTTGCAGGGTTTGTTCCAATGATACTCACTCTTTCGACCAGAATATTGCGAAAATCATTTCAGACCATAGAAAGTGCGTGGGATGTCACTTCTGCGAGGAAATATGCTCTACAGGCGCCCTGACCATAGAAAAATGTTATTCGCAGATTCGCGAAAATTTCAACTGGAATGAAGTGGATTTTAAAAATCTTATGAAGCAGGCGCATTCTGGAGGCATCCTGTTAACAGGCATGGGAAATGATAGGCCGTGGATTAATTATTTTGACCATATTGTTCTTAATGCTTCACAGGTTACCAATCCTTCGATAGACCCATTGAGAGAACCAATGGAAATCAAAACTTTTATAGGCAGAAAACCAGACAGCATTGAACAGCTAAAGAAAGAGAAAAAACTTCCTATTCTGCTTGAAACTGAAATACCGGTTTTGTTTTCTGCAATGAGTTATGGTTCAATTTCGCTGAATGCCTGCAAATCCATTGCCGCTGCTGCATGGGAAGCAAAGACCTATTGGAATACAGGTGAAGGTGGATTGCCTGAAAGTTTGAAAAAATTTGTTTCAAGAACAATCGTTCAGGTTGCATCTGGCAGGTTCGGCGTGGATGCCAGGTATCTTAATGAAGCATCAGCAATAGAAATAAAAATTGGTCAGGGCGCAAAACCTGGAATAGGAGGACATCTACCAGGAGAAAAGGTTACTGCTGATATTTCAGCAGCGCGAAAAATACCAGAAGGTACTGATGCCATATCTCCTGCTCCACATCATGACATTTACTCTATTGAAGATTTGAAACAACTGATCTATGCATTGAAAGAAACTGTTGACTACAAAAAACCTGTGGGTGTTAAGGTCGCTGCTGTTCACAATATCGCTCCCATTGTCAGCGGCATTGTACGAGCCGGCGCTGACTTTGTGACGATTGACGGATTCAGGGGCGGAACAGGCGCAGCACCAGTTGTTATCAGAAACAATGTTGGCATACCGATTGAAATTGCAATCGCTACTGTCGACAGCAGATTGAGACAGGAGGGTATAAGAAATCATGCTTCAATTATTGCTGCTGGCGGTATCAGGTCAAGCGCTGATGTGGTAAAAGCCATTGCTCTTGGAGCTGATGCTGTGTACATAGGAACTGCCACGCTGGTTGCACTGGGCTGTCATATATGTCAGAAGTGTTATACTGGAAAGTGTAACTGGGGAATTGCAACACAGGATCCATATCTAACGCGAAGATTGAACCCTGAAATAGGCAAAAGACGGCTTACCAATTTACTCAGAGCATGGGCACTAGAAATTAAAGAAATGATGGGTGGAATGGGAATCAATGCCATTGAATCTCTCAGGGGTAACAGAGATCAGCTTCGGGGCATTGGATTAAATGATAAAGAACTGGCACTTCTTGGTATTAAGCACGCGGGAGACGCATGGTAAAAAATTCAAAAAGAAAAACCATTAACACAATTATTGCCAGGGAAGAATTCTGCATTGGTTGTCGACTGTGTGAAATTGCCTGTATTACCGCACACTCAAAAACGAAAAATATTATTAAGGCGTTCAAAGGGGAATATCCCCTGCCAGATTCCGCAATTGTTTTTGAGGAAAAAGGTCATATTTCTTTTGCTCTTCAGTGCAGACATTGTGATGATGCGCTATGCGTGGAGTGCTGTATCACTGGTGCGATGACAAAAAAAGATGGTAAGGTGATATACAGGAAGGAGTTATGTGTTGGTTGCTGGATGTGTGTGATGGTATGCTCGTTCGGAGTGATTTCCCCTGATATCACTGCTTCTAAAATAAAATCAAAATGCGATTTTTGTCTTGAAACAGGAAAACCCGCCTGTGTTGAAATTTGCCCCAATGAAGCACTGGTTTTGAAGGAGGACAATGAACAGGACTGATTATCTCATTATCGGTAATTCTGTCTGTGGCGTCAATGCCATAGAGGGTATTCGTGAATATGACCCCAAAGGCGAAATTCTTGTGCTGTCAGATGAACCGTTTGAAAATTACTCAAGACCATTAATTTCATATTATCTGGGAGGAAAGATTTCGCAGCAACAAACCAGATTCAGGGACGAATCTTTTTATTCAGATATGAAGGCTCAACTGCTTGTTAACAATCCTGCCGTTTTTCTTGACTGTCGCAACCATGAAATAAAAGTTTCAAAAGGAAGGAAAATCAGGTATAAAAAACTTCTGATTGCGACTGGAGCAAAACCATGGATTCCTGCGATTGACGGATTTGCCAATCACTTAGAGGGAATTTTTACTTTTTATTCAATGAATGATGCCATATCTCTGGCGCAATATATCCAATCTTTAAATCCACACAATTGCGTGATTCTGGGAGCAGGACTTATCGGATTAAAAGCAGCAGAAGGTCTATTGATGAGAAAAATTCCTGTAACAATTGTTGAGATGGCTGACAGAATTCTTCCAAACACAATGGATGTGAAAGGGTCTGAAATTTTTCAATCGTATCTTGTTAGGCACAATTCCGCATTTATGAAAAATGATACCATTGTCAAAATTGAAAGTAAAGATAAAAGAATAAAACGGGTAATTCTGAAAAGCGGGAAAAAGATTGAAACAGAATGTCTTATCGTTGCTGTTGGGGTACGGCCCAATACATCTATTGTCGCAGAAAGCTCCATTCTGGTAAAACGTGGCATTATTGTTGACAACAAACTTAACACGAGTGTTCCTGACATATTTGCAGCAGGAGATGTTACGGAAAGTCCTGATTTTTTTGAAAATAAACACGCGCTCATTCCTATCTGGCCAGTGGCTGCGAAAACAGGGAAAATTGCAGGAGCCAATATGACTGGGCAGGAAATTTCCTATACAGGTCTTTATCCCATGAATTCTATACAGATTTTTGGGCTACCTGCGATTTCTTTTGGCATCACAAATCCCCAACCCCAAAATTTTGAGATACTGGAAAAATATCAACCAGAAAACAATTTCTATCGCAAATGTGTGCTTCGTGATGACAGAATTGTTGGTTGTATCCTAATAGGAAATATTAACAGAGCCGGGATTTATAACCTTCTGATAAGAGAAAAAATTTCTGTAGCAGCATTCAAAAAAGATTTACTGGAAGAATCCTTTGGATTTTTGATGCTTCCAAAAGAGGTTAGGAAACATATCGTTGTTGGAGAAAGTATGGAGGTTTGAAATGAAAAAAAGGATTGATGCTGCAAAAATGGATTTTAATATTTTGAATAAAACTTTGCGTGCAGCCATTGATGATGGATATGACGATATTGAAATCAATAATGTCTGTGGACAGAGATTTATTTGCGCAGGACTTGAAAAAAATATTACAGTTCGCATCACAGGGATTCCAGGCAATGACCTTGGTGCTTTCTTATCAGCAGGGACAATAATTGTTAACGGAAATGTCCAGGACGGTTGTGGGAATACAATGAATGGAGGAAGAATTATTGTGAATGGCAATGCCGGGGATATTCTTGGTCACTCCATGAAAGGAGGAGAAATTTATGTGAAAAAAAATGCTGGATACAGAATTGGTATCCACATGAAAGCATATGAAAATGATTTTCCGGTTGTAGTCATTGGCGGAAGCTGCGGCGCTTTTCTCGGCGAATATCAGGCAGGCGGAATGATTATCGTGCTCAAGATATTTGATAATCCATTCGTTGATACATTTTTCACAGGCACAGGTATGCACGGAGGAAAAATTTTTATTAGGGGCTCTTTCAAAGAAAAAAACCCTGGCAAGGAAGTTCGCACCAGAGTTGCCAGTTTTGAAGAAATGGCGTTTATAAAACAATATGTCGAAAAATTCGGCAGTTTTTTTGTTGTACCGTCCAATCTTCTCGATGACGAATTTACAGTGATCTTTCCTTATTCCCACAGGCCATATGGCAGAATATACTCTTATTGAATTTTTTTGCCAGTGTCAAAAATATAGATTATTATAATTATGTCAAAAATGTTCTGCGTAAGATAATTGGAGGTAATACATGGACAACAACGAAGTTTTGAAACAGGTTAGAGTTGACAGGGTGCAATTTGTAGAATTGTGGTTTGTTGATATTCTGGGACAACTGAAGACAGTCACAATCACAACTGATGAACTTGAAAAAGCGTTTGATGAAGGAATTGGATTTGATGGTTCCTCAATAGAGGGGTTTGCAAGAATCTATGAAAGTGACCTGGTTTTGAAACCTGAGCCAGATACATATCTTGTGCTACCATGGTCAAAACTTCCAACAGTGAGATTTTTCTGCTCTATTTATACTCCTGAAGGAAAATTTTATGATGGTGATTCAAGGTACGCGTTGAAAAGGTATCTTGAAAAAATCAAGGAGAACGGTTATACAATGAATGTGGGACCTGAGCTTGAATATTTTTATTTTAAGACACCAGAAAATCCTGGTCTTATTGACCAGTCGACATATTTTGATTTTATTCCTGCAGACATTGGTTCTCAGGTGAGAAATGAAACAGTATCTTTATGCGCAAAAATGGGAATGAAGGTTGAGGCAGCTCATCACGAGGTTGCTCCAAGCCAACATGAGATTGATGTAAGATATGCGGATGCCCTGAAAATGGCTGATATGATGGTAACATTGAAGGTGCTGATAAAACAGGTTGCTGCTGAACATGGTATTTATGCAACATTTATGCCAAAACCCCTTTTCGGTCATAATGGAAGCGGACTACATATTCATCAGTCCCTTTTCAAAGATGGCAAAAACGCATTTTTTGATGAGAAAGACCCGAATTATCTCTCATCAATTGCAAAGTCATACACTGCAGGCATTCTGAAATACATCAGGGAGATTACATCCATATGCAATCAATGGGTTAATTCATATAAACGGCTTGTTCCTGGATTTGAGGCGCCAGTTTATATTTCCTGGGGAAGAAAAAATCGTTCTGCCCTTGTTCGGGTTCCCATTTATAAACCTGGCAAGGAAAGCGCCAGTCGCATTGAATTGAGAAGTCCTGACCCTGCGTGCAACATGTATCTTGCCTTTACAGTGATTCTTGCTGCTGGATACGCTGGAATAGACGAAAATCTCAAATTGCCAGAACCTGTTGAAACAGACATTACAGACATTTATGAAATGACTGCTGAAGAAAAGGCAAAAAACAGCATAGAAACATTGCCCGGTAGTTTAATCGAGGCCATTCATGAAACTGAAAAGAGCAAACTTGTTAGGGATGCCCTCGGTGAACATATATTTACAAAATTCATAGAAAACAAGAAGATTGAATGGGATAAATACAGAATATGCGTTAGCCAGTATGAACTTGAAAATTATTTCCCTGTACTCTGATTTATATGCACTATATTCTGGATGGAAACAATATCATCAAGCACAGATTATGGAATCAGGGCAAACAAATTTTTGATGACAGGTTATCTCTGATTATTTCCCTGAAAGAATACTGCAACCAGCATCCATCTGTAAAATTTACGGTTGTATTCGACGGATGGACTAGCATTTCTTCATCTCACCCGGGCATCAAAATCATCTGGTCTGATGACGAATCCGCTGATAGCGTGATTATCAGAAAACTTGCTTGCGCAGACAAAACAAGCATTATCGTTTCAAACGATAATCAAATTAGAAACAGAGCAAAATTCGCAGGGTTTAAAATTCTCAAAGTAGAGGAATTTCTCGCCATTTTAGAAAAAAGAAAAAACGAAAAAAAATCTAAATCCATAGATAGCAAAGAGAAAAAAATCTCTTATAACCGGGTACCGCAAATACAGAAAGAACTGGAGGAATATTATGAAAGTCACTACCAGGAAACAGAATATATTAGAAAATTTAGAAAAAGACATAAGAAATTTTTTTGAATCTGAGGACAAAGCACGGGAACAGGCATTGAAACTTTCAAGAGAAGTTACACGATATTCTGCCCGCGCAATAAAAAAAATGCATCAGGGAGATTTCGAAGAAAGCAAAAACCTTCTCGAGCAGGCGATGTCGTCCATTGTTGCAGCGAAAAAAATTCTTGTGAAGTTTCCTGAAATTTTGTATGCTGGGTTTGTACATAATGCTGAAAAAGAATTGATTGAGGCACTTGTGTTTTACAGAATTGTTAAGGAAAATAGTTTATTTGTTCCTGACTTTGATGTCTTTGACAGAATCAGTTATTTACATGGACTTGCAGAGGCGATGGGTGAATTAAGAAGGCACATTCTTGACCAGATGAGGCAGGATCACACATCCAATATGGAACAGTTTCTTTCTTTGATGGATGAAGTGTATTACTTTACAAGTTCTTTTGACTATCCTGATATGATTACTCGTGGATTAAGAAGGGTTGTTGATGTCCTCAGGACAATTGTTGAAAAAACAAGAGCTGATATTACACTTGTTGTACAGCAAAAAAAGTTTGAAAAGAAGCTGGAAAACTGATGAATTACTCGCATCTGCCCTATTATATTTCTTTTGACGAAATTCCTGTTTTCAACTTTTGTACAACACGCTCTGGCGGTTTATCCACATGGCCCTTTGAAACTTGCAATCTTGGTTTCAATACTGATGATAGTTTTGAAAAAGTGAGAGAAAACAGGGTCCTGACAGCAGCCAGGTTGGGAATATCACCAGATAGATTTTTATTATTGAAACAGGTTCATAGCGATATCATCCACCATATAGGCAGGCGACATTGTGGAAAATTTCTTGATACGGAAATTATTGAAGGCGATGGAATGTTCACTGAATATGAAGGACTGACTCTCGCTGTAACTCTTGCTGACTGTGTTGGCATTGTACTTTATGAACCAGTAAGACATGTGGCAGGAGTGTGTCATAGCGGATGGAAGGGATGCGATCTTAATATCTGTGGAAAACTTGTGGATAAGATGGCTGAAACCTGTGGATGTGATAGTGGAAAAATCATCGCAGGCATCAGCCCTGCGATATGTAAGAACTGTTACAATGTTGGCAGTGAAATAATCCAGAAATTTTCAGACAAATACCGGGATTTTATTTCAGAACACAAGGATGGATGGCATCTTGATTTAGAAGGTATTGTGGTTTCTCAGTTGATTGAGAAAGGCGTAAAAAAAGAAAACATACTTATCAGTAGAATTTGCACATACGAAAACACTCACGTATTTTATTCACACAGGGCAGAAAAAAACACAGGAAGATTTATTTTTGGAATTCATCTTACAACAGGGAGCCAGCATGAATAATGAGTTTTTTGTTCGCAGTAAACCAGCCATTGCTATAAGAGGGATACATCTTGACTTAAAAGGACTTCCACCTACATCTGGACGTCTTTTTGAACTACTGGAAATCCTTGCTGAAGCCAGGATAAATTGTATTGTTGTTGAATGGGAGGACATGTATCCATGGAAAACTTATCCAGAACTAAAAAATGAAACCGCCTATACTGAAAGCACTGTGAAAAAATTTGTTTCAAAGGCAGCATCTTTGGGCATTGAAGTAATTCCACTTGTGCAGAGTTTCGGACACATGGAAAATGTCCTTTCAAAAAGACGGTTCAAACACCTGCGAGAGATTCCTGATAATGTCAGTGATCTTTGTCCTTTGAAAACTGATTCCAGGGATATTGTTTTACAGATGATAAAAGATGTGCTTTTAACCCATACCGGCATCAAACACTTTCATCTTGGCGGTGACGAGGTCTGGTCTTTTGGTAGTTGCTCTGCCTGTAAAAAATTTATTGAAAAACATGGTAAAGCATCACTCTATCTTTATCATCTGGAACCTTTGTTGCAATTTCTCAATGAAAGAGACATCAGACCGATTATATGGGACGATATGATAAGAACTTGGAACATATCTGAGGTAAAAAAAATTGGCAAACAGGCAGATTTAATGTGCTGGAGTTATGGAATAGACCCATTCAAATTTGTCACCAGAGAAACGATTGATAAATTTATGAATGCTGGCTGCAATCTCTGGGCAGCTTCTGCATTCAAGGGCGCAGATGGTGCTTATGTTGATATCCCATACGTTCAGGCAAGAATAGCCAATATGCTTGCCTGGGTAAAATGTGCGGAAACGATAAAAATGAAGGGAGTTGTTGCAACTGGATGGAGCAGATATAATACCTTTGTAAGCCCATGCGAAGGGCTTGAAGCAAGTTTGGATACCCTTGTGCTTGCTGGAAAAATCGCATGGGATAGCAAGATACCTGACGATATCTCTGAATGGGTAGATGGTTTCCTTAAATTCTGCGAGAAAAAGGGTATAAGAACAGCTCATTTTTCAGAATGCAGAAGATTGTCAGAACAACTTCAAAACCTGCGTAATTCAGCATTTGCTTGTGCAAGAAATTTTCTTCAGCAGGCACATCTCGCAGGAGAACCAGAAAGAATAAATCCCTTCAGGACAAAAGATGCAAAAAGGCATCTTCTTGAGTCCTTAAAAAATGTACGAAAGGTTGCGAAGCAATGGGAAAAAGTCCACAGAACCCTTGTGCCTTCGATATGGCTAAAAAAATACACACTTTCAAGAATAGAACCAGTGAAAAAATTGATTGACATTGTTTATAGAAAATCGTCTTCAAGCAAATTGCAATTTTGACACCTGACTGGCTATTCAAGTAAAATATTCCTTATAAAAATGCGTTTTACAGGAGGTATGGATGAAGAAACAGCAGCGGCTTTTAAGAAAGTATTATCACAGAAAAATGAAGGCAGCAAGAAAACAATTACAGGAATTTGAGCAGGGAAATCGTCCCTTTGAAAAACTCAATCGCAGGGCAAAAAAACTTCTTCAAAAACGAATTAAAGCCGGCTATGAATTACCGGCAAGACTCTTCATAAGACATTCCACCCAGTAATTCTTTGTTCTGGAGGGGTCGCATAGTGGCCGAGTGCGCACGCTTGGAAAGCGTGTTCTCGAGAAATCGGGACGTGGGTTCGAATCCCACCCCCTCCGCCAATATTCAATTTCTGTGTTTTTGAGGGTTCTTGCCTTGCCCTCGTTTTGCTCGGGCTCGGCAGAAGCAAGGATTTTATAGGGATTTTTGAAATTAAAAAACAATTTCTGCCCGCTCAAAAGAAAGTTCGAACCAATCTTTTTTAGAAAATCGCGATCCTGTTCGGGATTTCCTTGCAAAGCGATAATTTCAGCTTGTTTTTACGGAGTTTATGAATCGGGCGGCGAGTTCGAACCGATTATCGCTTTTTTGCTCAAAAGCGTTGAGTTTGTTTTTCAAAAGCTGTTTTTGATTGACTATTTTTGAATTCTTGTTTATCATTATAATAGAAAAACAAAAAAGTTTATAATTTATTCTATATACTATAATGTTAAACAATGATTATGGAAATGTCAAATAAAATCTCTGAAAATCTAAAGAAATTAAGGCAGAAAAAGGGCTATTCTTTAGAAAAAGTGGCTCGCCTTGCTAATTTGTCGCTTAATACAATTGTAAAAATAGAGAATGGAGTTAATAAAAATCCTACAATAGAAACATTAACAAAAATCGCCAAAGCATTAGAGGTTGGCGTAGATGATTTAATAAAATAAAATTATGGAAAATTTATTAAACAATTTAAAATCATTACTTCAAAAAGATGAGCGACTTGTAAGTGAAGGCGAGATCTTAAAGAATAAAATTATTGAGCTTGCTTTAAAATTGGATAGGGATTTAATAAAACTTCTTTTGTCCCACGAAAAGATGAAAGAGGTATTTTTTGTTGAAGTAGATGGGACGCTTATTTTTGACAAAGATAA
>JAKPDB010000155.1 GCA_029552985.1 bacterium
AAGCAAACAATGGGCAAAATTTGGAGTGCCTGTTGGTTTCGCAGTGCTTGTGGTATATTTTGTTGTAATGTATGCGTTTCTCATCTCCAGATAAAAAGTTTTTCGGGATTTCGGGTTTGAGAATGAACAAATTTTCACAAGGACTGATAATGAACAAATCAAAAATTGGAGTGATTGTTGGAGCTGGAGAAAATTTTGACCAGATTTTTCAAAGGGTGAAAATGCTTAATTTTTCGCTTTGCCAGATAGGTTTTCTGGCTGAAAACATGGGTTTGTATAACCCAGGAACAATAAGACAGAAGGCAGATGAATACGGAATTGAAATTTTTTCTGTTTTCCTTCTATTTAAGGGACAAATTTTTAATCTGAAGGATGGACCTGCAACAATGGGCTTTGTTGCACCTGACTTCAGAGCTCAGCGATTGAAACTTGCTCTTGAATTTTCTGATTTCGTAAGAGAAATGGGAACAAGCCGCATTGTATGTCATGTTGGTTTTATTCCTGATGACGAGCTTGACCCTTTGTATATTTCATTTATTCCAGTGATGAGAAAGGTCATTGAAAAGTGTAGAGAAAATGGTCAGATTTTCTGTTTTGAAACAGGCCAGGAACTTCCATCAACATTGAAGAGAACAATCGTGGATATTGGTCTTGATAATATTGGCATTAATCTTGATCCTGCCAATCTAATCCTTTACGGAAAGGCAAATCCCATTGATGCTGTTGAGATATTCGGTCAATATGTCAAAAGCATACATGGGAAGGATGGACTCTGGCCTGACAGGGATGAGTATTTGGGAAAAGAAGTTCCTGTCGGCGAAGGAATGGTGAATTTCCCCCTGATGATCAGAAGACTGAAGAAGATGGGGTTTCAGGGACCAGTAATTATTGAAAGAGAGATATCAGGTGAGCGCCAGATTCAGGATATCAAAAAAGCAGTTGAGTTTTTCTCAGCGCTTCTTTAAATTACAAGTTTGTAAGTGAGTTCAATGGATTTTTCAAACGTTGGAATTTCAAGAAAGTTCTGAACGATGTGTGGTCCGTTTTCAAGGAAACAGTATAAAAACTGTGGAAGAATGCTTTTTCCTGATAGTGTAATGAATAGGTGAGAATTTTTATGCTTCATGCTGACAATTTTTGAGTCAAGACGATTCTTAAGATACGCCGCAATATAGTCGTATGGTTTTGGAATATTGGGAATTTTCTTTATTTCAGTTGCAATCATGCCCACAGTCATTTCAAAATCAGAAACAGCAAAATTTTCACAGTTTTTTTCATGAAACATCAAACATCCAAAACTTAAATTTTCAAGTCCCCTTTTAATCTGGAATATCCCGTTTTCAATTGCAGAAAGATTGGAAGTAGCCCTATCCAGAAAATCAATATCAGCACCTTTTTCACTGATTCTGCCAGGATTTGAGACAGCATTGAAAATGTCCTGGTTTTCATCAAGATAATCAACACAGAAATTGATAATACCAAATGGTTTTGGTTCCCAGGAGAGTGCACGAGGGTCAGAAAATATTTTACCTGGTTTTAAGAAACTGGCTGAAAAAGTTTGCTGGCGTTGTTTGAAGAAACCGATGGCATTATAGCCAATCTGGGATCTATGGGCATTAATGGTTTTTGCTGGTTTAATATTGAGATGATTAAAGAAATTATCTATCTGTTCAAAGTGAGCTTTAAGTTGCTCGAAACTGAATTCCCTGCCATCGCTTCCCATATAAATTGAAGGGTCTTTTTCGTAATGGTGTGATGTAAATGCATGGGCTGAAAACTCAGCTTTTGCCTGATAATAAAGTTCTCTGATATAAGGTACTGATTCCTGCTGAACCTGGTTAATGCACAGTCCTACATGAGGAACAAAGCCAGATTCATTGAGTATTGAAATATACCTGAATTGATTGACAAGGCTTTGTTCAAAACTGCCCGAACCAATAGCATCGTTGATTCTGCATGTGACAAATGGTGGGACTGCTTTGAAAACAAATGGTTTTTTTGCTGTCAGAACAAGACATCGCCAGAAGACGCTGTCAAAACCACAAGTATGCCCCAGACAATTTTTGTGCCAGATTCCCTGCGAAATACCGATGATGCAGGCTTTACCTTTACCAAATTTTTTCCAGATTCCTACAGGATTTCCTTTGTGATTTCTCAAAAACACATGCCAAGTTTCATCTATTTCTAAAGGGTAATTGGTAAGCACAGGAATATTTGTGTGGATGGTTTTTTCCGCTGCTAATTCAGAAATCCATGTATCTTCAAGAGAAAAAGAGCCGGTTTTTTCAATGTTGAAACTGGGAATACCTGTGTAGGGAGATATGGCCTGTTGATAGGTGTTAAGGGCTCCGTCAAAAATCACAAGTCCCATTCCTGCTGCCACCTTCTTGAAAATCAGTCGCCAGTCAGATGGTCCGAGTTTTCTTGCTATACCTTCTTGGGCAATAATCAAAAGGCATGTTTCATCAAGTTCTATTGAGTCGATAAGGGTGTAAGATATATCTATTGATTGATGCCAGATTTGATAGAAATCAAGGGCATTCAGGATAGAGTTTTCAAACCGCTGATAACTGACAAAATCAGAACTATCGCATAGGACAAGAGTTTTCATAATTATTCCCAGTTTGCGTGGTTTTTTTCCATCTCTTTGAAGGAAATACCATGACTCTGTCTGTATGACTCAACAAGCTGGTCAAGAAAAATCAACATGGTTTGTTCAAATAGAGAACCGCCAAACTGGATACTTTCAGGAAGATTGAAATAAAACGACCTATCACAGATTCCTGTCAAAGGATTTCTTGTTGCTGTCAAATAGATGATTTTTGTTTTTGATTTTTTTGCAGCTTCTATAGGAGTAAGAAGCATTTTTGACCTTCCAGTTTTTGAAATTACGATCAAAATGTCTTTACTTTGCATTGTAGGGCACAGACCACCAATGAAATAACTTTCCCTGCCAAGATGCCGTAATCTCATTGCAAATGCTCGCGCCATCATGCCGCTTCTTCCAAGACCCCACAGGAAAATTCTTTCGCTGTCATCTATCAATTTGATGATTTCGTCAATATAATTTTCAGGAATATTCTTTAATGCCTGTGAAATTTCTTTTATGATGTTGGTTTTCATAATATTTATTTTAATTCCTTGTAGTTTTTTGTGCAAAATACCCCATTTTCTCCCTTGATGGAAAAAGAGGGGACCGGGAACGATAATACAGGCAAGAGTCGATAAATAACTTTTTGTCTGAAATTCTTGTTTTCTGGTAATTTCTAACATTTTCTGGTATAATTAATAGACAATTCCATCCAGAAAGGAAATTTTATGAAAGTTGACAGGGTTGTTTTTCGTGAATACGACATCAGGGGAATTATAGAAATACAGATTAACAATGAATTTGCTTTTATTCTTGGAAGGGCTTTTGGGACAAAAGTAAAAAAGGAAGGACTGAAAAATTGCGTTGTTGCCTGCGACAACAGGAAAACGTCTCCTGATTTGAAAAGTCACCTCATTGAAGGGATGATGAAGGCAGGCGTTGAGGTGTTTGACGCTGGAATGATTCCAACACCTGTTGCCTATTTTGCGCAGAAACACTATGGACTCGATGCCTGCGCTATGGTCACAGCCAGCCATAATCCGCCTCAATTTAATGGGTTTAAACTTGTAATTGGAGAAACAGGACTCCACGGAGAACAAATTCAGCAGATTGCTGATACTATTGAAAAAGAAGATTTTGTATCTGGCTCTGGAAGCTCAAAACACTTAGATGTTGAGCAGGACTACATCAATTTTATGAAGGAAAGATTTAGTTTTTCCTCGAAAATAAAAATTGGAGTTGACACTGGAAATGGTACTACTGGTCCTTTTGTAAAAAAACTTTTTTCTTCTCTTGGAATTGACTTTGTTGGACTGTATCTTGAAAGCGATAGCAGTTTTCCTCATCACCTTCCTGACCCTGTGGTACCTGAAAACCTTATTGACCTGATAAAACTTGTGAAAGAACAAAAACTTGATGCAGGATTCGGTTTTGACGGTGACGGAGATAGAATTGGCGTCATCGGAAGCGATGGCTCAATACTCTGGGGAGATCAGCTTCTTATTATTTACGGGCTTGATATTTTGAAAACACGACCTGGTTCAACAATTGTTTATGATGTGAAATGCACGCTTGCTCTTGAAGAGGAAATCAAAAAGGCAGGTGGAATTCCATTGATGTGGAAAACAGGGCATTCTCTGATCAAGGCGAAATTAATGGAACAACAGGCAGTCCTTGGTGGAGAACTTTCAGGTCATATTTATTTTGCGGATGAATATTTCGGGTTTGACGATGCTTTTTACGCGTGTTTGCGACTAATGAGAATTATGGACAAAACAGGTAAAAAACCAGAACAACTTCTTGAAGGAAAGAAAAAATTTTATTCAAGCCCTGAAATACGGATTGAGGTTGGAGAAGAAAAAAAGTATGCCATCATTGAACAACTGAAAAATTTTTATAGGCAGAAATACAATGTGTCGGAAATTGATGGAGTAAAAGTGTATTTTCCTGATGGATGGGCTTTGGCAAGGGTTTCAAATACACAGCCAGCAATTGTTCTTCGTGTTGAAGGAACAACAGAAAAATCTCTGGGAGAAATTAAAAAGCAGTTTCTTTCGAAAGTAGAGGAGATAATGAAATGAACTGGCATGTTTTTTGGGTTGCATTTGCAACGATTTTCCTTGCTGAAATTGGAGACAAAACTCAACTGGTCTGTTTTTCCTTGAGTACAAAAAGCGCATCTATTGTTCCTGTTTTCCTTGGAGCAATGATTGCCTTTGTTTTGAGCACGTTTATCGCCTGCCTTCTGGGTAATTACCTTCAAAAGATTGTTCCAGTCAACATCATTCACTCTATTGCAGGACTGATTTTAATTGTTTCTGGAGTTTTGATTCTTATCAATAAATTCTAATCCGGAGGCAAAATGAAATACATCGTATGTATCAAACAGGTGCCTGACACAATGGATGTAAAGGTTGACCCTGAAACAAAAAGAATTGTGCGGGAAGGCGTGCCCAGTATTATGAATCCATACGATTACTATGCTGTTGAAGAAGCATTAAGATTGAAAGAACGATTTGGCGGCACAACTGTCGCAATCTCAATGGGACCTCTGCAGGCAGAGGCAGTGCTAAGGGAAGCAATATCACTTGGCATTGACGAGGCCTATCTATTAAGCGACAGAGCATTTGCAGGTAGCGACACACTTGCCACATCTTATACTTTGAGTCAGGCAATCAAAAAGATTGGAGATTTTTCAATAATTTTATGTGGAAGAGAAGCAATGGACGGAAGCACAGGACAGGTTGGACCAGAACTTGCTGAACATCTTGAAATCCCAATTATTACCTATGTCAGTAAAATTGTGAATGTCTCTGAAAATCAATTGGAGTGTGTGCGGTTGCTTGAAGACCATTATGAATCTTTAAAATCTCCACTTCCTGCTGTTATTACAGTGGTTAAAGAAATCAATGAGCCAAGATTGCCTTCTTTGAAAGGGATGTTAAAGGCAAAAAAAGCCACAGTTCCTGTCTGGACGAAAAGTGATATTGGCGGCAATGATGCTCAATACGGTCAGGATGGTTCTCCGACAAAGGTTGTTGAGATATGGAGGCCTGAAATAAAAAAGGAAGGAAAAATTGTTTCAGGAGAGCCAGACCAACTTGCAGAAGTAATTTATCAGGCATTGAAAAAACTAGGAGCAGCATAATGGAAATAAAGGTCAACAAAGAAAAATGCACTGGTTGTAAGATATGTGTTGATGTGTGTCCTGTGGGAGCAATTGAGGTTGATAATGATGGCAAACCGTTTATTACTGAAAAATGCAATCTCTGCAGATTGTGCGTGAAAGAATGCCCGGAAGGCGCAATTGAAACGACTGGCGAAGAAAAGAAAAAAGCAGACATTGATTTTAGCCAGTACAAAGGAATATGGTTTTTTGCTGAACAGAAAAATGGGAAACTTTCTCATGTCGCGTATGAACTTCTTGGTATTTCATTGAAACTGGCAGAAACATTGAAAGAGGAAGTTTGCGGGGTAGTATTTGCTTCAAATGGAAAAGAGATGGCTCAGGAACTTTTCAATCGCGGTTGCGAAAAGGTTTATCTTGTTGAGAAAGAAAATCTTGATGAATTCAGACAGGACATTTATGTCTGTTTGATGACAGAATTGATAAAAAAGTACAAGCCAAACATTGTTCTTGCCTCTGCAACAATGATTGGAAGAAGTTTCATTCCACAGACAGCAGCAAGAATAAAAACTGGGCTGACAGCTGATTGTACAGACCTTGCCATTGACCCAGAGACAAAGCTTCTTCAACAAATTCGACCAACGTATGGCGGAAATCTGATGGCTAAAATTATATGCGAATATCACAGACCTCAAATGGCAACAATCAGACCAAAGGCAGTTGAAGAAGCAAAAATTATTGGAAACAGGGCTGGAGTGATTGTGAAAGAGGATTACGTTTCATTTAATGCAACTTGCCGTGTTGACCTTGTTTCAAAAGAGGCAGTGGAACAGACGATTGACCTTCAGGAAGCAGAAATTATTGTTTCAGGCGGCAGAGGTCTTGGAGATGGAAAGAACTTTGATATGATAAGGAAGCTTGCTTCGTTGATTGGTGGAGCAGTGGGCGCGTCTCGTGCGGCTGTTGATTCTGGCTGGATTCCATATCCGCATCAGGTGGGACAAACAGGAAAAACAGTCAAACCAAAAATTTATATTGCCTGCGGTATTTCAGGAGCGATCCAGCATCTTGCTGGAATGTCAACCTCTGATTACATTATTGCGATTAACAAAGATCCGGATGCTCCTATTTTCAAGGTAGCAAATCTGGGAATAGTAGGCGACATCTTTGAAGTTATTCCGAAACTCATTCAAAAACTTGAGTCACAAAAACAATAATCAATAATCAATACTGGCGGTCACCCCAGCGCAACACGACTTTGTAGGTGAATGTTTTTGTTGCGTTTGGCGGCAGTTCCATCGTGTATCTGACAGTGTCCTTATCAAGTTGTTTATAGTCACCAAACTCTCCGCTATTTTCAATTGTCCAGTACTGATGGGGAAACTTTCTTGTGATTTCAACTTTTGCTGGAATGTTTCTATAGTTTGAGACCTTAATTTTCCAGGTTTGCGATTCATCCCAGCCAGAGATATTTCTTCCTGGTGCATTAAACTGGTAATTGAATGTTTTCACTTCCATCAATTTTGGTTCGACCTTTACGTCACTAACTGGCCCAAGGTTTAAATCAACGACCTGGTCAATCGGTATGTACTTTGTGCTGTCTTGACCAATATATGAAAGGTGTTGGTCTTTATCCGCAATCTTAAACACCTTAATCAGTCCATCTGGTAATGGTTCTTTTCCAAGAATATGCGATTTTGAGTTCTTAAATGAAATGAATCTGAAGACATTTTTCCCAAATCGTGATTCATCGTATTTATAAAAATTCATCACAGGAATTTTGTCTTGAGAAAAAGATAGAAGTCGTTTTGTCCATCCATCAGGAATTGTTTCAGTTCCTTCAATTGTATAAAGAAAGTATTCTGATAAGCCTTCTTTTTCAATCTGTTTCACGATGACTCGATCTTCTGCGCCTGCAAGCATTGCTTTCGATTCAACATACGGTCGCTTGCTTGCTTCTGATGGCAATGGGACTGGTTTAAATGGTCTTCCGTAAGGCGGATATCTCCTTGCTAGGGTTGCGATTTCATCGAGAAGGTGAATTTTCCCTACAACAAGACGCACCTGCGCATTTTCATAATCTTCGCCACTGCGATTTGTGACCTTCACATAACCTTCAAGTTTCATTGTTTTTTCATCCTGGGATAAAGTGGCAAGATAGTACGCCTGCCACGAAATCCCTGATGTAAAATAATTGATTTCGCAAGGTGATTTTCCTGAAATCTGTGAAACAATATTCCAGATACCAAGCCCTGTGATTCTTGGAGGAAAATAAAGGTCTGTGACAGCAATTTTGTCTGTGTCCTTGAGAGGGAAAAGCTCAAGGGATGTTGGGTCAATAAGAGTGTTTGCCCATGAAAACTGCAGTTTATTTGCACCTTTTTTCATTGTGAGGGTTCTTGTTTCTCTCACAAACGTTAAATCAGCAGAATTGTAAATTGTCAGCTGAACTTTGTCCCTTTCAGGAAGCGTGACAAGGTCAATTTTGCAGTACAACGTCGCGCTAAACATAAATACCAGAGAAAAAATAATAATGTTTTTCATCTGACGTTCCTCCTGTGGTAATGGAATGTAACTGTTTCCTTTGCCTTTGGAGCAAGAGTAATGTTGAATTTTAATGTGTTTGCATCTTCTTTTTCATAAGCATGGCTTGTTTCCTCTATGTCCCATTCACCAGGGATTTCTTCTATGAGCGTAAGCGTTGAAGGCATATCCTTGAAATTTTCAATTTCCACCTTGATAATTTCGTCGGTATCATACAGAATTACGGCATTTGAGTCATTTTTTCTTACATTGATTTTTATATCCTTGATTTTTCTCTGGGTGACGACAATATCTCTGCTATCACCGACATATAATGAGCATTTTTCATCGACTGGAGTGAAATTGAGATTGTCTTCGCCAAGAAAAATCGTTGCACCTTTTCCATCATCCTGAAAAATTCTTACCTTGCCACTCCATAATGCGAATTCTCCGAGTCCGTGTTTTTTTTCGTTTTTTATTTCGTATGTGACTGGAATTCCGACATTGCCTATGACTTTTTCAGGGTCCCATGGAAGTTTTCTTGCATCAAACGTAAATTTTTTCTCAATCGGCACACTGGATTTTGTGACCAGTAACATCTGCCTTGTTTCTTCATGGGAGACAGATTTTTCATAAGTTTCACCATAGTCAAGCAAGATTTTTGCAAGTTGAAAGTCCTCGCCAGAAAAATTTCGCAAAATAAGAAATGATTGCAGATTGATTTTTGTTTCATCTTTGTCTGCGATTGCCTTGTATGTAATTAATCTATCAATGTTTTTGAGAAGATAACTGATTCTTATTTTTTCTTCGTATGGTGAAGGACTGTACATCTGCCAGATGCACGCGTTTTCTCCAGGGGGGTAACTCACGCTGATAAGATTTACTTCGTCAGGATGAGAAAGAATTTTTATCCTGATGGAATCAGGGTCAATACTGACTCCTGTCCAGGAAAAATCAACCTGGTTTGTTCCCTTTTGAAGCGCTAATACTCTTTCTTCTTCAACAAGTGTATAAAGGGGATTATCAAGCCGTATCACTGTTTCTGCCCTTTCCGGAAGGGCAACAAGTTTTGTCCTTGCAATTGAAAGATTTGTCAGCATCAGGACTGCAACTGCTACAAGGATGAGAAATTTTTTCATATCTGCCTCCACTGTTGGAAGTTTGTTTTGACCTTTAGACAGGTCAGAACCAGAAAAGGTTCCCTAAATTTTGAAGTCATTGATTGCTTTTACTATTGCAGGATAACTTTTCTTCCATGCGCCAGGCGGCATGTTTTCTGATATCTGTATCCAGATTCTTCCTGTTTTTCCTCCTCCTTGCAATATTTCCATTGCCTTCTGGTAAATTTCATCTGACGATTTGAGATGAACAGAAGAAGGAAAGTTAATCAAAAGACGTGTTTCTGGCCAGATTGAGATGGCTGTTTTGACATCAGTGTCATTGTCAGGAAGCACAGAAAGTGAATCAATGACTCTTACCTTTGATTGACCGATTGCATTCCACAAAGCTTTCAAATCTCCATCCATGTGAACGCCAATCAAAGTACCTGTGCCTTCTAATATTTCAGCGCATTCATTGTACACAGGCACGCAGTATTTTCTGAAGTATTTTTCTCCTATCATTGGAGATGTGATATTGTCAGGAAAAATTACATAGGGAATGTTGTATCTTTTCGCCACATTTCTCACAATGAGAAAAATTTTCCTGTGAATGTGATTCATCGTTCGTATTACTTCTTCCATTAAATCAGGAAAATCAATGAGCGACTGACACAAATCATCTATCAATATCCATTGTATCCATAGTTGCTGATACGAAGTCCTGCCGAGAGAAATATGAGGTAGTCCATCATCGCCAAGAAGTTTCAAATCATTGGTGAAAGAATCAAGATTTTCTTTGACGATAATGTTTTTCAGATAAAATAGAAAAACTTCGTAATCTTTTTTCTCTTTGATGAAGTGTTTTTTTATTGAGCCGCCACCGATGATTTTTTCATAAAAAACCTCTTCAAAAATTGAACCAACAGGCGTATGAATTATATGCCTTACTCCCTTTATCCCATTTCTTTCAAATTTTATTTTTTCACTAACACAGTCAGGCGTAATGAACTGGTGAACCTGAGTCCATTTCAAAAGTCCAAGATTGTTTCTTCCAATAAGGTTCCACGCATCTTCATTGGGATTGACCATATTGTAATATTGAACAAATGGAACTCTGTCGATTTTCTCGCCCCTTATAACTGCCAGCATTCTTTCTTTCATCGTCATGGCATCTCCTTCTCATCGGGTGATTTTGCTAATAGAATAAACCATAAAACACAAAATGAAAAGTTTTTGTTAACAGAGGAAAACAATGGTTGATTGACATAGGTAATGCAAAGTAATAAAATCATAGAAAATTTCACGATTTACAGGGATTAAACATGAACAAAACTCTGTGGCAATACTATGCGGACAAGGCATCAGAAATTACTGATAGTGCTCTCAGTAATATCAAGACACTCAAACAATGGGAAAAAGAAATCAAGCAACGGAAAAAAGAATTTTTTATTTCTATGGGGCTTGACCGACTACCAGAAAAATGTGATCTTTCAATCAAAATTATCGGACAATTGCAGAAAAATGGCTTTATAGCGAAAAAAATTTCTTATCAAATCCTTCCTGATTGTTATAGCAGTGGAGTTCTTTTTCTTCCCGACCCGTTACCTTCAAAAAAGGTTCCTGCAGTACTTTATTGCTGCGGACATTCAGGTTTGGGCGCACACTGGTATCAGAAACACGCCATAATGTGGGCAAAAAGAGGATATGCCTGCTTTATTTTTGAAACAATCAAACAGAGCGAAAACCCTGGATTTCATCATGGTTTATACACAGGAAAACGGCTTGACTGGATTTCACTCGGTTATACAGCAGCAGGTGGAGAATTGCTTAATTCAATCCGCGGTCTTGATGTTCTCTGCGAAATGCCGGAAATTGATAACAGTCGTATTGGAGCAACAGGAATTTCAGGAGGTGGCGCTCATAGCCATTTTCTTGCAATTGCTGATGAAAGAATTAAAGCAGTGGCAACATCATGCGGAATCAGTTTACTGAAATTCGCCATTAAATATAGAACAATGTTTCAGCACTGCGATTGCATGTATGCCAACGGCAATTTCCAGAGGGATATCTGTGAGTTTTCTGCATTAATTGCACCACGAGCCATTCTATATTGCTTTGCATCAGAAGATAATCTTTTCTTTAAGGAGGAGTATCATACGCTTTATCAAAAGGTGAAAAAAATATACAAACTCTATGGGTGCGAAGAAAAATGTGAACTTTTTGAGTATCCTGGTCCACATGCATACTCTGACGCTTCTGTAAAAAAAATCAATGAATGGTTTGATAAATACGTTGCGCAGGAAAAACATCCTGACATCGGTCTTGAAGGGGAAACAATTGCTGAACCAGAAATATCTGTGTTCAATGGGAAAACTCCTGAGCCCAATAGATTACACATTCTTCCTGAACTATTGAGCATAAAAAAGTCCTATCCACTTCCAGAGGATAAAAATCAATGGAGCGGTATTCGCAAACAGATTATTGAAAATCTTAAGAAAAATGTCTTTCACTGGCTTGAGAGAAGTGATGAAAAAATGGAAATAAAAAAAATCGGTCAGTGGATTCATGAAAACAACATCTTTTCAAGATATATGGCAGAATCTGCTGGTATGCAATCTTATATTGAAGTATTTTTCAAAAAAACCCCCGCAAAAATCACTATTATTGCGCTTGGAGATTACCAATATGATACTCAGACGCTTCTAACCAAAACAGGTTTCATCACAGACAAATTCAACCTGGTCCTTTTTGAGCCACGAGCTTGTGGAAGAAATGCTGCTGACATTGAACAGGGAAATTACTGTCTTTACAGGGCAGGAATAATGACAGGTATTACTCCTGTACTGATGTGGATGAATGATTTGAAATATGTGGTCAAATTTTTCAAAAATACTGATGAATTTGCAAAAACAAAATTTGTGCTATTTGGAACTGGCGAAACAGTTGGTGCCTGCCTTTATTATTCAATTTTTGATGAAAGTATTTCAGCAGTGATTCTGGATAATGCTGCTGATACCCATGCTGAAGGATGTTATATCCCTGGAATATTGAAAGAAATTGATATTACCGAGGCATCAGGCTTAATGGCTCCAAGAATTTTTGCAGTGTGTGGCGTAAAAATGGATAGATGGATATCGCAAATGCACTGGGGGGTAAGGGTCTACGACAGATTGGGTATCAAAGAAAAGTATATTATGGTTCAGAACACAAATACTGCAATTGAGAAAGTATTATCAGAAATTTTTAGATAATTGTTATTGCCCTTTTAATGTCTTCCACAAACAGAAGATAAGAAGTATTGTAAAAAAGGCCCAGGCGCAAATCATTAGAATCCAGCCAGAAACTGTCATGCTGATTTCTCCTTTTTCTTCCAGGCAATGTGAACGAGCCATGCGATTCCAACCAGTAGAGCAAACAGAACCAGTCGCGCCAGTATGATATAAGGTAATATTTCAGAAGGAACATTTTTCATCAAAATCACATCTTTTGCTTCCCTGATAAACCAGGAAATCAATATAACAAGGAGAAAGACCGGCGTAATATATTTGATAACGAATCTATAAAATCTCGGCAGTTTCATATTGCTTCCAGCGTGCATTTCGTCCCAAGCCCTGTCAATTCCAAAGACCCATGAAAACAATATCGCTTCAATGGTCCCAAAAAGAACCAGCGCAA
This sequence comes from bacterium, assembly GCA_029552985.1. GTDB lineage: Bacteria > Ratteibacteria > UBA8468 > B48-G9 > DTJG01 > DTJG01. The sequence goes on from JAKPDB010000155.1 coordinate 13,016, forward strand.
AAGTACCACCCCAGAAGTCAAACTCGTCAAGGAATCCTTTGCCAAGAAGAAACACACACATGTTGCAGAGAATAAATGTAATGATGGCAAATATTATCACTGCCTTTTTCTTATCAATGTTAAATTCGTCTTCAAGAAATGCTATTGCTGGCTGGGCAAGAGATATTGAAGACGTCACGCCTGCAATAAAAAGAAGCGCAAACCAAAAAAAACCAAAAATATTTCCAAATGGAATATGATTTAAAGCCAGTGGCATTGCAACAAAACCCAAATTAAATGCTCCACTTTCAGCGACAGTTTTTATGCCCTCAGGTCCAAAAAACAAAAATGCTGAGGTAATGGCAATACTGCCACCAAGCACAATTTCTGCCCATTCATTGGTTGCTGCTGCAGTCAGTCCAGAAAGTATCACATCATCATTTTTCTTAAGATAACTGGCATAGGTAAGAATCACTCCGATTCCGACACTCAACGTAAAGAAAATCTGGCCTGCTGCTGCAAGCCATACCTTTGCATCAAGGAGACTGGAAAAATCAGGATTCCACAGGAAACCAAGTCCCCTTACAGGTGTCCAGTCAGGATGCTCTGGATACATTGAACCAAGAGTAAGAACCCTGATCATCAAAATAATTCCAAGCATAAAAAGTACAGGTAATCCGTATTTACAAACCCGTTCTATTCCTTTTTGTATTCCACCTGCTACTGTGGCAATATTAACTGCAAATGTAATGAGAAAAAAGATGTACGCAGGAACAACTGAAGAAAAAAATTGATTTTGTTCAAGCCCCTGATAACCTTTCAAAAACGCAACCATTGACGATTGGTCCTGACACAAAGAAAGTTTGCCTGTAATAGCAAAAATACTGTATCCAAAAAGCCAGGATTCAATATATGTGTAATAGGTAAAAATTGCAATTGGTCCAAAAATTCCTATCACGCCAAAATACTTGATAAACCTGTTTTTGTTTGCAATGTTGTGAAACATACCTGGAGCAGTGCCATGGCCGAACCCTCCTCCAAATCTTCCAAGCGTCCATTCAATCCACATCAAAGGAATTCCAAGAAGAAGAAAGGAAACAAGATATGGAATAATAAACGCACCACCGCCATTTTTTGCTGCCTGGACTGGAAAACGTAAAAAGTTACCGAGACCAATGGCGCTGCCTGCAACCGCAAGGATCACCCCAATTTTTGAACTCCACTGTTCTCTTCTGTTCATATCCGGCTATGGTAAGATAATCCGTGCAAGAAAACTTTTTTTTACCTCTATCGCTTTATGCTGGCAGACCTCAAAACAGCACAAACAATTTATACACTTTTTTCTATCAATTTTCAAGTCCTTTGATATGGCGTTTGCAGGACAAACATTATAGCATTCCATGCACCTGACGCATTTTCTGTGATTGATAACTGGTATGACATTAAGATGGTTTGCCACTGTGTTTACAAATTTTGACAGTGCTGAAACCCGCTGAATTCTAAAAAGCACTGATGACAAAGGCAATTGAAAATTATCAATAATTTCCGGTTCATCACCCACAATTTTAGTCCCTGGTATGCCATATTTCGTTTCATAAATACGCAAAAATGGAATCTCATGTATTTTCAAACCTGCCAAAGTTGCGCAAACAAAATCCACACACACAGCGTTTTTCCCTGCAATGAGATAACCATAATACCTTTTTCTTCCTGACGCTGGACCATTTCCATCCATAATTTCAACAGCATCCACAAGATTAAAAATTACTTTTTCTGATATCATTCTGTAAAATTCAACAATAAAACTGTTAAAACTTTCTGGTTGCGGAAACTCAGTATGAAGAAGTCCCTTGGGATAGCCAGGAATGAGTCCATAAAGATTTTTCATACAAAGTGTAAGAATTGTAATATTATGGGTTTTGAATTTTGGAAGATTGAAAATTGGATGATTCAGTCCAAAATCAGAAACAGGAAAAGAAACAGTTTTCCCTGCAATATTCAATTGAAAAATGGTACTTTTGCCTTCCAGTTTCACAAGTGTTGCGCCTGTATTTGAAGCAATAGAAGCATACCCACATTTTTCCCAGTACAACTCAATTGTTTTCTGGCTGTTTGGTGGACTATCTCCAATATAAACAGGGTGTGGAAGTATTTCAGACAACACCTCAAGAATAACAGGATGGGTGGTAACTGCCTGTTCTGGACTGAGAGATGAAAGCATGTTTGGTTTCAGAAGTATGCCAGATGAAAAATTGCATTCAAGCAAATCAAAAATCCTTTCTATTGCTCCTTGAATTGTTTGCTTCTTATAATCAGAGCATTGTACAATCGCAACATTTTCCATTGATAGGTTTTTTCATTCCACCTTTGAAATTGTTACGCGCCTCAGATACGGTGTTTTTACCGGGTCGTCTGTTGTCAGTACTACCCTGTATTGAATAAATCCCTTGTGGGCAACTTTAAAAATCTCGCCGGACTTTTCAAAAAAACTTTGAGAGGTCCCATCAGGACCGATAAATTCGACATCATTCAAAGATTCTCTGTTTGTGGCGGTGCGAATTTGAAATTTTACTGATGTCCCTGGAGGTGTTGCTGATTCCCAGGAAATTCTATAAGACGCTGGCTCAGCAGGATATACTGCGGATTCCAGAACACCCTGCTTCACAACCGGAAGCACCAGCACTCGTCCCTCAGGATGTGTTCCAATATAAACACGACCCAGGCACTTGCACATAGAAGTTGGCAAATCTCTTATTTGAAACATTTTGATGGAGCCTGCCCAGAGTTGTCTTCTGTCAACATCGACCAGGTCTTTTCCACATACTGCATCCTGCATCAAAACCTCGTGGGGGATAATTGTAACATCTGCCCAGAATGGCGGTCTGTTTGAACCATATTTCAAAGCAGGATAATTATGCGTGCCAGTGGGACCATGATAGATAAATCCATCTCTTAATGTGTAATGATTAAAAATCCAGTAATCGCCCAGTTTACACATTCCCCGGATGTAACCCCAGTCGAAAATCAATGACCTCCAGGACCTTTTTCCATCGTAATAACATAGCCCGAACGGCGTCCCAAGTAAAAGGAAATCCCTATCAATAGCGTAGTCAAGCACATAGAGAAAATTTGCTCGTTCTGGATTAAGAAATTTCCATTTTTCTCCATCAAAAATTACAAGGTCTCCACGCGCGTTGAGCACAAGTTGATTCTTAAAAACCATCAAAAGACCCACATCCTGTCCCTGTGTTGGACCTCTATATTCTTCTTTCCATGTGAGTCCATTGTCTGATGAACTGACAACCCTTCCATAAATTGGCACTTTTCCGCTTGTGAGTGAAATGCCGGCAGATGGCTGGTCAAAAATATCGGCTGAAAGGTAGATTTTCCCTTTATAAACTGCGATGCCATATGTGTGGACAGCGCGGGGAACAGTTCTTCTTTCAATCCAGGCGGTGCCATCGTAGATATAAATATTGCCAAGGTCCCAGCCCCCATCATTTGCATCATAACCAGGGACATACAGCATATCATTATACACTTCCATCCTTATCACGCCCTGCTCATTCAGATGAAACACTTTTTTCCAGGTATGAGATTCCGGGTCGTATGTAAATATTGAACCTGTATCTGTTAGCCCTGGCGCAGTGCAGGAACCAATATAAAGTTTCCCTTTGTATTCTGTCATACAGGTGATTGTTTCGTCATCTGTGGGGTCAAAAGCAAACACAGGTTCTTTCAATTCAGTTTTCAGTAGCACCCAGGACTCTTCTCCTGTTTCAAGTCCACTGCTACTGGTAATCTTTTTTTTATCCCTCCAGTCATTATCATCAATGATCGGTCCGCTTACTATCTTATCAGTATTTCCATTACAAATCGGAATATGGACATCAAAAAACATCATCAATATTGCTACTATAAGAAAAATTTTTTGGCAAAGCATTTATACCCCCTGTGGATTGTAATAATTATAACACCTTTCAAACAAACATAAACCTTCAACGGATAACATTGTCTAATTTTTGCAAGAACCAGGACAAAGAAACGACGTATGATATACTTGTATTGTGAAAGTATGATGAATCCATTAAAAAAAATTATCGCGACAGGGCTCAGAAATTTTCTCAAAAACTGTTTGTTTGAGTTTTTAATAATTGAATTGTGTTGCGTATACATTGGTTTTGCTGGTATTAAACCGTATGAAGATGACTCCTGGACCACACCAGAAAATATCATTGATTTACAAGTGAAGTCCTGCCTTGCCAGATATGACGCAACTTTTCGAAACCCATGTTCTGACTATGTTTTTATCAGACGTGTTTATCTTGACACGATCGGAACACTTCCTACCCCTGAGGAAATAGACGCTTTCATAAAAGACACACGGCAGGACAAACGAAAGATATTGATAGATAATCTTCTTGACAGGGATGAGTTTGTTCTGTATTGGACAATGAAGTGGTGCGATATACTTCGCGTCAAGTCAGAATATCCCATAAATCTATGGCCTAATGCTGTCCAGGCGTACCATCGCTGGATTTATGAGCAAATCAAGAAAAACCTTCCTTATGACCAGTTTGTCCGCGGACTTCTCACATCAAGCGGAAGCAATTTCAGAGTGCCTCAGGTTAATTTTTATAGAGCAATACAGGGTCGTAGTCCGCTGTCCATAGCAAAAGCCGTCGCAATGACTTTCATGGGAATAAATCTTGATAATCTGCCTAAGGACACTCAGGAAAACATGGCACTGTTTTTTTCTCGTGTCGCGTACAAAAAAACACTGGAATGGAAAGAAGAAATTGTTTATTTTAATCCAGAACCAGGGAAAACTATTAGAACAAGTTTCCTGGATGGCAGAAGTGTTGAAATTTTGCCCCAACAGGATGGTCGTATCGTCTTTGCTGATTGGCTTATCTCTCCTAAGAATCCATACTTCAACAAAAATATTGTTAACAGGGTATGGGCATGGTTAATGGGAAATGCCATCATTTCGCCTGTTGACGACACATATGGGAAAAAAACACCCGGCCAGGAAGTCCTTACTGTTCTGGAGCAAGAACTGGTCAAGTCTGGCTATGACATCAAGCATTTGATAAGATTAATTCTCAATTCTCGTACATACCAGCAATCTTCGATACCAACTCTGCAAACAAAAAACCCTGACATTCAATTTGCATTTTACAGAATTAGACAACTTGAAGCAGAGGTTCTTCTGGATGCCTTGTGCTGGATTGGCGGCATGGGCGAAGAATATGTTAGTCAGATACCAGAACCATATACCTTTATTCCAAAAGAAAATAGAAATATTGGACTGGCAGATGGCAGTATCACCAGTTCTTTTCTCATCACATTTGGAAGACCATCAAGGGATACAGGTCTTGCATCAGAAAGAAACAGCAACCCAACTGATAAGCAACGACTGTATATGTTGAATTCAAGCGACATACAGAAAAAATTAAGGTCAAGTCCTCTGTTAAGAAAAGCATTGTCCCAGATGTGGAAAAACAGAAAAGATTGTATTACCCTTGTTTATAAAATTATACTATCCAGACCGCCAACAGACCAGGAAATGAACATCATTGAAGAATATTTGACAAATTCAGGAGTGTCAATTAACCAAGCAGCCACAGACATTGCATGGGCATTGATAAATAGCAAGGAATTTTTATTCAAACATTAAAAGGAGATGTGAACGTGAATCGATTTATTTCATTCTTAATCGCGCTGGTTTTTTCTGCAACCACTGTTCTGTTTGCGCAGAATCAGGCAAAATCTGTCATTCAAATATGGATGTGGGGAGGACCTTCTCAGAACGATACATTTGACCCGAAAGTTGCCGCTGGCTATGATTATTGCGGTCCTCTTGATAAAACAATACCAACAAATGCTGCTGGAATAGAAATCAATGCGTCTTTGCCCATGCTGGCGAAAATTGCTGATAAATATTCTATTATCAGAAGCATGACACATGGTATCAATAGTCATGAATCAGCAGCATATTATGTTCAAACAGGACATAAACCAGGTCCAGGACTTGTTTACCCTTCTCTTGGTGCAATAGTCAGTTTGTTTAAAGGGAAAAATTACACTGGCAAAATTCCGCCGTACATTGTTCTTACGCAATCTCAGGGCAGATTTTCAGAAGAAGGGTTTCTTGGTCCACTGTACAAGCCATTTGTCACAGGCGGAGACCCGAATCAAAAAGAATTTGCGGTTGAAGGAATTGTTGCTCCTGGCATATCTGAACAACAGCAAAAAAAACGGAGAGAATTGCTTCAAAAATTAGATACTCTGGGAAACGCAATTGGCGATGAACCTGATTTTGTTCAATTCAAAAAGAGTGAAGATGAAGCGTACGAAATGATTCTGGGGCAAGCGCGAAAGGTTTTCGACCTTTCTCAGGAATCCGACGAAGTGAGAAATAGGTATGGCAGAAACTGGTTTGGTCAGTGCTGCCTTGTTGCAAGACGACTTGTTGAAATTGGGGTTCCATATATCACAATCAATTATCCTGGATGGGATACCCATAAACAACATTTCCAGATCATGCAAAGGAAACTGGCTGAATTTGACCAGGGTCTTTCTGCGCTTCTTGAAGACCTGTCAAATCGTGGGCTACTTGATACAACAATTGTATGGTGCTGCGGCGAATTCGGAAGAACTCCAAAAATTGACTGGGCACCTCCCTGGAATGGTGGCAGAGGACACTGGGGATATTGTTTCTCAGCAGTTGTGGCAGGTGGAGGATTCAAAGGTGGAATGGTTGTTGGTGAATCAGATAGTAAAGGAGAATATGTGGCAAAGAGACCTGTCTATCCTGAAGACCTGCTCAGAAGCATTTTGAGATTACTCGGAATAGACCCTGATGGACAGATGCCAAACGATAAAGGCATTGATGTCAAAGTCATGCCGTATCCGGATGATTATTCTGGATGCGGTGAACTGAAAGAAATTATGAAAAACTGATGACAATGAAAAAATTTTTCACAAAAGCGTGCATACTGGCAATCTTCTGCTATAGCGGTTATGCTATCGCACAGCCAAATAACCCTTACATTGGATATGTGTATCCAGCAGGCGGTCAAACAGGAACTGTGTTTAATGTAGTGCTTGGCGGGCAGAACCTGCGAGGTGCAAACAGTGTTTATTTTTCTAACAGGGGCATCAGCGCTAATATTATTGGTTATCAGGGACCTTCAGGTCCATTGAATTTTCTGCAGGCCGAAGAATTAAGACGAAGGATACAGGAAATCAGGGATAAAAGAGCAGGGAAAAAAGTCGAGGATACACGAACAGAAACAGAAAAAGCCATAAAACTTCCTGATATTCCTGAACTGCGAGACCTTGAGAAAAAGACAC
>JAKPDB010000002.1 GCA_029552985.1 bacterium
TGTTGCCGGGATTTTCAAGAGTAAGTTTCCGAATGCAGTATATATTGCTGCCCGGGGTGGAAATAATGGGTCGCCAATCGCCCAGAATGTCACCTGTCATAAATGTCTGGAAGAAACAATGGCCAAGAATATGGCAGTGGATTTCTTTAGTAGAATGAAAACCGCATGGAATAATGGGCAGAATCCAACATTCTGGGATATTAAAACTGCTGATGGTTGGGACCCTGAGTATCCCGACCCTCTGCAGTCTCATTATATTATGCATGGTGGGAATACTCGCATTCTTTCGGTATTCCCGCGATAGGGAGGAAGAACCATGGTTAAACTAAAATTCTTTTTTTGTTTCATTTTAATTGCAATCTTTTTTATTAACCACGGATTGTTTGGCTTAACAGATCAGGATGTACTTAAAGAACACGCCAAGTGGGTTGACATACTTGGGCTCCAGGGAATCAACACTGATCCTGTGAAAATTTACAGATATATCGGCGACGGTATGTTTCAGCAAAAAGTTGTGGATGTAGAAGGAAAAGGTCTCAAGTTGACTTTTGATGCTACAACTGGTGAGTTAATAGGTATTTATAATTACTATCAGGGTCATATTAAACAAGACGCAGACGCCGCTGGGAAAAAAGTAATTTTCTCTCTGGACAAGGAAACCTGCAAAAAAAAACTTGCGAGGTATTATAAGTTGATAACAGGAGAAAATCTACCCGATATTGAAATCACCAATTTTCCTGCTATCGGTTCATTAATACGCCCGACATGTGAAGTGGGCTATAGCTGGCAAAGGACCTATAAGGGATACCCCATTCGTCAAAATTTTGTGGCAATAAGTCTATATGCAGATACAGGAACGTTCGCGGTCTATATGAAAAAGTATAGAAGTGATCTTCCGCCGACAGTAGAAGTCAAGATAAGCGCAGAGCAGGCAAGACAAAAAGCGATAGAGATAGCAGACAGAGAGATAAAGGACTGGGTACAATTGCTTGACTCCATCAGCACAGAAACCGCAATAAGTCAGTTAGATGACAAAATCTACAGAGGAATAAAAAGCACTCTCAAAGGCAAATCAAGACAGATTAAGCAAGAGAGTCAGCGATATGCATCTTTAATAGGATGTAAACCCATTGAAGTGAAGGCGCCATATCTTGAGATAGTGAATATTCGGGAAGATGCGTTCAATCGGCAATATATGCAGCCAGAGGCATATGAAAAATCGCACAAATGGAATCCTGCGACGAGGTTATGCTGGGTAATAACTTTATATTATCAGAATCCTGAAACAAAAGTTGGAGCACAATTTGAAGTAGATATAGATGCGTATGATGGTTCAGTGGTCAATGGTTCCCGTCCCTGGGACTGACTTCATTGTGAAACAAAAGCAATTGGGCAATAGATGGAAAAATAATTCATATTAAAATTTCACATTTAACACGACAGTGTCACCGTTAAACTTAACCTATGCATCCTGTTGATTGTACTTCTCGAATGTGATAAAGTTATAACAAATCATTTTTGAAAATTGGAATAATCATGGAAATTTATCCGAATTTTTCAGAATTTGAAGCACTGGCGGGTAATTACAATTTAATTCCTGTCTGGACTGAATTTCTTGCTGACCTTGAAACACCTGTTGGTGTGTTTATGAAGCTGACCTCTGACTCAGAGACAAATTTTCTTCTTGAAAGTGTTGAGCAGGGTGGAAAACTTGGTAGATATTCATTTATTGGCATTCAGCCAAGGGAATTATTTAAAAGCATCGGAAATACTGTTGAATTTTTGGATGAAAATGGCACAATCAGGAAGATGACTGCAGATGACCCTCTTCTGGAACTTGAGAAAATCGTCAGTTATTACAAACAACCTGAAGATGCGCGACTTCCTGCGTTTTCAGGCGGAGCAGTGGGATACATTTCCTATGACTATGTAAGATTTATAGAAAAACTTCCTGAAATTCTTCCTGCGGATTCTTTGTTCCCTGAACTCTATTTTCAGATGTGTTTTGACCTGGTTGTTTTTGACCACCTTAAGAGAAAAATTCAGGTCATCAGCAACGTAAGAATAAGAAAAAGAGAATCCCTTAAGAATGCGTACAGAAATTCGTGTGAGAAAATTGAGTCCATTATTTCAATGATAAAAACCCCAATTCCTTATGCCAAAAATCATTCTAATATTGATGGTGGAACATTTATTTCAAATTACAGGCAGGATGAATTTGAGTCAGCAGTTTCGAAAGCAAAAAAATATATCAGGGCGGGTGACATCATCCAGGTCGTTCTTTCCCAGAGGTGGGAAAGAAAAATTGATGTTGATCCTCTATCAGCGTACAGAAGTTTGCGTTCAATCAATCCTTCGCCGTATATGTTTTATTTGAATTTTTCGAATATCTACCTTGTTGGGTCTTCTCCTGAAATTCTTGTCAGGTGTAATGGTCCTGAAGCCCTTTTAAGACCAATTGCTGGTACAAGACCCAGAGGTAGGGATGATGCAGAAGATGAGAAACTTGCTGAAGAACTGAAAAAAGACACAAAAGAAATTGCAGAACATATTATGCTTGTTGACCTTGGAAGAAATGATCTTGGAAGGGTTTGCAGGTTTGGCTCAGTTCGAGTGACTGATCTGATGTTTGTTGAGAAATATTCCCATGTGATGCATCTGGTGACAAATATTGTTGGAAAACTCGCAAAAGGGAAAAATCAATTTGACCTTGTCAGGGCATGTTTCCCTGCTGGTACTGTCAGTGGTGCGCCAAAAATCAGGGCTATGGAAATTATTGAGGAACTTGAGAAAAATCGACGGGGTGTCTATGCAGGAGCAGTGGGATATTTTGGTTTCCATTCGGATATGGACTTTTGCATCACAATTCGTACAATGTTTGGCTCAACCGATAAAATTTATATTCAGGCAGGAGCAGGAATTGTGGCTGATTCTGTTCCAGAAAGGGAGTATATTGAAACAATAAATAAAGCAAAGGCACTCATGCTTGCTTATGAGAATGCAAAGAAGATAGATGTGATTTAAAAAGGAGCAAGGATGAAAAGGTTTATTTCCCTGGCGGCTGTGCTTGTCTTAATGGTAGCAGTTGGTGCTCGCGGACAGGACAAAAAGAGTGTTCGCATTATTGTTGAAGCAGAAGACATGACTGGTGTTAATCAGAAAAATTCTGGTCCAGGAAAAACATGGAATATTGGACAGTGGGGACGTGACCTTTATCAGAATATGACATTTGGTGGTGTCTGGGCAAGCAGGCTTAAAACCGCAATGACTGATGAAAAGGACGGCAATGCTGAGATTTCAAAAACTATTGAAATTCCGCAGGCAGATACCTATAAAATCTGGGTGAAATATGAATGTCCGCCGCTTTTTAATTATGCATTTCGGGTAAAACTTGTTGATACTTCCGGCAATGTCGTATTTGACAAAGTCTATGGACTTTTAACATCCGAGAAGCATTTTTGTTTTACAAATAAACTTCTCAGGGGTTCTCTTTACTGGCCATGGGGAATTGACCATGATGCAGCAGAAGGTTACAAGGTTGAACTGACAGAAGGCAAATATACCCTCATTATTTCAAAAACCTATAACCCTGAACCAGCAGGTGTTCGCAGTATTGATGCCGTGATGATAACAAATGACTTATCAGAAATTTCTGCTCCAAAATATTCAAGATATCCTCTGCTTGATGAATTAAGAAGGGAAAATCATGTGTATTTCAGATTCAGAAACCTTTCTACCGCGCCAATCAAAGTGACATGGAATCACTGGAATCACAGATACCCTGATTTTTATAGTCCAATGTACAGGGACCTTGTAAGATTTTATGATGAAAAAGGTAGACCACTGGTAAAAGAAGGAATGAAATTTACAGGTGATTGGCCAGAGCCAGTTCAACCGGGTAAAGCAAGTGTATGGTATGACCTTGGCCCAACAATGAATGTTGAAAGCACATCTCCCTATACTTTTAAGGCAATAAGTACTGATGATTCAGTAAAAAAAGCGCGTTTTGCGGTTGATATTGCACTTGAGCCAGATGAAAAGAAGATTCTGAAATCATTTGAAATAGGTCCGGATGAAGAAGAATTAACAGTACTTGTTCAGCCAGACCTTTATATAAAGGAAGGTCTTGCATACACGAAAAAAATTTCAGACATTTTCAGAGAAATTACAATACAATTGAATAAAGAAAAAAGAATCGGGCCAATTCCCAAAAGATTACGATTATTTGCATATACAGGTAGAGTGACCGACCAACCCAATTCTCGCTGGGGGTTTGAAATTGAACAGGCATTCAGACATGCCCTTGGTATCAATACCATTGGTTATGTAAATGATGGATACGAGGCAAGAAAGGTTATTGATTGGTGGAAAGATAAGGGTGGTGTTATTGAAAAATCGTATTCATATCACCATTCTCAGGATATACCAAATGTGGTGAAAATGATAAAAGAAAAGCATCTTGAACCGTATTTTTATTATCTTTCCTTTGGCGATGAAATTGGGTTGCCTGTTTTAAAAGCAGATGACCCGAAAATGGTAGAACAATTTCGCGATTTTGTGAAAAAACTTGGAGAAACACCAGAAAGTTTAGGTTGCCAGTCATGGGAAAGTGTGAAACCAGTCAACTCTCCATCAACCGAGATAGCAGTTCAGATAGGAGTGGTTTCTGAGAAAAAAGACACAGCATCAATATCTCAAACAATGAAAAAACTTTACTGGTATAGCGTGTTGTTTCAGGAAGAGCTTGGAATAAGGGACTTTGCCGAAAAAACAAAGCAATTGAAAAAGGAATTGGGAGAGCATCTTCATACTTCTGCAAATCTTGGCGGCATGCATCCTTTTTACTGGGTCCATCAGCAATCTTTTATTGAGGCATTTAAAAGGGGTGCTATGAGTTTGGCATGGAGTGAGGACTATACTTATTGTATGCCAGAGGCATCAGCACTTGTTATTGATTTTCTTGCTTCTTATCTAAGAAAAGGAGCAAGTTATCACGATACACCAATGCAATTTTATTGTATGCCACATTATCCGGGATGTCCACCTGACTTGCTTTTGAAAAATGCAGTGCTTCTCTGGGCAAATAATGTAAAAGACCTTGACTTTTTCAGCGCAGGTTTTGATGCCTATATGACAGAGAATTACATTGCCTATCGGGCAGGATTACCAACATTCAAAACTATAAGAAAAATTTCTGGCATGGCAGGACTTATTGAGGATTATCTATTACCAGGAAGACCAGAGGATACACCTGTTGCAATGTTATTGAGCAAGGCGAGTGATGTGTGGGAAATTGAAGGCAAATCTCAGTGGGATATAAAGCCAGGTTCTGATGCAACGAATGTGTTTCAGGAGGAACGAAAGAATATCTGGTATGCATTGAGAAAAGCCGGTTACAGGGTTGACTTCACTACTGAAAACGATATAAAAGAAGGATTACTTGATAAATACAGAGTGCTTTACATTGCATGTCAGAATATTGAAAAGCAAGCAGCAGAAAGAATTAACACATGGGTAAAAAATGGTGGAATAGTATTTGCAACTGCTGGTTCTGCGCGAAAGGACGAGTTTGATCAACCACTGAATGTTCTTGACGAAACATTTGGCAGAGGGAATCAACTTTCTTACCAGAAGTATAAAGGACCATTGAGAGCCAAACTTGAACTATTGTTCCAATCACCACTAGGCTATATTATGTTTAATAACAGAACATCAAAAGTCCTTTGCAGCAAAGAAGTATTTGAAGTTGCTCCTGACGCCGAAGTCATTGCAAGATACTGTTCAGATGGTATGCCAGCATGGATTAAGAAAAAAACTGGTGCTGGTCTGGCATACTATGGTGGAACATTTCCTGGTCAGAGTTATATCCAGTATGGGCTAAAAGTATTGCCATGTGGAAAAGGTGGTATAGACCAGAAATTTTGTCATTTTGGAGCAGGAAATTTTGAACCAGTAAAATGTGACCCTGTTGCAGAAGATTTAATTTTGCTTCCTCTAAGGGAAAACAGAATACTTCCAGATGTTATTGTAGACAAAAAAGGAATTGTGTCAGGTAGATTGGTATCAGAAAACAGTACTGTGATACCGCTGGTAAATCTTACTGAAAACGATTCAATAAAGAACATTTCAATCAGTGTAAATTCTTTGAATTTCACTCCCAGAAAGGTATGGTCATGTTTTTATCCAGATGGATTGAAGTTTTCAGTAAGTGATTCGCACATATCAATAAAAATGCCTTCGATTGGTGCAGCAGATGTATTGATTATAGAAAAGTGATATGTCTCTTTTATATAAACCTGATTGGCAAGAGACAAAGGAAAATTACAGAAAATGGTGGGCTCACGAGTATTTTGGAAGATGCGCAATTGCGGTGTATGCTCCTAAAAAGGATCCACCAGATATCCCTGTGCCGCCAGAGCCAGAAAGTATTTATCAAAAGTGGTACAACCTTGATTATATCAGTCAGGTAAATCACTATTATTTTTCCCATACTTTTTTTGGGGCAGAAGCACTTCCAATCTGGAATGGCGGATATCCGGGCCATACTGCAATTCCTACATTTCTTGGTTGTAAGGTGCATCTTGATATGCAAACTGGCTGGTGGGAACCGATTCTGAAACAGGAAGACCTGAATTTCGAACACCTTGAAATAGATGAAAGTCATCCTGATTACAAATTTTCGATTAAACTATTAGAAAGGGGAGTTAAAGAAGCAAAAGGGAAATGTCTTGTTTCAATAGGTGCCTTTGGTGGTTGTGGAGATACGCTTGCTGCTTTAAGAGGAACCGAAAAACTTCTTTTTGATTGTATTGAAAGACCTGAAAGAGTACAACAGGCGGAAAATTATTTAATGGAAATGTGGTGCAGACACTATGAAAAACTCTACAACATAATAAAAGAAGTGAATGAAGGGTCTACCTGCTGGTTCCCACTATGGGCGCCAGGAAAATTTTATGCTTCTCAGAACGATTTTGCTTATAACATCTCTCCGTCAATGTTCAGAGAAATTTTTTTACCAGCAATAAAAAAACAGGTGGAGTTTCTTGACTATACTGTTTATCATGTCGATGGAACAGGTAATTTTAACCATCTTGATGCTCTGCTTGAACTTCCCAAATTGCAGGCAATTCAAATTTTGCCGGGTACAGGGAAACCATCACCTCTTTATTTTATGGATGTATTGAAAAAGGTGCAAAAAGCCGGAAAAAATCTCTACATAACAGTTCGTTCAAGCGAAGTAAAAACTGCCCTGGAACATCTTAGTGCCCGTGGACTTTTCATATCAACATGTTGCAAAACAGAAAATGATGCATTAAGGTTGATTGAGAATACATACAGGTGGTCAGTAGACCGCTGTTAATTTAAGTTTGTCATTACACGGGTTTTCAGGCATAATAAATATAGGGGGAAAAATGCAGAGAATACTGATGATTGATAATTATGATTCTTTCACCTATAATCTTGTGCAGTATTTTGGCGAACTGGGATGCAAAATAGAAATTTTCAGGAATGATCAGATTTCAGTTGAAAAAATCAAAAGAATGAAATTTGACAAAATTGTGATATCACCAGGACCTGGTAGACCTGAAAACGCAGGAATATCAGTTGAATTGATCAAGGAATTTGAAGGCAAAAAAGCGATTCTTGGTGTTTGTCTTGGCCATCAGTGTATTGGATACCTATATGGTGGAACAATCACAGGAGCAAGGTATTTGATGCACGGTAAGACATCTCTCATTTATCATAGGGCCGAAAATATTTTTAAAAATGTAGTAAATCCCTTTTCTGCTACCAGGTATCATTCTCTTGTTATTGAAAAGAAAACTTTACCAGATGTTCTTGCAATCACAGCGTGGAGCGATGATGGCGAAATTATGGGTATCTGCCATAGAAAATACAGTATTTTTGGTGTCCAGTTTCATCCTGAATCTGTTCTTACAGACCAGGGTAAAAAGATTTTGAAAAATTTTCTTCAACTATGAATATAGACGAAATATTATTCAAGGTTGTTTCTGGTGCACAAATTACCAGGATTGAATCTGCTGAAATTTTCCGTCAGATTATGAGTGGAAATGTATCACCTGTTAAGATGGCAAGTTTTCTTACTGCTTTAAGAATGTCAGAAGAAACCACTGATATTGTTGGCGGCGCAGCTGATGCAATGCGTGAAAAATGTTTGAAGGTGAAAACCAGGGGAACTGTTGCAGATACCTGTGGCACTGGTGGAGACCATACTGGTACATTTAATATTTCCACTGCTGCTGCAATTGTAGGTTCTGCCTGTGGCGTAAAGGTAGCAAAACATGGTAATAGAGCGATATCAAGTAAAAGTGGAAGCGCTGATGTTCTTGAGAAACTTGGTATGAATATTGAGATATTGCCTGAAAAAGCAGAGATGATGCTGGAAAAAGTAAATTTTACTTTTCTTTTTGCTCCTTTATACCATCCTGCCATGAAGAATGTTGCTGCTGTGAGAAAGGAACTTGGATTCAGAACCATTTTCAATATTCTTGGACCACTGTGCAATCCAGCAGGAGCTAATATTCAAATTCTTGGCGTTGGTAATAAAACTCTTCTTGATATTGTCCCTGATGTTCTTTCAAGTTTTAATGTAAAAAGGGCATGGATTTTCTATGGAGAAGATGGAACAGACGAAATTTCAATCACTGGAAAAACCACTGTTGTGGAAATTGGAACAACAAGAAAAACTTTTACTATTGAGCCAGAAGAATTTGGTTTAAAAAGGGCATCATTAAAGGAACTTGAAGGAGGTAGTCCTGAGGAAAATGCTGAAATACTCAGGGAAATTGTTAGTGGGAAGATGAAGGGTGCAAAAAGAGATTCTGTACTTTTGAATACAGGGGCATTGTTGTACCTTGCTGGCATTACGGGTAATGTTGTTGACGGAATGAAAATGGCACAGGAGGTTATTGATAGTGGATATTGTACTGGGCATCTTGAAAAAATTATTGCACTGTCAAAGGAAAATTAGATATTTCCTGATTGTCTTTTTTTTGCCGTTGATTGCCCACACTCAACCTGAACAGGTTGCAGTCCAGCTTCTTGACATAACGAATCAGCGGGACCCTGTGATTAACATCATCAATTTAAAAATCGATCAGTTATGGCACTCTGGTCGATATGAAAAGATATTTCCATTGTTTCATCTTGTTGTGCGGCTTGACCCTGAGGACCAGGAGGCATGGGCAACAGGAGGTTGGTTTTTAATTTACTGTATTGCTCCGATGAAAAGGTTTCCTGACAATGAAAAAATTAAACAGAAGGGGATGGAATTTCTCAAAGAAGGGCTAAGTCATAATCCTAATTCTTATAGGCTTTACTGGGAACTTGGATGGATTTACTATATCAGCGGAGAATTTGAGAACGCCATCGCATACCTTGATAAAGCAATTCAGTATGAGCATCCTGCATATGTTGAAAATACAAGAGCCCATGCTCTTGAAAAACTTGGAAGAATTGATGACGCAATAAAACAATGGCAGGAAATAAAAAAGAAGTTTCCTGAAATGAGGTATGTCGCAGAAAGATTTATTCTGAATCTTCAGAAAGAAAAGGAAGATGTTAAAAAAAATCCTTGAACACAAAAAGAATCTGGTCGGACAGAAAAAATTATTTATGCCGCTGGATGTTTTGAAACAAAAAGTTCATCCTGTTTTATGCAGGTCTATTATTGAAAAAACTAAGCAACGGCCATTTATTATTATTGCTGAAACAAAAAAAGCATCGCCATCAGGTGGAATTTTCAGAAAAAGATACAGCCCTTCTAAAATAGCAGCATCCTATGAAAAAGGCGGCGCTTCGGCAATTTCTGTGCTGACTGAAGAGAGATTTTTTCTTGGACATGTGCGACATTTGCAATATGTGAAAGATGCAGTGAATGTTCCTGTTGTCGCAAAGGACTTTTTCATTGACCCTTATCAGATTTATGAGGCAAAAATGTATGGCGCTGATTGTATTCTTTTAATTCTCCGGATACTATCAGATGAACAATTTATCTCTCTACTTAATCTCGCAAGACATCTGAATCTTGAAGTTCTTATTGAGTTGCACACTGAAAAAGAAATACAAAGATTTTTTGACCTTACATCAATTAATAATGGAGTAATGATTGGCATTAATAGTCGTGACCTTGACAGTTTACGAATTGATCTTAATGATATGATTTATTTGCTTTCGCTGCTTAAAGGCGTTAAAATACCTGTTATTGCAGAAAGTGGCATTAATGATGCTAAAACCTTAGTGAATTTGTTTAATGCCGGTGCCAATGGTGCACTGATTGGAAGTTATTTTTTAAAGGCAAAGTCACCAGGAATGGCTTTGAAAAACCTTTTAAAGGAGATGTGTTATGGATGATAGAAAAATTTTATTGAGTGAAAAGGAAATGCCTGTAGCATGGTATAATGTACTACCTGATCTTCCTGAACAACTTCCGCCACCTCTTGACCCGGCCACAGGTAAACCTGTTGAGCCATCTGTTCTTGCAAAAATTTTTCCAATGTCATTGCTTCAACAGGAAATGTCAACCGAGCCATGGATTGAAATTCCAGAAGAAATAAGAAAAGTTTATGCGATGTGGAGACCTACGCCTTTGCACAGAGCAGTGGCTCTTGAAAAATATTTAAAAACACCAGCAAGAATTTATTTTAAGAATGAAAGTGTCAGCCCTCCAGGGAGTCATAAACCAAATACCGCAGTTGCCCAGGCATACTATAACAAAAAGGAAGGTGTGAAAAGATTGTGCACTGAGACAGGTGCAGGCCAATGGGGAAGCGCTCTTGCGTTTGCTTGTAATCTTTTTGATCTTGAATGTGTGGTGTATATGGTGAAGATCAGTTATCAGCAAAAACCGTACAGAAGAATTATGATGCAAACATGGAATGCAAAAATATATCCGTCTCCAAGCGACAAGACCAACTATGGAAGGAAACTATTGAAAGAAAATCCAGAGAATCCAGGAAGTCTTGGTATTGCAATTTCTGAAGCGATTGAAGATACAATCAGCAGCAAAGATAGCAAATATAGTTTGGGCAGTGTTTTGAATCACGTACTTCTTCATCAGACAATTGTTGGTCTTGAAACACAAAAACAACTTGCTTTGGTTGGTGAAAAGCCTGATGTTCTCGTAGGTTGTGTGGGTGGAGGTAGCAACTTTGCTGGACTTGTGCTTCCATTTGTAAAGGATAAAATCAAGGGAAAAAGCAATGTTGATGTAATTGGGGTTGAGCCAACTGCGTGTCCAACAATGACAAAAGGTCCTTACAGATACGATTATGGCGATACTTCAGGTTTGACTCCACTACTGAAGATGCTTACACTCGGTCACGATTTTATGCCACCTGGTATTCATGCTGGCGGGCTCAGATACCATGGACTTGCTCCAATTGTGAGCATGCTGGTGAACAAAAAGATTGTGAGGGCAGAGGCAGTGGCACAGACAAAGGCATTTGAGGCAGCTGTAATTTTTGCCAGAACCGAGGGATTCATTCCTGCGCCAGAAACATCGCATGCAATTAGAGTCGTGATTGATGAGGCAAGAAAATGTGCTGAAACCGGTGAAGAAAAATGCATTGTGTTTAACTTTAGCGGGCACGGGCATTTCGATCTTTCTGCATATGATGCATATTTAACCGGGAAATTGCAAGATTATGAATATCCTGAAGAAAAAATACGTGAGTCTCTTGAGAAACTACCCAAAATTGAATGAAGGTTAAAATCTGCGGAATTACTCAAAAGAAAGATGCACAGCAGTGTGATGCTCTTGGTGTTGACTATCTTGGTTTTAACTTTTACAGATTGAGCAAAAGGTATATACTTCCCGAAAAGGCAAGAGATATCATTTCCATCTTAAAAAGGGCAAAGCCCGTAGGTATATTTGTGGAACAGGATTTAGATTATATAAAAATGATTGTTGACAGGTGCAATTTATACGGAATTCAAATACATGGTAGTGAGAGACCAGAGTTCTGCAACAGAGTAAGGAAATTGTTTCCTGACCAAATGATTATACAGGTTTTCAGGGTTAAGGAAATAGTTCCTGCAAACTTGAGTGATTTTGACGCTGACTATTATCTTTTTGATTCTTTTGATTCTGCAAGTCCTGGTGGCACTGGAAAACCATTTGACTGGACAGTGCTACAGATGTTGCAACCGGTTGCACAAAAATCGTTCATCGCGGGTGGAATAACTCCGGAAAATGTGGAAAAACTTATTGCCAGAATCAACGTATATGGAATTGACGTCGCATCAGGTGTGGAGAAAGCGCCAGGCATCAAGGATATTGAAAAGGTGAAACAATTGCTTGGAAAAACCAAAAGGTCAGTCAATGGCGAAATTACCTGATAAAAAAGGAAGGTTCGGTATTTATGGTGGAAAATTTGCTCCTGAGACGTTGATGGCTCCAATTGCAGAACTTGAGTATGCATATTTCACGACCGGCACAAGCAGGCAATTTCATAAAGAGCTTGATTACTACCTGCGAAATTATGCTGGAAGACCTACTTCCCTTTATTATGCTGAAAATTTTTCAAAGGAGATTGGTTGTAAGGTATTTTTGAAGAGGGAAGATCTTGCATTTACGGGTGCCCACAAAATTAACAATACCATCGGTCAGGTTCTTCTTGCAAAGAAAATGGGGAAAACGCGGGTGATTGCTGAAACAGGAGCAGGTCAACATGGCGTAGCGACAGCAACAGCAGCTGCGCTTTTCAAACTTGAATGCGAAATATACATGGGAGAAATTGATATGCAGAGACAAGCCCTCAATGTTTACAGGATGCGGCTTCTGGGTGCAAGGGTCAATTGCGTAAGTTCTGGTAGCCGTACACTTAAAGATGCAATCAATGAAGCATTGAGGGACTGGATATCAAATTTTAAAACGACCCATTATGTTATTGGCAGCGTTGTTGGTTTTCACCCGTTTCCAGTGATGGTCAGGGATTTTCAATCAGTGATTGGAAAAGAGACAAGGCGTCAGATTTTAAAGATGGAGAAACGACTTCCAGATTACCTGGTTGCGTGTGTTGGTGGAGGAAGCAACAGTATTGGTCTTTTTCATCCATTTTATAATGATAAAAATGTAAAATTTATTGGCGTCGAAGCCGCAGGAAAAGGACTTGATACAGATTATCATTCCGCGACACTGTGCAAGGGCACCCCAGGAATATTACATGGCAGTTTCAGTTATGTGCTTCAGGATAAAAATGGTCAGATCCATCCAACCCATTCTATTTCTGCAGGACTTGATTATCCGGGAACAGGACCAGAGCATAGTTTTTACAAGGACACGAAAAGGGCAGAGTATTATGCTGTGAATGACCAGCAGGTTCTTAATGCATTTCACGTTCTGAGTGAAAAAGAGGGTATCATACCTGCTCTTGAATCAGCTCATGCCATCGCATATCTGGTGGAAAATAAAAAACGATTTAACCCAGACGATATTGTGGTTGTATGTTTATCTGGAAGGGGAGACAAGGATGTTAATGAGGTTGCAAGAATTGAAGGAGTTCAACTGTGAGCATTAAACAGAAGTTTAAATTGCTTGCGCAGGAAAAGCGAGCAGGGTTGATTATCTATGTTACAGCAGGATATCCGGATATCAATTTTACAGAAGATTTTGTTCAAAGATTACAGGAAGTAGGAGTTGATTTTATAGAGATTGGAGTTCCCTTTTCTGACCCTGTTGCTGATGGTCCAGTTATCCAGGCATGTTCCCAGAAGGCTCTTGAGAACAAAGTGAATCTGGAGTCAATTTTCAATTTGTGTGACAGGTTGAAATCAAAATTATCAATTCCATATCTTTTGATGAGTTATTATAATCCAGTATATCAATATGGGCTTGAAAAGTTTGCACGCGATTGCGCGGAAACTAATGTTTCTGGCGCTATTATTCCTGATTTGCCTTTTGAGGAATCTGCGCAGTTTAGGGCACAATTGAAAAAATTCAGTATTGACCAGATTCTATTTATCAGTTCAACAACATCTTCAGAAAGAAGGAAAAAAATTCTTAAGGTGGCAACGGGCTTTATTTATTACATTGCTGTGTACGGCGTGACTGGAACAAGAGATTTTTTGCCGGAAGAAACGTACCAGGATGTGGCTCGATTGCGAGACCAGGCCACAATACCTGTGGCTGTTGGATTTGGAATTTCAAACAGACAGCAAATTCTTCG
Organism: bacterium; assembly: GCA_029552985.1. Taxonomy (GTDB): domain Bacteria; phylum Ratteibacteria; class UBA8468; order B48-G9; family DTJG01; genus DTJG01. The sequence continues at coordinate 14,190 of JAKPDB010000002.1, forward strand.
TTTGAAAACATGTGCCGATGGCATTATCATAGGCAGTTTTGTTATGAAGGAAATCATGGCTGGACATTATACGTACTTACTTGATACATTAAAAGAATTTCATCGTATTCTGAAAAACCCTGATGAAAAGTTTTGAAAAGCAAGCATTATTTGACCTTATAGGACTTCTTTCTGTATAATAATTTTATGGGTAAGAATAAAAAATCAGGGAAAAAATCTTCAGGGAAATTGATTTTAATAATCGCATTGCTTATTCTTGCAGGCGGTGCATATATTGGTTATAACAGGTATCAGGCATATCAAAAGCAACTTGCTGAGCAGAAGGCGAAAGAGGAGCAATTGAGAAAACAACAACTGGCAGAGGAGCAAAAACGCAAAGAACTTGAAGAGGCGAAACAGAAATTTGAAGATCTTCTATCACAGATGAGACAGGCGCTGGCTAAAAAGGATTATGCTGGTGTCAGACAACTTGCTGAAAAGGCCAGAGAACTTGCACTTGCATATAAGTTTTCCACTGATGAAATTGAAAAAATTTTGAAAGAAATGAATCTTGCAATGGCTATGGCAGAACTTTCACGACTTGAAAAAATAAATGACCCGTACGCTTATCTTTATGTCAGAAACAGATTGAAGAAGATTCCAAGATATCCTGAAATTGCAAAAAGATGGGACAAATTATGGAAAAAAAGTTTTCAGAATGAGTACTTGGTACTCCTGGACCTTGCTGAAAATACTTCAAGCAAAGTGAACAGTGGTGATAGTCCTGAAATTAATTACTTATTGTCAAAGACATATCTGAAGAGGGCAAAGGCAATTGCTGCGCTTGGCAGGGCGATTCCGGATAAAGAACGCGAAAATGCATTGCTACAAAAGCAGAGTGATGGATATTTTTCCTCTATTGGAAGAAGTTTTCAACCCGTCGGTCTTTACCGCTGATTATGAACAAGAAAATCAATGTTGGTATTATAGGATTTGGAACTGTTGGCAGCAGCACGGCATTGATTTTGCATGAGAAGAAGGACCTTTTTAAAAGGTACACAGGAATAGAGTTTGAAATAAAAAAAATTTGTGATATTGATTGGAAAACAAAAAGAACATGGGTTCCTCCGAAGAATGTTAGAACATCCGACTATCAGGAAGTTGTGAACGATTCTGATATTGATATTGTCGTTGAACTGGTGGGAAAATTTCAGCCTGCCTACGATATTATCAGCCAGAGTTTAAAAAATAAAAAGGCAGTGGTCACAGCAAACAAGTTTTTACTATCAAAAAAACTTTTGGAATTGCTGACTGTGGCAAATGAAAATAATACCTATTTAGGGTTTGAGGCAAGTGTTGCAGGCGCAATTCCTATTATAAAGACAATCAGAGAAAGTTTTGCGGCAAACAGGATTACAGCAATTATTGGCATTCTCAATGGTACGACAAATTACATACTTTCATCCATGACAGAAAAACATCAAACATTTTCACTGGCTCTTGATTCTGCAAAAAAAATGGGTTATGCTGAAAGTAATCCGTATCTTGACATTTCAGGGAAAGATAGTGCGCAAAAACTCGCTATTATTTCTACTTATGCATTTCATTGTCCCATTTCAGATGACGATTTTTTGATTGAAGGGATAGATACCGTGGCACCAGAGGATATTGAGTTTGCACTTGAACTTGGCTACAGGATTAAACTGCTTGCCATAGCAAAACGAGTGGATGATACAGTTTCCCTGAGGGTACACCCTGCCCTGATTCCACAAAGTCACATGCTTTCTGATGTTAATGGCGTGTACAATGCTGTTTATCTTGAAGGGGACCTTTTTAATAAAATCCTTCTTTATGGTGAGGGCGCCGGCGGAAAGCCAGCGTCAAGTGCCGTGGTTTCTGATATTATTGAAATCAGCAAGAAACTACTAATTCAGGAGCATTTTCCAGAAAAATTTGTTATTGAACCACAAACGATGATTCAGCAATTAGATCATCTTGAAACCAGATATTACCTACGTTTTACAGCACTGGACAGACCCGGGGTTCTGGCAAAAATTGCTGATGTTCTCGGAAGAAATAATATCAGTATCGCTTCAGTGATCCAGAAAAGAGAGAATCCTGACAGGGCAGTACCCATAGTCATGCTGACCCATAGAGCGATAGAAAGAAATATCAGAAAAGCAGTATCTGCGATAAATAAACTATCCTGCATAAAACAAAAAACGCAGGTCATTCGCGTCGAAGATTGATGTTTTTCTAAAACAAACCCATGAAAAAAATAAAAAAGGTTATTATTTCAGTACCCGGTTGCATAGGAAATGTGGGTAGTGGTTTTGACTGTATGGGTATTAGCATAAAACTTTTTAACAGATTCATTTTTGAAAACTCAGAGTATTTTTCCATTTTTGTTTCGTCTTCTGATGTGGACAGCAGTAAAAATAATTTGTGTTATAAATCTTTTGAAAAGGTTTGTAAATTACTTGGAAAAGATATCCCTGCTATAAAATTGAGTATAGACAACAAGATTCCTGCTGGCAAGGGCTTGGGCAGCAGTGGTACTGCGGTTCTTGCAGGAATCATCGCGGGTTTGATCTTTTCCGGAGAAAAAGTGGTTCTTAGCAAGGTTTTGAAAATAGGTAAAGAAATTGAAGGACATCTTGACGATATTGCCGCAAGCTTTCTCGGAGGACTGGTTGTCATTGCAGAAAACAATGGAGAAATTGTTTGTAAACAATTTGATATTCCTTCAGGTGTTTCAGCTGTATTTTTCATTACAGAGGATGCATTTCCAACAGAACAGGCAAGAAAAATTCTTCCTGGTACTGTTTCTATGTCAGACGTAATTTTTAATCTTTCAAGGACATGTCTTGTTCCTGTGGCGTTTATTGAAAAAGATAAAAAGCTGCTTGGTATTGCGACTCAGGATAGGCTTCATCAGATATACAGGGAAAAATTTTATCCCCACTTCAGAATTCTTTATGATTCTGCAATGCAATCTGGTGCTGCTGGTTGTTGCTTAAGTGGCGCTGGACCATCAGTGGTTGCCTTTTGTTTTGATGATACTGAAAAAATCGTGAAAAAATGGAAAGAGGTTGCCATGAAGCATAGGATTGTAGGTGAAATAAAAGTAATTGAACCTGGTGGAAAAACAACATGGACTATTTATTGACAGGTATTTTTGTATTAAAATACCACAAAAAGGGGAATAAAACACATGTATTTTATTGTAATTGGATGCGGAAAGGTAGGAAGTCAGCTTGCGAAATTTCTGTCAGAAAACCACAATGTTGTTGTGATTGACAAGAATGCTTCAAGCTTTCAGGCATTGCAGCCGGTTTTCAATGGTATTACTATTACTGGAAATTGTATTAACCTTGATGTTCTCAGGGATGCTGGAATTGAAAGATGCGATGGTATTGCAGCAGTGACAAGCGATGATAATGTTAATATTGTTGTTGGCCAGATAGCAAAGAAAATGTTTAATATTAACAAGTGCATTATTAGAATCGTAGATCCTGTGAAGAATGAGATATACAGAAAACTTGGTTATGATGTAATTAGCGGACAGAGATTGGTTGCTGCCATTATAAGGGATAAACTGATTGAAAAAGGCACAACCACTTACATTGTTGAAAGTGGGGATATCACTTTTCTTGAAATCCTGATTAACGGGAAAAAGTCAGGCACACGAGTTTCTGACCTCAATATTCCTGAGGAATTCAAGGTTGTTGTTGTAGTGAAACAGGATGGACCTGTGATTCCTGATGATGGTTATGTTGTGAAGGAGGGAGACCTTGTGATTGGAGTTGCCCGAATGAAGTCCATGCAAAGGATTAAGAAAATTCTGGAGATAACATGAGAATCATTATTGTTGGCGGAGGAAAAGTTGGCTATTTTCTTGCTGAACGACTCGCAAGAACACACTATGTTTCTTTGATTGAAAAGGATAAAAGAATTACTGATGAACTGGCTGAAAACAGAAATATTCTTATAATCAATGGAGATGGATGCCAGACAGATATTCTTATTCAGGCAGGAGTGAAGGACGCAGATGTTGTTGCTGCGGTTACTGGCAAGGATGAGGACAATCTTGTAATATGTCAGATTGCAAAGGATATTTTCGAGGTAAAAAGAACAGTTGCCAGGGTTAATGACCCAAAGAATGAGAGGATATTTTTTCAGCTGGGTGTGGATATTGCAATAGATAGTACAGCAATCATCGCGAAAATTATAGAAGAAGAGGTTTCTCTTGAAGACATGATAAATCTCTGTGCTTTCAAAAAAGGGCAACTATCACTTGTCAGAATTGACCTGCCCGAAGATGCGCCAATAGTGAAAAAGCGTTTGAAAGAAATTGAACTTCCAGCAGAGGCAGTAATTGTGGCTGTGTTAAGAAAAGAACATCTTATAGTGCCTGATGGGGACTTTGTTTTTCAGCAGGGAGATGAAGTTGTTGCCCTGACAAAAGTTGAGGACGAAGGTGAAATTTTAAATGCTTTAATAGGTAGAATGTGATATGAAAATCAGGTTAATGCGTTATCTCAACATGCTCAAAAAGGGCATTATTGGTATATCTATTGAACTGGTATATCCATTGATTGTTACCATTTCGGCATTTATTCTTAGCTTTATCATGTTTATTTCGGAGATAGTCCACAGATGATTCCTGATTTTAGCAGGGATGATATTTCTGTTGTCAGTCATTATCTGGGAAAAATTTTCATTGCTTTTGCTATCGTTCAACTTTTCCCTGTATTTGTTGGATTGGTCTGTCATGAGTTTAGCCCTGTCATAGATTTTTTTATTTCAATCATTACCTGTCTTGCTTTTGGTTCTATTCTTCTTTATTTTTCTCCATCTCCCCAGGAAATCAACTGGCGGCAGGGGATGACGATTGTGGCTTCCAGCTGGTTTCTGGCGATGTGTTTTTCTGCTCTTCCTCTTTACTTAAGCGGTCATTACGCGTGTTTTCTTGATGCATGTTTTGAGTCAATGAGTGCTTATGCAACCACAGGTCTTGTTTTGGTGCAGGACCTTGACCATATGTCTCATGCTCACAATATCTGGAGACACTTAATGTGTTTTATCGGAGGCCAGGGAATTATTCTTGTTGCACTTGTTTTTTTCTTCAGGGGAGGCGATGCGCTTAGAATCTACATTGGAGAGGCAAGGGACGATAAAATTCTTCCCAATAGTATCACCACTGCAAAGTTCATCTGGATGGTAAGTTTCACCTATCTGATTATTTGTTCCAGTTTGCTTGCCATTATTCTTTTATTTCACGGAGTTCCTTTTCCCAGAGCTGTTTTTCATGGGGTATGTATTTTTATGGCTGGTTGGGATACTGCTGGCTTTGCTCCGCAATCACTTAATATTCTTTATTACCACAGCCCCGCATTTGAACTTGTGACAATTATTATAATCCTTCTTGGAGCAACAAGTTTTGGGGTTCATTATGCTGTATGGACAGGAAAATTTAAGGAATTGAGAGAGGACTTTGAGGTAAAAATACTGATGTTTACGATTTTTTTTACCTACCTGATTGTTCTTGTTGGTTTTTCCAGCCTCATTGCTGATTTTCCGGATGTTTTTTCTTTCTTCAGAACAAGTTTCTATCAACTTGTTTCCGGGCACACAGGGGTGGGTTATTCGAATATTTATTCTTCACAGCTGGCAAACTGGCCAGAACTTGCGCTTTTTGGAGTGATTGTAGCAATGGGTATCGGCGGTTGCATGAATTCCACTTCCGGTGGAATAAAGGTTTTCAGAATAGGGCTATTTTATAAGTCTGTGAAAAGAGAAATTCGTCGGCTTGCCTACCCTGAAAGTTCCTACATAAAAGAATTTTTCCATCATCAAAGAGAAATTTCTGTGGATGACACAATGGTGAAAACCGCAATGATTATTACAATGTGCTTTATTTTGCTTTATCTTTCAGGAGCCATAATTGCAAGTTTTTTTGGATACAGTTTTATCCATGGCCTTTTTGAATCTGTATCTGCTGCGGCAAATGTTGGACTTTCTGTGGGAGTTACAAGTCCATTGATGCCAGTACCTCTGAAGATCTGGTATATTTTCGAAATGTGGGCTGGAAGGCTTGAATTTTTTGCAATATTTATTCTGATAAGATTTCTCGTAAAAAGTGTGAAAAGATGAAAACCAAAAGTATTGCTTTTGTTGTCTTGTTGGCTATGACTGCTTTTTGTCACGGTCAGAGTATTCCGGCCCTGGTCAGCAATCCGGATTTGTTTGATGGGAAAATTGTGACTGTCGATGGCGAACTTGTGGGAGATATCATTGAGGGTAAAGGTGGTTTCTGGGTGAATGTTCTTGAAGCAGATGTTGCCATTGGTGTTTGGTGCCCTTCGAATACAAGAGAAAAAATTAAATTCCTTGGCAAGTATGATGTTGAGGGAGATGTTGTCAGAATTACAGGTGTATTTCATAAAAGATGTGTGGAACACACAGGCGATACAGATATTCATGCTGGTTCAATTGAAGTTTTGAAACAGGGCAGGATAAAGGAGGAGCAAATACCGATAGAAAAAGTTATTTTTGCGTTTTCTCTTGGTATTGTAAGCCTTGCAGCAATAGGTCTTCTTCACATATTGACCCGCAGAGAATCCCTTCCCGGTGATTGATGATTTTGACTTTTACAATTTTCCCAAGAATGTTTTTATTACATTGAAATGCGACAGGAATTCCCTGAATATTTTTCCCGATGATTTGTAATGGATTTTTGACGCTAATTTTTTCAGCCAGCACCTGGCATGTTTTTCCAGTGAAGGAAGACAGAATTTCGTTGCTGATTTTTCTTTGCATGTCAAGTATTATTTTATGCCTTCGTTCTTTTTCTTCTTTTGGTGTATCATCTTTCATTCCATACGCCTTTGTCATTGGTCTTGGTGAGTATTTGAAGATAAACAATTCATTAAATCTTGTTTTTTCAACTATTTCACAGGTTTTTCTGAAATCTTGCTCTGTTTCTCCGGGAAATCCTACCATAATATCAGAGGTGATTGAAATTTCTGGCATCATATTTCTTGCCATTTCAACGACTTTAAGGAATTTTTCAACTGTATACTTTCTATTCATTGCTTTTAAAATTTTGTTGGAGCCACTTTGAAGTGGTATGTGTAGATGCTTGAAAACTTTTGGGCATTCAGCCATTGTTTGTAAAATTTTTTCTCCTGTATCCTCTGGATGGGATGTCAAAAATCCTATTCTTAACAGACCATCAATTTCTGCAATCTCGCGGACAAGGTCAGCGAAATCATAGCCATCTGTAAGATCCTTTCCGTATTCGTTAACATTCTGTCCCAGAAGTGTTACTGACTTAATCCCTTTCTCAACCGCACATTTAACCTCCCGCAAAATATCTTCTCGCTTTCTGCTTTTAAGTTTTCCTCTTGCAAGTGGAACAACACAATATGAGCAAAAATTATTACACCCTTTTGTAATAGGCACATCCATCGTGACATCATTTTTAGAAGGTATATACTGAACAAAAGGGTTGTTATTTTCGCCAGTTCTGATAATAATTTCCTTGCCTGTGCAACCAGTAAGAATATCAGGGATACTGGCAAGATGATTTGGTCCACACACAATATCCAGAAACGGTAGCTGTTTCAATATTTTTTCACCATAAAGATTTGCTGTACACCCAAGAAGTCCCAGCACGACGCCATTTTTTTTCAGGTGTTTGTTGCTTTTGAGAAAAGAAAGCACTCTGTTTTCTGCTTTCTGTCTTATGCTACAGCCAATGGCTATTACCACATCAGCTTTATTGATATCGTCTGTGTTTTCCCAGCCAGATTTTATAAGCAATTTTTGCAATCTTTCAGATTCAGCAAAGTTCATCTGGCATCCGTAAGTTTTGATAAAAAATTTCTTTTTCATCACAGAAAAGTTATTTTGAACCAGCCAGTTCTCTTACAAGCAGTATAGTGGTTGAAATCAGCAGTCCAAGCCAGGAAAAAGTGTTTGAGAGAATTCTTATACCGATGTTAACATTGATGACCTTCAAATTTAAGTTTAATGTGTCAAATCCTGATAGAATGCCAGGTGCGAAAAATGGCAGATTTGTAAGGTTTTCTGGCAGCAATAGTGATAATATCTCGCCAATTGTAGTACCAATAAGAAAACCCAAAAGTAAAATCAGAAAATATGTCATCAATTTCATTAAAATATTTTACTGTTTATTTTGAGTGCGTCAAAATCAGCATTGTTTTTCTGGACTTGTTGTGTGTATGTGGTAAAATCTTGTAACAACCCAAAGGCCTATGGAAATAAAACCGTTAACTCCTGAGAATGCCATATGTTTTTTTGGTTATTACGATAAGAAACAGATAAGTCCTTCTGGAAAACACTTTCTATTTCTGAAAGTCAATTTTCAGGTTAGAGAGCCGGCTGAAAATGATATGGCGGAAATATTTGTGGGTGAAATTGAAAAATCAAAATATGAAAAGATAGATGGGACATATGCCTGGAATTTTCAGCAAGGATGTATGCTTGGATGGTTGTCAGACGAAGAAATAATTTATAATGTCGGGATAAAAGGAGAGTTATTTTCAAAAATCTATAACATAAGAAATGGTAAGAGCAAAATAATGGAAAGACCTGTAAGTTGTTTTCATCCTGACAAAAAGATCGCTTTGAGTTTTAATTTTGCGAGACTTGCCAAATGGAGACCTGGATACGGATATCAGGGAGTTAGAGACAGATTTGAAAATGAAAAATGGCCTGAAAAAGATGGCATCTATTTTATTGATTTAGAATCCGGCCAAAACAAATTGATAGTGCCACTTTCAAAAATGCTTGAATTCAGAAGAGAAAAAGAAGTTCCAAATTCTTATGGATGGTTTAATCATACCTTATTCAGCAGAGACGCAAAAAGATTCTGTTTCGTCAACAGGTGGAAAGAAAAACCTGAACAAATTCACAGAACAAGACTTATGACATCTGACATAGAAGGACAGAAAATTTATGACCTCATTGATTCTTATCTCATTTCCCATTTTGACTGGAAGAATGGAAAAGAGATCGTGGTATGGGCTGAAATACAGGGACAACGAGCATTTTATCTTGTTGAGGATAAAGCAGGAAGATATAGGAAAATAAGTGATAAAATACAAACAGGAGACGGTCACTGTTCGTTTTCAAAGGACAAAAAACGCATTCTTTATGACACATATCCCATCGATGGCTATCGTTATCTCAAAATTTTTGACACCCAGAAAGATAAAGAAATAATTCTGGAAAAATTTTATTCAATACCCGAAATCACAGGACCAATCAGATGTGATTTGCACCCACGATGGGAATCTGAAAATGAAATTACCATAGATTCAATACACGAAAATTATAGAAGGAGTTATCTTGTAAAATTTTCCTAACGTTTAATGAGTTGATAGTAGTGTGATTATGTGATATATATTACCGAAAATTCAGAAATTATTTAATATTCTGGAGGTGCGGGTGTCGTTTTTAGCAACTCTCAGGGCCTTGCGTAATCGTAATTATCGACTTTTTTTCTTTGGAAACGGTATTTCTCTGATAGGCACCTGGGTTCAGACAGTGACTGTGGGATGGCTTGTATACAGGTTAAGCCATTCTTCGTACATTCTTGGAATCGCAGGCGCCCTTGGTACACTGCCCATTCTTTTGTTTTCAATCTTTGGTGGTTATGTTGCTGACAGGATTAACAGATTCAAAATTATTCTTACAACTCAAACATCTGCAATGATACAGGCATTTACACTTGCAATACTGACTCTTACAGGCAGCATCAAAGTTAATCATATTTTTTTCCTTTCTTTTGTCCTGGGCGCAATCAATGCGTTTGACATTCCCGCAAGGCAGGCATTTGTTGTGAACATCGTAGAAAAAAAAGAAGACCTTCCCAATGCGATTGCCTTGAATTCCTTCCTTGTCAACAGTGCGCGGTTAATCGGTCCTTCCATAGCAGGAGTGCTGATTGCTGCTGTGGGTGAAGGTGTTTGTTTTCTTATCAATGCCATCAGTTACATTGCTGTGATTGGTGCTCTTTTGATGATGCGTGCGCCAGAAACTGTAATTGGTAATCCCGTACCGAGTTCAGAAAACGTGATGAAAAAATTACAGGAAGGTTTCAGGTATGTGAAAACATTTGTACCGGTGCGTACGATAATCCTGTATGTGGCATTTTTCAGTATATTTGGGATGTTTTATGGAGTACTGATGCCTGTGTTTGCAAAGGAAGTATTTCACGGCAATGCCAGAACACTGGGGTTTCTTGTAGGAAGCGGTGGAGTTGGAGCAATTATTGGCGCGATTTTTCTTGCTTCGCGGCACGCCCATGCAGGGCTTGGTAAAGTCATTTATTTTGCGGGACTTGTGTTTGGTGTATGTCTGATTCTATTTTCTCATTGTAAAACTTTCTGGTTTGCTGTAATGATTTTGGTCATCGTTGGCGCAGCCATGGTTCTTCAAATCGTCACAGCAAACATTATTATTCAGACACTTGTTCCTGATGAGAAACGGGGTAGGGTAATGAGTTTTCATACCATTGCTTTCATGGGCACCCAACCTGCTGGCTCATATCTTGCGGGACTATTAGGTAAAACAATGGGCATTCAGAATACAGTGATGCTTGGAGGGATTTTGTGTATTATTGGCAGCATGATTTTGAAAAAAAGTTATATGTCATTCTTAAAAGATGTGGGTGAAGAAAATCCACAAAAAAATTTGATAAAGAAAATTTTTATCGGTTAACCCTGATATTTATTTGTAATAGGCATTCTTCTATCTTTCCCGAATGAACGAGGGGTAATTTTTATGCCTGGTGGCGCCTGTCTTCTTTTATACTCACTTTTATCAACCATTCTTACGATTTTTCTAACCATCGTTTCTTCAAATCCAGATTTAATAATACCTGTGATACTCTTGTTATCTTCAACGTACATTTTCAGAATTTTATCAAGAATTTCATAGGGTGGAAGTGTATCAGTGTCTTTCTGGTTGGGTTTGAGTTCTGCTGTTGGTTCTTTTTTGATAATACTATCTGGGATTACTTTTCCACTGTGATTTCGGTATTCTGCAAGTCGATAGACCAGTGTTTTCGGCACATCTTTGAGAATAGCAAAACCACCAGCCATATCTCCATACAATGTTGCATAACCTGTGCTGACTTCTGATTTATTGCCCGTCGTAAGCACCAAGTATCCGAATTTGTTTGATAAAGCCATAAGAATGTTTCCCCTGATTCTTGCCTGAATGTTTTCTTCAGTAATGTCGGGTTTTGTGCCTTTAAAATATTTCTCAAGTGTTCGCAGGTACGATGCAAAAATTTCATCGATAGGGATTGTCATCAGCTCAATGCCAAGATTTTCCGCAAGTTTCTTTGCGTCAATTTCAGATTGTTGTGAGGTGAATCGAGAAGGCATAAAAACGCCCTTGACCTTTTCCTTTCCCAGAGCGTCAACAGCAATTGTTGTTACAAGGGCAGAATCAATACCTCCACTGATTCCAACGACCACCTTCGAGAAACTGTTTTTTTCAACGTAATCTCTTAACCCAAGAATCAGCGCATGGTATACTTCATCTTCTACTGAAAGATGTTTTGCAAAAAACGCAGGGACTGGCTTTTTTTCTTTTGGTTTCATGTACAGTTCAGCATCATTTCTGAACTTTCTCACTTCCACTTCAATATCTGTGATCAGAAGTTGTTCCTTGAACGCCTGCGCTCTGGAGATGACTTTTCCTGCGGGTGAGGCCACAAAACTCTGCCCATCAAAAACAAGTTCATCTTGCCCACCCACAAGATTTGTGTAAACAATGTAAACATTGTTTTTCTTAGCCATGCCAGTTGCGATTTTTTCTCTTTCTTTGATTTTTTCCATGTGATATGGGGAAGCATTGATATTGATAATAAATGATGCTCCTGACTTTGCCTGCTTGTGTGTTGGACCGATATCGTGCCAGATATCTTCACAGATACTAACTCCGAAAATGCAGAGGCCATTTTGTATTTGAACTTTGAAAACAGAACCTGTGTCCCCGGGTGTGAAGTACCTCACTTCATCAAAGACCCCATAATTGGGAAGAAGTATTTTGTGATAGACTGCTTTAATTTTTTTCTGGTTAATGATAGCAGCAGCATTAAAAATTTTCGATTTTATCATATCAACGAAACCTAAGATTGCGATAATTTCATCAGTTTGACTTGCAATAAATTTCAACGTTTTGATGTTATCTTCAATAAACGATTGTTTTAGCAGAAGGTCTTCAGGAGGATATCCTGTAATAGCAAGTTCAGGAAAGGCGATGATGTCGGCGCCGAGTTCCTGCGCCCTTTTTATAAAATCGACAATTTTCCCTGCGTTACCGGTTAAGTCGCCAACAGTGGTATTAATCTGGCCACACGCTATACGAATTGATGTTTTTTTCATGTCTTGTGCCCTTTTGTGAAACACGGTTTTTATAGTATACTTCCATTAGAAATGAAATCCAAATTATGCTGTATAAAAAAAGATTTCGTTGTACTGTTTTCTGTAAACCTGATACTGCCTGGTTTTATTGGAAACACTGCAATTTCTCTATGCAGGAAGGCAGTTGAAAAGTACCTCACATCTGGCGAAACAATCGAGGGAAAAAATTTGCCAGATGTTTTTGGTGAAAAAATTCCAGTATTTGTTTCATTGAAAAAAGGAAACCAGACAAGGGGTTGTGCTGGAACTTTTTCATTAGAAGACACATTTGCTGAAAATCTTATTCATTTTTCCATTATTGCAGCAGCGCATGATACCAGATATAGACCAATCAGCCAGCAGGAATTGAAGGACATCAGAATACAGATAACAATACCACAGCAACCAGTTGAAATACCGTCCATAGAATTTTATAATCCAGAAACAGAAGGTTTGATTGTTAAAAAGCAGGATAAATTGGGGATAGTGTTGCCGAAAGAAGCAAAAACTTCTAATTATGCGTTAAGGATAGGTTTGAGAAACGCAGGTATCGAAGATAAGGAGGGAATAAAACTATTTAAGTTCAAAGCACAAATTTTTTTAGAGGAGAAAAAATGAAAAAATTTATCTATCTTGGCATCCTTATTTTTGCTTCAGTGTGTTTTTGCGATATGATTACGGGTATTGTAAAAACAACAGATAACAAACGGGTTATTGGTGCTGAAGTTCGGGTTTTTAAAATCAGGCAGGTTGAAAATACGCCAGTGAAAACAACGATGTCTGACAGATACGGAAAATTCAAAATTGAGGGTCTTGAAACCGGGTATTACAGAATCTTAGTGTCAAAGAAAAACTTTTGTGATGGTAGTCTTGGTACCATTGAAGTAAACCAGCCGAAATATGGAATTGCCAATTATGAAATCGTGTTGAAAAAACCTGGTTCAATCAGTGGTTTTGTTTACGGCCCGGATGGGCAGCCCGTTCAATCTGCAAGGATTGTTTGTACGAGAAACAACAAATCTACAATCACGGATAACAGAGGGTTTTACAAAATTGATGGGCTGGAACCAGGAAACTTCTACATTTATGCGGAAGCAAAGGGCTTTGTGAAAAATTACAGGCCTAATGTGGTCGTTGAAGAAAACAAAGAGACAGCAGGTATCAACTTTACACTTTCTTATGCAGGAACAATTAAAGGAGTTGTTGTTGACGCTGAAACAGGAAAAGTTGTTGAAAATGCGATGGTTGAATGTTCGGGTCCAGGGTATTGTTCTTCAAAAACAGATTCAAAAGGCAAATTTTTTATTGAGAATCTGGTACCTGGAAGATATGACATCGGAGTTTACACACAGGGTTATGAATACGCAAGCGCAAGGAACATTTCTGTGGTTGCAAAAGAAACTGTTGACGTTGGAGAGATAAAAATAAAACTCAGACCAAAATATTTTCATCTTAACACAAGTCAATGGCTTTTTACTCCTGGTGAAAATGTCAAATTTTATTTTAATGCGTATAGAATCCCTTCTGTTACAATTAACATTTACGAGATTGACCTTTTAAATGAGATAAACAAATCGAAAGGTTTTTCTCGCCCAATTAAAACAATTTTAATGTCTGCTGATATATCAAACAAAGCGCCTGTATTAAGCAAGAAAATTGATATTTCCTACAAGACCCCATTAACAGAATTGTATGACAGAAGAATGTCAGCAGGGATGTTGCCAGAAGGCGTGTATGTGTGTGTAGTTACACCTGAAGGGCTACCGCCACAAAGACAGGTATTTTTTGTATCTGATGTGGGTTTTATTTCAAAAACATGTGATAATAAATCTGTTTTTACTGTTTTTTCAATTTCAAAAGGTGTGGCTCTTGCAGATATTTCTGTTTATGTTTTTGATAATTTGTGGAATCTGAAGCAGGAAATTAAAACCGATAGCAATGGACAGTTTATATTTGATGAAAGCCAGAAATTTCTGATAATCTCAGGAAAATCCTTTGCAGTTTCAGACACTGTGACTAAAGGTTATTATGGATCAGATGATAAAAGAATGATTTATTCTTACACTGATAGACCTGTGTACAGACCAGGGCATACCATTTATTTTAAGGCAATTCCAAGGATTGATTCTGGCGATAAGTATGAAATGGCGCAGATTACAGGTTGCCAGGTAAAAATACTTGCTCCAGATGGGAGCGCAGTGTATGAAACAACCTTGGTGCCACAAAAAACTGGTTCAATTTCTGGTCAATGGACAATCCCGGATGAGCCACCGCTTGGCACTTACTCAATAGAGTTCAAAACGCAGGGGCAAGACATTTTGAGCGGAAGGTGTGCTTTTAAGGTTCTTGAGTATAGAAAGCCGGAATTTTCCATAGAAGTGAAGACAGACAAAATTAGGTATCTTCCCGGAGAAAAAATTAAGGCAATTATTTCAGCACAATACTATTTTGGAGCACCTGTAAAAAATGCAGATATTATGTGGGCGGTTTATTCAAAGCCAGCATACGATTATTATGATTTCGAAGATTATGATGGAGAATATGAATATGAAGGATGGTGGCGTGGGTCCCTTGTTTGTTCAGGTAATTTGAAAACTGACGAAAATGGGACAATGTTATTAGAAATTCCAACAAAAAAGTCATACCAGCAGAAAGAAACCTATTTAATTGAAGTGAAAATGACTGACCTGAGCAGGAGAGAAATAACATCAAGTACAAAGGTGCTTATTGTTCCAGGAAATTTTGAAATCTCTATTTCAACAGATAAATATGTTTATTCGTCTGGCGAAGAGATACCATTGGCTGTTTCAGCGCGATACTATGAGGATAATAGTCCGGTTATTGGAAAACAATTCACTATTTCTGTAAGCCAGGAAACATACGACCAGAAGAAAAAAAGGTGGACCTTCAAGGAGCTTCTGACCACAAAGTTTGTTTCTAAGGGAGAAAAAACAACGATAAAACTGAAGCCATCAGCAACAGGTAACATAAGGATTGATGTTCGGGGAATTGACCAGTTTCACAATATCATTTCTGCCACAAGATATGTCTGGATAGCAGGCAGGGACTATTATTCATCCTGGTACGGAAGAAAGGAAATTGAGATTGTTTCAGACAAGAAAGAATACGAAATTGGAGATACTGCAAAGATTCTCATTAACTCTTCTTATAAAGATTTGAACCTGTTGTTTTCAATTGAAGGGACAAAATTATTCGAAACAAAACTTATCAGAATGCAGGGAAATTCAGCACTGATTGAGATACCAGTAAAGCAGGAATATGTCCCAAATATCTATATTTCAGTGTGCGGCGTAAAAAACAAAAACTTCATTTCTTCGAGCAAACCATTGAAAATTGCATGTAAAGAAAAATTTCTCAATGTGGAAATTATCCCGGAAAAAAGCCGTCTTCAGCCCCGGGAGAGCGCCCGCTATAGAATAAAAATCACAGATTCAGAAGGAAAAGGCGTTTCCGCTGAATTTTCAATGGGAGTGGTCGACGAGTCAATTTATGCAATTTCCGGCGAACTTGTTCCAAAAATTGAGGACTTTTTCTATGGTGGCAAGGCAAACAGGGTTTCAACCTCTTATTCCTTCAGTCGCTGGTACTACGGCGGCGCAGGGAAGGATTTTGCTCAGGAGGAAATAAGAAGAAATTTCAAGGATACGGCTTTCTGGTTGCCGTATGCTTTCACGGATACAACTGGCACAGCAGATATTCAGTTTAATCTTCCTGATAATCTTACCACATGGAGAACAACAATTCGCGCCATTACTTTTGATACGAAAGTTGGGTCAGGGATTAATAAAGTAATTACCACGAAACCTTTGATTGCAAATTTGATAATGCCAAGATTTATGGTTGAAGACGATAGAATGTTGATTTCAGGAGTCATTCATAATTACACAGGCAAAAATCAGAAAATTTTTGTCGAGATGAAAGCGGATGGACTTGATATTCTTGACGAAAAGGAAAAAACCATCGAAATTGAAAATGGGAAATCAGCGAGGGTCGATTGGAAAGTAAAGGTCAATTCAGTGAAAAATGCCGTTATTACCCTTTTTGCTCAGACATCTTCTTACAAGGATGCTATGGAGTTGACAATTCCTGTGTTTTCCTATGGCGCTGATGAAAGATATGTTTTTGCAGGTCAATGCGAGGATACCAGGACAGATACATTTTACATGCCCGCAGGTACAATTCCAGCGTCAATTGATGCAAAATCATATATTTACCCATCTCTTATTTCTGGATTGTTCAGCAGTTTAGATGAACTTGCCAAATACCCTTATGGATGTATTGAACAAACACTCAGTGGATTTTTACCAGCTGTGCAGGTGGCCAATACTTTGTCAAGAATAAAGAAGGAAGATCTTGATTTTCTTGCCAGCGATAAAGAAAAGTTTGAAGAAATGATTGCCCGGCTACCAAAAAAAGTGAGTGATGGATTGGTAAAACTTTATCACTATCAAAATCAGGATGGCGGATGGGGATGGTGGTCAAATGATGCAAGCAATCCCTACACAAGTGGTTATGTGATGTTTGGGCTTGCTCATGTGAAAAAATCAGGTTATCTCATCAATGAGGAAAAATTTGAAATGGGTAAGAAATTTCTAAAAAGCGCAATTGGTTCAGTACAGGATTACAATCAAAAGGTATTCATGCTTTATTCTCTTGTATACGCAGGTGAAAAGAATACCAGTGCAATAGAGGACATTTACGAAAACAAAGATAAACTTCATCCTTATACAATGGCGCAGTTATGCCTGATTCTTCACTATCTTGGGGATTCAAGAGCAAAAGACATTCTCAATGAGCTCTGCAGCAAAGCTATTAAACCAACTCCAAATTTCTGCTACTGGCAGGCAGAAGATGGCAATTACACCTGGATTCATAGTAATGTTGAGACTACAGCATGGGCTCTCCGCGCAATTCTTGCAACAGACCCGAACAGACAGGAAATTCCGGGTATTTTGAGATACCTTGTGATGAAAAGGCAGGGTGGAATGTGGATGTCGACAAAAGATACAGCAATGTGCCTATTTGCTTTTACAGATTATCTTGAGAAAAGCGACGAACTTTCACCTGATTATACAACAGTGCTTTCAATCAACAATAACGAAATTGCAAAGGAAAAAATTACCAGAGAAAGCATTAAGAAATTTGTTACTACCATTAATGTTCCGCCTGAAAATCTGAAAGCAGGCAGGACCAATGAAATGAAAATTCAAAAACAGGGCAAAGGCAATCTTTACTATACACACCTTATTAAATGTGCTGTGAGGGATGTTGCGATTCCTGATTTTGACAGTGGTTTCAAGGTATCAAGAAGATACACTGAAACTGAACCGCGTAAAGTTCAGAATGCCAGAGGAGAAATCAGTTATGTCTATGACGAGATTGCAAGGCCTTTGAAAAGCGGTGAAAGAATCAGAGTGGAAATAAAAATTTCTGGTGGAGAAAAATACCAATATGTGATGATAGAAGACCCGATTCCAGCAGGTTGCGAGGTTGTTCAGGAAGCAGTTGGCGATGGCTGGTGGTATTGCAGAAAAGAAGTCAGAGATGAAAAGGTGGCGTTTTTTACCACCTTCTGGTCTGAAAGGGAAAGAATCATTACATATCAATTGAGGGCAGAAACACCTGGATTTTATCATGTACTGCCGACAAAGGCGCAGTTGATGTACTTACCTGAAGTATGGGGTCGTTCCAGAGGCAACACATTAACGATTGAGCAATGAAGAAAATTGTTTTTCAACTGATTTTTCTTCTATCGATTTTTGCGGTAAGCTATTGTGCTGAGGAATTCAAATATCAGTGGTCTTCATATACCACTTATTTCAGAACCAACATTGACCAGCGGCAACACAATATAAAAATTGCCACGATGTATCTTGATGGATTTGTACTTTATCCAAAAACAATTTTTTCATTCAATAACGAGATAACTGAGAAAATTCCAGAAGAACAGTTAGGACCCGCGACAATCGTTTCAGGAGAGCAAACGACAGTAGGATTCGGTGGTGGGCTCTGTCAGATATCGTCAACCCTTTATGCTGCATCTCTTTATGCAGGGCTTTCTATTTATGAAAGGAAGTCGCATTCAAAACCAGTCGGTTACATCAACATGGGACTTGACGCAACAGTGGCAAATGATGAAGGTGTGGATCTGAAAATTTTCAACCCCTATCGATGTAAGCTGTTGATCAAAGCGTCTGTTATTGGTAATGGTCTGAATGTGTCAATTTTTGGCAGCAGACCAAAACCAAACACAGTGGTTATTTCTGTTTCAAAACCAGAAAGAAAAGAAAATTTTCTCTATACCACAACAACCCGCACTATTTTTTCGTCAGGCAAGGAAATTTTTTCAGAAATCGTTTCAATAGATAAGTATCTGGCGCCAGAATGATTTTTTATCTGAATCTTCTATGTAACCAGGTGAACCATTCTTCAGGGCCTTGTCTTACATAATATTCTATTCGATTGTAGAAAAACTGTGTATTATCTCTATAATCCTTTTCTGCGTCTTCTGTTTTTGCAAGCTGGTAAGGGCCTTCAATAAAAATTGTGTGCTTGAATTTTTCCCTGTGTCTGATAAATACGCCGAAAACTTTTGCGTCAAACCTTCTTGCAAAGACAGCAGCTCCTGTTGGAGCTTGCACTATTTTTCCAAAAAAACAAACTTCAGTACCTTTACCTGAATGCTGGTCAATCAACAGGCATAGCGCGTTTTTTTGTTTTAACCACTCAAGGGATAAACCAATTGCCTGTGAAAGATTGGTTTTACTGATGCCAAATATCCCTTTTTTTCTTCTGATTCTATCCATATATCTTGCAAGATATTGATTGTTTGCATCCCTTGCTATCCATGTGACCGGCAGCCCCGCATAAATCAGAGCAGCAATCATAAGCGCAAAATTACCAAGGTGGGCGCTGACCAGTATCACGGGTTTTTTTGATTGACATACCTGCATCAGAGCATCAATGCCTTTAAATTCAATCAATTTTAATGCACGTTCTGAACAAATTTTTGTCCACAATGCCCACTCAACGAAAAAAAAGGCGTTTTTCTCGACAATTTTTTTTGTCAATAATGTTCTTTCTTCTGGGGTCAATTGATTGCCATAGGCAGCAATAATATTGTTTCGTATTTTCTTTTTTAATGAACCTGCGATGGAATAGAAAAATTTGCCTGTAACTTTCCCTATCTCTGGATAAATTGCTGATGGTAACATTCTTATAATGTTGAAAAGACCAAAAAAGAATAGATACCCGAATATGTCTGTGATGTACTCTACTTTTTTTCTTCTCATGGATTTATTGTACTTTACAAAGTGGTTTTCTGAAATTGATGTTTTTGTTCTTTGACCGATATCGCAATAAAATATATCATATACGGTATGTGTCATAGGTGCAAATTTGAGGTTTTGAACAATCATTATCATATGGAAAAGCAAATAAAATCAGTAAGGGGAATGAGGGATATCCTTCCTGACGAAACGCGTCGATGGAAGGCGCTTGAGTCATTGATTTTCAGGGTTCTGGAGAGTTTCGGTTTTGAAGAAATCAGGGTTCCAATAGTCGAAGAGCTGAAACTATTTCAGAGGAGCGTTGGCTCTTTTACTGACATCGTTCAGAAAGAAATGTACGTGTTCAAAGATAGAGGAGATAGGGTTCTTGCTCTCAGGCCAGAGGCGACTGCTTGTGTTGTTCGTGCATATCTTGAACACAGTCTCAACGAAAAAAAGAGGATTACGCGTCTTTATTATTCAGGTCCCATGTTCAGATATGACAGACCACAAAAGGATAGGTACAGACAGTTCTATCAGATTGGCGCAGAAATTATTGGCGGGCAGAATCCTTATTTTGATGCGGAACTTATCATAATACTTGCAAAGATTTTTGAGAAAATTGGTGTGGCTGATTATGTTTTTGAAATTAATTCAGTGGGTTGCAATCAGTGTAAGACAAGCTACAGTGCAAAGTTAAAACAATTTCTTCAAAACAGAGCGTCTCATATGTGTCAGGACTGTCAGACGAGAATCGAGAACAATGTGCTGAGGGTTCTGGATTGTAAAGTAGTTTCGTGTAAAAGCATCATAAAGGAGGCGCCTGTTATTCAGGATATACTGTGTCAGGGATGCAAGGCACATCAGGAAACTCTTTACAGAATTCTTGATAATCACAGGGTTCCATACAAAGAAAATTGGCAACTTGTTAGGGGACTGGATTATTACACGAAAACGGTTTTTGAGCTGAAAATTTCAAACAATGATAATGCTGTTGCTGGTGGCGGTAGATACGATAATCTGGTACATGAACTTGGCGGACCTGAAACAGCTGCGTGTGGTTTTGCCATAGGAATGGATCGATTGTGCAATATGATTTCCCCAGAGATAAAAAAAGACATCACAGTATTTGTCGTTTTTCTTGGTGAAAAATCTCTACAACAAGGGGTAAAGATCGTTAACGGTGTCAGGAATGATCATGTAAGAATTGTTGCGGATTATACTGATAGGTCTCTAAAAAGTCATCTTAAGAGCGCTGATAGAGAAGATATCCAGCATGTTCTTATTCTTGGTGAAAACGAATTACAGCAGGAGAGTTTTCTTTATAGAAATATGAAAAGCGGATATCAGACAATGGTAAAATTTTCTGAACTTTCAAACTTTTTTAAGGGGTTAGAGAATGCTTAGAACTCACACATGTGGACAGTTAAATCTTGGTGATGTTGGTAAAAACGTGACCCTTGCAGGATGGGTTTCTTCCTTACGGGATCATGGAAATATCATATTTTTCGATCTGCGAGACCGTTATGGCCTGACTCAAATTGTGTGCAATCTTCCACAATTACCAGAATCTATTGTTGAAATAGTGAAAAAGATAAGACAGGAATTCGTCATTCAGGTTTCTGGAACTGTTGTTGCCCGTTCGCCAGAAACAGTAAATCCAAAAATTTCCACTGGTTCTATAGAGGTAGTCGCCAAAAATGTTGAAATCTTGAATACTTGCGAACCACTTCCCTTTGAAATTGTGGAAAGCAAATCCATTAACGAAAATACAAGGTTGAAGTACAGATATCTTGATTTGAGAAGGGACGATTTGAAGGAGAACATTGTTTTCAGGTCTGAATTTACAGGAAAAATGAGGGAATTCTTTTTTTCTGAAGGCTTCGTTGAGATTGAAACACCGATTCTTACGAAAAGTACACCAGAAGGTGCAAGGGATTTTCTTGTACCATCCCGACTTAATCCTGGCAGTTTCTACGCTCTTCCACAATCACCACAGTTATTTAAACAGATTTTAATGATATCCGGTTTTGACAGGTATTATCAGATTGCCCGGTGTTTCAGGGATGAAGACCTTCGTTCTGACAGACAGCCAGAATTTACTCAGGTAGACATTGAAATGACATTTGTTGAAGAAAATGATGTGATGGAAATGTGCGAAAGATTGATGAAATATGCAATTGAAAAAACCACTGATATAGAAGTGAAAATACCGTTTCCAAGATTGTCCTATGAAGAAGCATTGAACAGATTCGGTACGGATAAGCCTGACCTTCGTGCAGGGATGGAAATTGTTGACCTTTCAGAACTTTTTACTGATTCTGGAAGCAATATCCTGGAAGGCATTTTGCAAGCCGGACTTATTATCAAAGGGATTGTGATCGAACAAGAAGAAAATGTATCAATAAAAGATGTGGACAGCATAAATGAATTTGTAAGACAAAAAGGTGGCAAGGGCATAGGATGGATACGGTTCAGAGACAATGAAATTGTTTCTCCATTGAAAAAATCATTGAAAGATGAAACTGTTGAAAATTTGATAAAAGCGTTGAAAATCAAAGTTGGTTCACTGTTGCTGTTTCTCGGTGGAGAACATCAATGGGTATGCGAAACCCTTGGTGAAATTCGACTGGCTATGTGCAAAAAATTGAAACTGATAAATGAAAAGTCCTTGAACTTTTTATGGGTTGTGGATTTCCCGTTGTTTGAGTACAACAAGGAAGAAGATAGAATTCAGTGTGTTCACCATCCTTTTACCAGTCCCAGGACTGATAATGTGAACATTCTTGATTCAGAGCCCTTGAAGGTGAAATCTCGTGCTTATGACCTTGTTCTCAACGGTACTGAAATTGGTGGTGGAAGTATAAGAATTCATAATAGGTTACTTCAGGAGAAGATTTTTTCAATTCTTGGGATGCAGCCAGAAGAATACAATGACAGATTCGGATTTCTTCTTGATGCTTTGAGTTATGGAGCACCGCCACATGGGGGTCTTGCTTTTGGTCTTGATAGATTGGTGATGATTCTTAGGAACGAAGACTCAATAAGAGAAACAATCGCATTTCCAAAAACTCAAAAAGGCGTTTGTCCTTTGAGCGGCGCTCCTAGTGTTGTGAATGAAAAACAGCTCAGAGACCTTTACATAAAGGTTGACTTCAAACCAAAAGAATGATAAATTGAATAACATTAAAAAGGGGAAGAACATGAGAAGATATATCATTGTACTTGGGTTTTTTACACTGTTGTTTTCTGGCTGTAAAATGTTCCAGATAAAAGAGGATGTTGCGAAGGTTTCATCTACTGATGAAACCCCTCAGACCCAGCAGGTATCATCTGAACCAACAAAACCGCCTGAACCGGCTTTTAAACCATCGCCCAGCACTCGGAAAACTCCTCGTTCTGAAAAACAGGAGGTGGAAATTCAAATTATGCAGGCAAAGGCATTGATAGAGACAGCCATGGAAATTAGCAAAAACGCAGAGAAATATGCTCAGGAATCCTACAATACCAGCAACCAGGCGAATGCCACAGCTGAAAAGGCGCTGGAAGCGTCTAATAAAGCAATTCAGTCATCTGCTGAAGCCGTAAAAGCCGCCAACGAAGCAGCTGAAAAAGCAATTGCTGCTGCCAATGAAGCGTCTGAAAAGGCGATTGCAGCGGCAAACAAGGCAGCAAAAGAGGCGATGGAGTATGCAGATCAGGCAGCTCAGAAATCCATTGATGCAGCAAACAAGGCAATTGAGGCAGCAAACGCTGCTGCAGAAAAGGCGATTATTGCTTCAAACAAAGCCCTTGCTGCCTGCGACCAGGTGATGGCTGAGCTTGGAAGGGTCAAGGCAACGATAAAGGCAAAAGAAATTGAACCAGTTCTTCCTGAAGAACCAAAAGTAAAAATTTCAACCACTGGTAAAACATATACAGTGAAAAAAGGAGACACCCTTTCTATTCTGGCGAAAAAGTACTATGGAGAATCTGGCCAGTGGAGAAAGATCTATGAGGCAAACAGGACAAAGATTAAAAATCCAAATGTCCTGATTCCAGGAACAGAACTTGTTATCCCCTGAAATGTCCTTGTCAAAAGAGATTGTGTTAACCAACCAGGAAGCCCAGATAATATTCGGGAGGCACGACGAGCATTTAAGATTGCTCGAGGATCTGCTTGGTGTGGAAATTTTTGCTCGTGGAAATGTCGTCAAATTAAGAGGCGAGCCTGATAATATTGAGAAGGCGTATAAAACATTTGAAAACCTTCGTCATAAGGTGCACAGAATGAAATATCTTTCTCCTGCAGACATTTTTGATGCGATGCCTGATGAGAAAGAAAAACAGGCTCAAAAAGTTGAGGATGAACACCAGAAGCATTTTACATCAGACGATATCATTATTATAAGGTCAAAAAAGGAAGCGATTTTTCCCAGAAGTGCACATCAACGTTCTTACATCAAGGCAATCAGAAAATATCCATTAACTATTGGCATTGGACCTGCTGGAACTGGAAAAACGTATCTTGCTGTTGCGCTTGCGATTGAATCATTGCGCAACGGACTTTTCAGCAAAGTTGTGCTGACACGTCCTGCTCTTGAAGCAGGAGAAAGGTTGGGTTTTCTGCCAGGAGATCTTGAGGAAAAAATCAAGCCATATCTTCAACCAATATACGACGCATTGTTTGATCTTTTGAAGTATGAAGAATTGAAACGTTGGAGTGAAAGAAAAATTATAGAAATTGTGCCACTTGCCTATATGAGGGGTAGGACACTGAACGATGCGTTCATTATTCTTGATGAGGCACAAAATACAACAGGCGAACAGATGAAAATGTTTCTTACGCGTCTTGGCACAAATTCAAAAGCAGTCGTCACAGGTGATATAACCCAGATAGACCTTCCTCTTTCACGTGAAACGTCAGGGCTTGTAATCTGTGAAAGAGTGCTTGGAAAACTGAAGGGAGTAAAATTTGTTTATTTTAACGAAAAGGATGTAGTCAGGCATCCTCTGGTCAAAAGAATTATTAAAGCATATGAAACGCATTATAGGAGTCAACCGAAAAAGGGTGCATCTGGTTAATCTTCAGAGAAAGGTGCAAATCAACCTTGATGATTTAATAAGCATACTTTCATCTCTTGAGACAAAAATCGACAATAGATTGAGACATATTAACATTGTCATTGTAAGTGATAATAAAATCAAACAACTGAACAAAAAATTTCTCAATAAAAATCATCCTACTGATGTACTTGCCTTTCATCTTGGGACAACAGGAGAAATTATCATTTCTGCAGAGAGAGCAAAAATACAGGCGTCAGAAATGAAGCACAGTTTGGAAGATGAATTGATTTATCTTATTATACATGGCATTCTTCACCTGCAGGGATACGATGATGCAGATACTTGTGGCTATAATGAAATGAAGAAAAAACAGGATGGTATTTTTACTGAAATTTCAGGAAAATTACATGCGAAACGACAAAAAACAGGACATCGTTGAAAGTTTTACAAACGCCTTCAGGGGATTGTTTTACGCGCTGAAAACAGAAAGGAATCTTTGTATTCATTTTGCAATTGGTTGCGCTGTAATCATTGGCGGGATATTTTTCAGATTGCCGTTTCTTGAGTTTTTGATTCTCATAATGGTTGTTACAATGGTTATTATTACTGAAATTTTCAATACAGTCGTTGAAATGTTTTCTGACATGCTTTATCCCCAGTATTACATTCAGGTGAGAAAGATTAAGGATGTTGCAGCTTCTGCTGTTTTGATTTCAGCAATTACTTCTGTGATTATTGGGTATCTTCTTTTTGCAAAGTATTTTCCGCCTTCGTTCAGAAATGCATTTGAAAATCTCGCAAACTCACCCTGGTACCTGACATTTCTTGTTCTATTTTTTATCAGTTCTCTTTACATTGTGCTCAAATCTATCATAAGAAAACAGGCGCTTATTTCAGGAGGTATGCCGAGTATTCACAGTGGAATTGCATTCAGCATATGGGTGATTGTTTCAATGCTTACATTCAGAAGCGAACCACTTGTTTCAGTTCTGGTCCTGCTTCTTGCGATATGGGTGGCTCAAGGACGGGTTATCAAACGAATTCATACAGTAGAAGAAACCGTTATCGGCGCAATCTTTGGCATCCTGATTACAGTGCTATTGATTCAACTTGTGGAAAAATTTAAAATAATTCAATGAAACTCAGAAACTATTTCATCTCAGGTATTCTGGTGATTGCTCCAGCTGCTCTGTCCATCTGGATACTGTGGAAGATTTTTGTTTTTCTTGAAAGTTTAATCGGCCAGTGGATTCAGAAGGCAATTCCACAGTTTTATGTCAGAGGACTGGGGTTTATATCCCTTGTTGCAATCATTTTAGTACTTGGTTTTTTTGCCCAGAATATTTTTGGCAGGCGAATGATCCGCTATTTAGAAAAAGTTTTTCTTTCTATACCAATTTTCAACAAACTCTATCAGTTCGTGCATTCAATTTTACAGCAGTTGTTTAGAAGAGAAAAAGAAATTTTTCACGGTGTTGCCCTGGTTCAATTTGCAGACCATGTTTCGACAATTGGTTTTATCACAAGCAAAGAACCTGTTGTCAAAGGATTGAGCCAGGAGTACTGGACTGTTTTTATTCCAACAGTTCCAAACCCAACTACAGGTTTTGTTCTCTTTGTGCACAGAGACAAACTGAAGATATTGCCGATAGGCGTTGAACAGGGAATGAAAATTTTACTTTCTTTTGGTATTTATAAAATTTCAGATGCCGCCGACCAGAATAAGAGCACTGATTCTCAAGAAAATTAACTTCAGAGAGACAAGTGTCATTGTTCACCTTCTCACAGATTCAATCGGGAAAATTTCTGGATTGATGAAGGGCGTGAGAAATCCTTCAAAAAAAATTCCACCACTTGCCTATCAGCAGGGCAGTTGTATTGAATGCTTTGTGTACTTAAGACAGAAACCAGGTCTTGAACTTGTCACCAGACCAGAAATTATTGAGTCCTTCAATCTTCAACAGGAAGACGCTGTGTTGTGGAGAAAACTTCTTTTAACTGCGGATAAATTTATTCCCGCTTCAAGATTCAACAGTAAACCATTTTTTGATCTTCTTTTTACCACCGGCTGTGTGATTCCGCAGGCAAAAAATCAAAGACCAGTGGAAATTCTTGTGACAGAAAGAATTCTATTTCTTCTTGGATTTGGACCATTTCTTGAAAAGTGTCTTGTGTGTGGTTCAGAGAAACATCTAAATTTTTTCAGTGGTAAACTTGGTGGAGTAGTGTGTGTTAAATGTCAGTCTGGTGAGCCAACTGCTTTCAGGCTGCCAGAAAAACACATTCAGGTATTGAAATTTTTTCGTAAAATCCCTGTAAATCAAATTTCAATGGTAAAATACATACCGGATGGTCTTTTTATAAATTTGAAAAAGTGTCTCGACGAAATTGTTCGCTATCACATAACGGATTGAAACATGAGAGATATTTCTGAAAACGATATCATCAAGAAAATTTATTCAGCCATAGAAAAAGCAAGTTTTTCTCTTGAACCTGATATAATGGGATTGCTGAAAAATGCTGCCCAAAAAGAGACAAACCCGTATGGGAAAAAGGTTCTTCAAGTGATTATTGAAAACATAAATATTGCGCAACAAAAGAAACTTCCA
>JAKPDB010000014.1 GCA_029552985.1 bacterium
GTCTTCATGTTGTCAAATAGGATTTCATGGGGAAGTCCGCCATAAAACTTGAAGGCCTCTATCATACATTGAAACAGGGTTTCCTGGCTTCTGTCAGAAGTAATCATAATAAACTTCTTTCGGGAGAAGCCCATTACCATAAGAAAGATATTTACTTTATACGCCTGACCTATCCGGTTAACTAATGTCATGTCTTCCTTCCAGTCAACCTGAGCCTGCAGTCCCGGATTGGTTTCAAATCGTATTGTTGCTTTCTTGGTCTCGGTATCCTTATGATGTTTAACGAAATCAGCGACAATACTGTATTTGCCTGAATAGCCTCGTTTGCGGATAAATTTATATACTGCCATCGCTGTGCAGCCGTAGATATCAACTTTATTGATTATAGTAGCCTTATAATCATCCAGTTTGGAATAATAAACGCGTGAACTTTGCTTTGGAATCAGTTCGCCAGACTGAATTTTTAAATATCTGTCAATGGTTCGTGGATCGCAGTCATAGCGGCGAGCTAATTCTGCTTTGTTAAACAATGAAATATCCTCCTTTGCTAAGAATGCAATAGTGTCTTTGATGTCGTCTCGCATGCGGGGTACCTCCGAAATAAGATAACATCATTATAAAAGAAAAAAACACCATCAAAAATGTATAAATTCCTACATTTCCATGTCGGAATTTCATTACATTCTGATGGTATCATTTACATCGAGTTGATAGAATTGATGTTTGTTGGATATTTTTTATAGTTTCTGATCGTGGGAACATGTCAATGGGTTTTTTGGTGATTTTTAAAGAAAAATTGTCGTTCAAGAAAACACATCAAATGTTAAGCACACCTATCAGTTCTGCTGACACTTTCTAAGCATGTTGCTCTATATTTATTATTGCTGCAATAAGATTCCAACATGCCGCAGACTTCTGCGACAAATTTCCGCTATCATTAAGATAAACCAACAAATATCACTTGTTTGATTGTCTATTCCTAAGTCTTTCATAAGCACTATTCAATGCTTCAACCAATAAAAAAACGTTTGTTATAGGATCACCTTGAAGTTCACCCATTTTTGCCTTCTGTTCCCAGAGCTGTCTAGCTGCTCGTATGGCATCACCTTGTCGTTCTTCTAAGAGAGCATACATTCCCCTTGTTCCATGTGTATAGTCGATACCCAAATATTCACTTATTTTCTTGTCATATTCAGTTTTATTGATGGCTCCAGTTACCATTTGAAAATGAAGCAAATACCAAAGTTCAAAACACTGAACCGAATAAATCGCATTAAACTTCTTTGACTTTGCTGCTTGTATTGCACGATTTAGACCATCAGCATCCCCATCACAGTCAAAAACACACCAAACATCGCAAGGAGAGATTGTCCCATATTTTTTATTCAACTCAATCCATACCTTGTGAGCCTTTGCTACTAAGCACTCATGTTGCCCAGCTCCCGGCTCAATATATACAGAGGCGTGGCTATAACCCGTGCCTAATTTGCTGTAATACGGAAATCCCTTAAAATAATCAATCTCAGTAACTTTTCCTTCGCATACTATAATAAAAAATGGGCTAGGGCGAATATATTTTTTCTTTCTTTTATAGCTTTTTGAATCGCGTTTTTTCCCCACAGTACAGCCCCCTGTCCATTTATATGCTTATGTTAAAGTCTCCAAGATATGGGATGGCACCAAAGCGGCCAGCTAAATAATTATTCAAATAGTTGAAATTACTTCTAATATCCAAATCAATGTCATATAAACTATACATATTGCTTTCACCATATTCATTCTTCTCAATAAAATATATTTGGTCTCTCCTTAATAGTTTAGGATTCATTAAAAGTGTATTATGAGTAGTGAAAATTAATTGTGCATTATGCGGGTTAGTTTTAGAATTGTTAAAAAGACGAATTATCCTTTCACATAATAAAGGATGTAAGGAACTTTCAATTTCATCAACAAGAAGGAATCCTCCCACCTTTAGCACAAAAAAGATAGGGTAAAGCAAAGCGTACAATTTAGCAGTTCCTCTCGATTCCGCATCCAATGGAAATTTCTCTTCATCAACAATATTATATTGTTCATCATATTTTGAATGATGCATGTATGTTTCCAACTCATTAGATTTGATACTTTCACCCTTTTGCTGCATAAACTCAACAAATTGGCGAAAGAGATCATCTTCATCAGTCTTCTTTTTAAGTATAGAAATATTTGTGATACAAATATCTGCATCTTTTAAGAAAGATAAAACTTCTTTTTTGGTAAGTATCCCATTTTCAGAATCCTTTAAAATCTCCTCTTCTATCATACTTTTAAAAAACAATTCCGGTAAATTGCTTGGACGAATATAAAATTTTAAATAATTAATAATATCCTTTGCCCAAGCAAATTCTTTAATTGAATCTTGGGCTAAAGTAAATAAGAATGGCCTTAATGCATCAGGTTTTATATAGTCCAAAGCCTTTCTATCTTCAAAATATGTTCCTGTACGGACGATTTCATTCCTTTTTCTTTCAAAATAGCATGCCTCTTGCCTCTTTGGTACAAAGTACAACCATTCTGAATAAATCCCTTTACTATCTATCTCAATACCATAGCGATAGCGTTTACCATTTAAGAAAAACGATATTTCATAAGATAGAGGCTTATTCTGACTTTCTGTATCAAGTTTGAAATATGGTAAATTTGATAGCACTTTATTAATATCAAAATATGTTGAAAAAAGATTGTTAAAAAAACTAAATGATTCAATAAAATTTGATTTCCCACTAGCATTGGAACCAAAAATTGCAGCGCTTCTTAAGAGAGTCATATTTTCATATTTAAACAAATTAGTATCTGAAAGCTCTCTGTTTTTATCAGCTACCATTGAAAGAATAATCTCATTTTTAAAGGACTTAAAGTTTTTGACCTTATATTCAATTATCATAAATTTCATCTCCTTGTTAATAGAATAGTAACATTTTTTTGTGTCATTTGCAATATTTTTGCGATATTTTTTCATAAATTTCACCACCAATTTAAAAATTCATATACCATATTATTCACATCTTATAGGAAAATATACCAAACAGCACTTAATTCATTTATTCAAAACTTCTTCATCGATGGTAGGGGAATTTTGGCAGTGTTTTTTCCCGTACTCCAGCCTGTTTAAGCACCGCCAGACAATCCTTTTCTCGCTGTATGCTGTCCAGGAAACCCGCCTGTAAGGCTTGCCGCACTCCCCGCATATCAATAATTCGGTGAGAGCATATATTGAGCTGTATTTCCCACTGTCGGTTTTGGCTCTTTTTTCTGCAGTCTTTTTAATGTTAGCCCGGCGTGCTTTTTCTTCCTGTATCCGGTGAAACAAGTCTTTGGAAATGATGGCCGGATGGCTATCCTCCACATAATACTGCGGGACAATTCCATTGTTTTTAACTCTTTTCTTTGTGAGGTAGTCTACGGTGTAGCTTTTTTGCAGCAGGGCGTCTCCCATGTACTTCTCATTGGAGAGCATGTTATTGATGGTAGTTGTAGACCATTGGTTTTTTCCGGTAACGGTTTTAATGCCGTTTTCCTCTAAGTACTTTTTGATTTGGGTGATGCTTTGACCTTCTAAATACAGCCTGAAAATCAGCCTTACTATTTCTGCTTCCTCCGGCACTATCACTAGTTCACCGGCCTCATTTTTCGTATATCCCAAAAACTTGTTGTGATTGACCATAACCTGTCCTTTCTCAAACCGGCGGACGACACCCCACCTTGTGTTGGTGCTTAAGGAACGGCTTTCTTCCTGGGCCAGGCTTCCGAGGATGGTGATGAGAAATTCTCCGGTGCTGTCCAGGGGTTGACGTTTTCTTTCTCGAAGAACACGCCGATGTTTTTTTCTTTTAGTTTCCTTATGTATTGAATGCAATCAAGGGTGTTTCGTGCAAAACGGCTGATGGATTTTGTCAGCACCAGGTCGATCTTGCCTGCCATGCAGTCGTCAATCAATTTATTGAAGCCTGTCCTATTTTTTGTACTGGTGCCGGATATCCCTTCGTCGGCATAGATGCCCGCAAACTTCCAGCCTGGGTTTTTCATAATCTCCATCGTATAATAATCCACCTGCGCCTGGTAGCTGGACTGCTGTTCCTCCAGCTCCGTGCTGACCCGGCAGTAGGCAGCCACTCTCAGCTTTTTTATCTTTGCTTTTTCCTTGAAATCATATATCGGATTTGCAGGGATTACCGATACTGTTCTTTGTCCCATCGCCATGGGCTTTTCCTCCTTTTCTCCGTAGTGTATATGAAGTGCCCAACACCACTCCGTTGATCAGTTCAAACCGGAGCTGCCCGGCGCTTTCTACCGTAATGCTTTTGATGGTTGCTTTGAATAAAGCCTCGTCAAATGCTTTAATGGGCTTGCAGTTCTCAAGCGCCGCTTTCAATTTCCTGGTTTTGTATTCAAAGTCATCCGCCTGGGAGATTCGAAATTGTTCGGCAGCCCTTTTGAACAGCAGCTGTGCCATCTCCGACGGTTTCAGGCCGTTTTGATCGAATCCGTTGGATTTTTGCAATTTTATCTTTCTTAATTCAACACTCTCAGTCACAGCATTAACTGCTGGACGCTTTTCTATCATTTCAGGGTTCTCCATCACCCGGTTGATAATCTGTATAAAGGCAGCTTCAAGCTGCTTGTCATCAACCACGCCGCTTTTGCAGCAGACCCTGTTGTCAACGATATACCGTTTGCATTTCCAGTTGCATTTCTTGTTCCTGTCATGATGTTCGGTGTACCTTTTGAAAACACTTCCGCATTGCCCGCATATCAATCTGCCGCTGAAGGGATAAGTGCTGGCGACACCGTTGGCAAAGTAATTCACATTTCTGCCAAGCCGGGCGTTCTTTTCTTCCCTGATCTTATTTGCGGCATTGAATACCTCCTCCGGGATAATGGCAGGATAGAAGTCGCTTCCGGTGTATTTGCAGTTGCTCAAGATTTTTCCGATGGAGCCGTGATTCCAGGAAGGCTTTCCGTTGGCATTGGGAACCTTCATCTCCGTCAGGTCCTTTGCCATCTGTTTCAAGGATATTCCCGATATAAAATCATTGAACATTTTCCTGACCAGCTCTGCTTTTTCCGGTTCGATGGTTACGGCTCCGTCTATGATTTTATAGCCGAAGGGCATATGTCTTTGAGCCATTTAGTCCACTTCCTCTCCGATAATTTCCGGAAGCTCCAGTCCGTTGATCAGGCGGAAGGCGATTTCAAGCTTGGATTTTACGATGATCCTTTCTACCATCAGCGAAAATATATTTTCATCAAAGCTCTCCATCAGGTCATCCTGCTTTTTAAGGAAAGCGATCAATTCCTCTGTCCTGGCGGCCTCGTCATTAAATCCGTTATATTCGGACAGCCTGTTCCGCTGCTTTTTGGCTTCGCAGAGCTGCTTGGTAATCAGATTGCTTTGCTCTATAAAAAGAACAGAGTCAAGATATCCTTTCGACCTCAGTCTACTTAATACATGACTCTGTTCCGTAAGTTCCGTTATTCTTTTATTGATTTCCCTGACCTGGGATTCATGTTCCCTGCTGCAGTGAAGCTTTTTCAAATCCTCGGCCAGGGGGGTTAATATTTTGTCATGATTGCTTTTCAGCTTATTATAGAGATTGATGAATGCAGCTTTGATGTTATTGTCCTTGACAGCTGTCATGCTGCATTTCGCCCGATTCATGATATGCTTGGTGCAGCACCACTGCACGGTTTCATAAGGTTTGCCTTTGAATATGATTTGCCTTTTAAAATCACTCCCGCATTCACCGCATTGGATTTTGCTGCTGAAGGGGTACCGTTGGTTGTATTTCCGGGTGTCTGTATCCACCATGGCTTTTTCAATTTTTCGCTGCTCCATAATCTCCCTGACTCGTTCAGCCTGCTCTTTTGAAATAATGGGTTCATGGTCGTTGGCGATGTAGTAGCACTGTTTTTGTCCCCGGTTCCGCTTTCGTTGAAAGGGCAATGTGTCGGTGGTAAAGGTCTTCTGAAGGAGCATGTCGCCATAGTATTTTTCATTGGTCAGGATTTCCTTCACCACATTTTCTCCCCAGGCTCCTGCCCCTTTTCTTGTTGGAACTCCTTCTTCCGTGAGCTCTTTTGCGATGACGTACGTTCCTTTCCCGTTCAGGTAGTCAGTATAAATCCTTTTTACAATAGCGGCTTCTTCTTCATTGATGATGATTCTTCCGTCCTTGTCTTTCTTATAGCCGTAGGGAAGGTAAGAAGGCTTCCATTCGCCTTTCATAAACCTTTTTTGTATCGCCCACCGGTTGTTCTTGGAGGTGGAAATGGATTCCTCCTGGGCAATGGAGCTTAAAACCGTCATCAGCAGCTCGCTTTCAGCGGACAGAGTGTTGATGTTCTCTTTTTCAAAATAAACGGCAATCCCGAGCGCTTTCAGCTTTCTCACTGTCTCTATGCAGTCGGCAGTGTTTCTTGCAAACCTGGATATGGACTTGGTAATGACCATGTCCACCTTTTTGGCTTCACAATCAGCAATGAGCCTTAGAAACTCATCCCGCTTGTCCTTGGCAGTGCCGCTGATGCCTTCGTCCGCATAAATTCCGGCAAAAGTCCAGGCATCGTTGCTTTCTATCAGCCGGGTGTAGTACTCCACCTGTGCTGAAAAGGATTGCAGCTGCCCGGTGTGGTCCGAGCTGACCCGGCAGTATGCGCACACCCGCAGTTTCAGAGCTTCAGCTTCTGCTTCCATGCGATGGATGGGCTTGATGACTCTTACTTTTGGCATACGCTTCCTCCTTTCACTTTTCAGTACATGATGCTTTATCAGCAACACACAGTACCACACAAATCCAGCCATATCAAGTGTTTTTACACATATACCTCCGCCAGGGATGGAGTGAATGAATTCCGATTTAATCTGTCAATTTCTTTCAATTCAGAAAGAGTAATAAGGCCTTTTTCAAGCATGCTATTCAGCAGCGAAAGCGCCATTTTGTACTTGATTTCATTGGTTATTTGAGTTTGCGACATGGTTTTATCCCCCTTTACATTTTGCTTTAATACCACAAGGATGCAGCGGATTTGAGTTCCGCTGCATAGTTTCTGATATCAAAGCGGTTACGCTTGTTCTCAATCTTCATCCTGTGCTTTATTTGCCGCTGCTTCCCAAGCACCGGGGCAACAGCTCAAACTGCCTGTGGTCAGCAGGCATCACAGGAATTCCACCTCCCCGAGAACCTCCGGGCTACACTCTGGGACTCAACCTCGACTATGCAGGAGTATCATTGTAGGCTGTTCAGGTCCTGGCGAAACAATCCACCACAGATTGTTTTATGGTCAAACATTTATCGCTCATAGCCTTTGATGCCATCGTTTTGACGAGCAAAAAATGCCCGCAGGCTGTCTTGGCGTGTTTACCAATGTCGCTTCCCGTTTCAGCGGCTGAACAGCTAACGTATTTGAGCTGTTGGATATGGACGGCTTTAAGGCTTACAAGCGAGCCTTTGCCGGCAATTTTTCAAAGAGCAATAAGGGATAAAAAATACCCCTTCACTTTTTAAGCCGAAAAAATGAAGGGGTGGACGAAACAAATTTTATTTTTCAATGATTTTTTTAAGTTTGCTGATAATGCTGTTTTTACGAGACTGCAAAGTTGTTCTTGGCAGCCTCATTAAATCTGCCAGCTCTCTTTCGCTTTTGCCATTAAAGAACAGTTCGTTAATTATTAACCGCTCATACTCCGTCAATTCTTCAAGCGCCAACATTAATTTCTCAAGCATGATTTTTTCAATAATAGCGTCTTCTACAAGAAGTTGCGGATCACACATTTTTTGCTCGATAGGATAGTCCAGCTCGACTAGCTGGTCATAAGAAAGATTGTTCTTTATGCTGATTTCCTCTATGTACCTTTCACGTCTTTTCATCTTGTAATAGGCGGTATATATTTCCTTGCTTACAGTAACAATTTCATTTTTTACTCTTATTTTGTATTCTTTCATCTTTCCTTCCCTCCGTTTTGCTTTGTTTGCAGGCCTTAGCAAAACAGAGGAAATCAAGGATACCGGATGTAGTACCAAAACAAACGCTTCACGGATGTCCCCTTTCTGGCAGCAAAAAAGGGCCGCACGGTTTTCCGTGCGGCCCTTTTTTTGCTGCTTATGTGCAATTTAGGACGGGTTTCAGGACATAAAAAAGCCCTCGATTCATGGCCGTATAAGCCTGAAATCAAGGGCTTTAAAGTATGCAGTTACCCATCATAATTATCGTAACACCCTTGCAGTTCGTATTCAGTACTTGTTATGTAGGTATTTTGTCCTTTATCAGTTCGTATTTAGTTCACATTCCGTCTGCCATATATCCCTTAGAACAGGTATCACATATCCCCATATGGCAATGCCCATTAAATTTATAGCTTCCTTTTTTCTTTTATAAAAGGTTGTCCTCTCACAATTGAGAGATTCGATAATTTCCTTTTCTGAATACCTGTATTTTACAATGTACTGCTTGTAAAGGATATTGAAATACAAGTCCCCATAATCAGGATAATTCTTTATTTTTAACAATGCCTTGTCCACAATTTCAATAAGCCACTTGCTTTTCAATAATGAGCACAGCTTTTCTTCAAGGTCTTTCCTATTGATATTGGGGTCATAGTCATCCAGGTAATCCAAGGCTTCAGCCAGACGACTGCCTCCCATGGCATAATACTCTGCTTCAATCTCGCATACCCTGTCTTCAATACACCAAACCACATCCCGGTATATTTTCAGCAACAATTTTGTTTTATGATATACCCGCTCTTCATCAATGTGCATGGAAGCCAATCCTCGTTTCAACACAGCTGACGCCATTTTTTCAGAACTCATCTGTTTTCACCTCTTTTTCAAAATCATTGACATATTTTTTGTTCTCTTGTATTATAATATGTGAACAATATTTTTGTCAATAAATTTGTTCTCTCTATGAATAATAAGTGAACAGTATAGCCAAAATATTACCGGAGGTGTTTATCAAATGCAGTTTGGCGAAAAAATTAGATTATTGCGCAAAAGGGCAGGGATTTCTCAGAAGGATTTTGCAGAACAGCTCGGGATTACAAGACGAGCTTTGGTCTATTACGAAAACGGGCAGCGTTTTCCAAGAGAAGCAGAGCTAATTGATAAAATCGCCGGTTTCTTTAACGTATCTTCAGATTTCCTGACAGACGATAGCGAAAGCATTGCAATGACCAAGGAAGAAATATTTCTTGAGGAAGCTAAAGCAGAAGATAAGTTGAGGGGAAAAAGCGAAGCAAAAAAATTCATTGAAACTACAAAATGTTTATTTGCCGGCGGAGAATTATCAGAAGAAGATAAAGATGCGCTTTTTGAGGTATTAACCGAAATATACTTTGACTCAAAGAAAAAAGCCAAAAAGTATGGTGCCCGTAAAAATAAAGGCAGCAAAAATACACCAACTGATTAGCTGCGGGGTGAAAGTATGGAATTTATTTTGAGAGAAGCCGAGAGGTTGATCCAAAAGCATAAAACCCGAAACCCCTTTGAAATTGCCGATTGTCTTAATATTAATGTTCTCTACAGGCCGCTCGGCAGGCTTAAAGGGATTTACATATACACAAGGCGAAGCCGGTATATCTGCATTAACAACAATTTGGACAGTCCTGCCAGAAGATTGGTATGCGCTCACGAAATCGGACATGACCGCTTCCACAGGCATTTGGCCATAATGAATCCCCAGGCCCAGGAGCTTATCAGCTATGATATGTCTTCAAAGCCGGAAAGGGAAGCAAATGTTTTCGCTGCAGAAATTCTCTTGCCTGATGATGAGGTTATTAGACTGATAAATGACGCGGAAATGAATTTTTCAGAGCCGCAAGGGAACTTTATGTACCACCGGAATTAATGGATTTCAAATTTCAGATATTGAAAAACAGGGGCTACAGGCTTGAAGCTCCATTAAATGCGACAGGAGATTTCCTAAAAAAATAGCACCCCGGACATCATATATTTTTAAGATGTGCGGGGTGTTTTTGTACTATTCCAGTCTTACATCCTTGTTTCTAATTTTAAGCACAATAAACAATCATTTCATTGCCAATCCTTTATTTATTGCTTCCTGAATGATCTTATGGTAGCAAACGCCCATTGGATTATTCTCTTTGCAATTAGAATTTTTTGGTATATTTTCCTACTGCTTCGCCTTTATTATTGCAGACAGGGCAAATCCCTTGGTTTGAGCTAAATCCTGCGAACAGCATCCGCAACTGCACGCATTATTGGTTTTTATCATGGTAGCATCCCCCGCTACTTTACTTTTTTGATTTTCAAGCATGTCTTTAGCAGATCATTCCTAAAGTCAATGTCAAATTCCCTGTAATGCTGGCTTTCTCCCCATTGCCGCATTGATTCATGTTCCGGATGCTTAAGGTCATTCCATGCTTCAAG
>JAKPDB010000015.1 GCA_029552985.1 bacterium
TATACATTAAAAAAGGGAGACCCATTTGTATATGTGACTATCAGAATGCTCAATCATGGAAACGAAACAAAGAAGTTTGCCTTTCGTCCAAGCCATCTTGTCAACTTTGAAAATGAAACTGTATGGTACTTTATTCCAGATATTTCAGGCGTATTGAAAGATTATGACTTGCCTGTTGGTAGCGATGGACGGGGAAGTCACGGGCTTTTCACCATGTATCCCTCATCTTCCTGGTTGGGTTGTATTTCAGATAAAAGCCAGCGCGGACTTGCTTTTGAGTTTGACTGGAAATACCTCGATAGCATTGAAACCTGGATCAGTTCCCGCACAGGTTCAATTGCCCAGTGGTTTTACAGAATATTTACCCTTGGTCCAGGGCAATCGTGGGAAACAACTTATACGATTTTTCCTGTCGAAAAACTCATCAGCATTGATGGGGTTTCATCAGGTATCGTTGGTTCGTTAAGTCTCGGGAAAAATGTAATGGTTGGGAAACCTGTTGCACGGGATGAACTGAAGCCAGGAGACAACATTCCGGTGAAACTTTCAATTTACAGTCCTGCTGACAGGAAAATTCAGTACAGGATTTTATCAAAATCGTCAGGGATTACCAGTGTGCTCAAACAGGGAGAACTGGAAATTTCCGGGTTCTCTACTGCAGAAACAGAGGTTGACTGGACTGTTCCATCAGGTGATTTACTGGCTGTCATCAGTGCACAAATAATGGATAAAGGGAAACAGGTATTACTTCTTGAACAGCCGGTTGAAATTGGTAGAAATATTGAACCGTACAAAGCAAGGATGCCAATTGAAAAGCAATCAGGAGAAAGCGCAGGATTTGTTCATGGTAGGCCGCCTGTTCCAGAAGAGGTGAAGAAAATAGACACCAGGTTTGTTTCCCCCCATGAGAAGTGGGCAAAACCTTATGCCGGTGGAACCACCAGAATGCTCTTTATTTACCGTAACCATGTTCTTGTTCACCTTCGGGAGATCATCCAGCGCGGAGATTTTGATGTATCCCTGCTCGCCACAACTTATGAAAAGCCCTATGAACAGATGAGGGAAATACCTTCAAGGATAAAGGAATTCAATCCTGATGTAATGTTTTTTGGGGCATTTGATTGGAAATCAGGATTCCCACCAGGAGTGATTGATATCATTAAAAATTGGGTGTACCGCGGCGGAGGACTTGTTGTGGATGCTGATTTCTCAAATGATGCCTTCTTACCTTTAATAGAATTTGTGAACGAAGGAAAAAAAGTAAAGCCGGATGGATTTTTATCAAGTTCTCCTTTTCCATTGCCAGAGACGAAATGTTATGAAATAGGCGCTGGCAGAATAGTAATTCTCAAAGGTGGTGTTTTTACAAAGGGTGACATGTTGCCTATTGGAGAATGGAGACCAAACCCGTGGATACCTGGCTGGGAGTACAATTATCCATACCTGATTTCTGCGATTTTATGGGCTGCTGGTAAAGAAATGCAGGTAAGATTCAGTCCCATAAAATCAGAAAAAGACACATTTTTCGTTAATTGCAGCGGTAAGAAAATGAAAGGTAAAGTTAATGCCATTGTGGAGATAAGAAACCAATATTACTCTCTTTACTCATCATCTCATCATACTGTTTTACTTTCGGATTCTGAAGCCATCATTCCAGTTGCAAGAATGACAGATCTTCAGGAGGGTCTTTCAGTTTTCAAGATTGTGGTATCAGATACGAAAGGCAGAGTTATTGGCTGGACATCAGGAAAACTGGAAAAACCCGCCACAATAAAAGCTGAAATTGTTTGCGATCATCCGAATAACACCTATTTCAGGAAAGAACAAGTAAAAATTACCGTGAATATGAGTGGGCTGGGGTCTGAAAAAAAGGATATAGAAGGAATATTAACTATTAGTGATGCCTGGAATAGAACTATCTGGAAAAGTGATATCCGTGGGGCAGAAATACTTACGTTGTGTCCTGACATGTCTCTTGTACTTGATACATGGCACCAGATAATATTGCGAGTGTGCAGAAATGAAAAAACTGTAGCTGAACAGAGGCAACTTCTTTTTATTTTCCCGGATAAGAACATTCCTGATGATGACTTTTCAGTTGGTTGCTGGGGACATCCTTATGGTAATCCATCAGGCGCTGTGGTCACAACCCGTTCAGCAGTGGAAAATGGCATTGATTATTTTTACAGTTACGGCGGAGAATTGGCGCGGGACCATATCTACCGCAACCATGGGCATATTTATGGACCACCGAGAGTAAGCGACAGTCTTTTTACAGGTTTACGAATCAAATCGAGAGACCCTATAACGCTTGTAATGACACCTTCTCTTTATCCTTCTATGTCTGAATGGGAAAAGGTAAAAAAGGATGTGATGGCAAGGACTGCTGATTTTGGAAAAAATTTAGGTGCGAATGTGATGATGCTTGATGATGAAAGAGACCTTAAGGGTGACTACGACTGGTCAGAAACCACGCTCGCTCATTTTCCTGAATGGCTGAAGAAAGAATACGGAACGATTTCAAATCTCAACAGGGTATGGAACAGGGGTTATCGCTCATTTGAAGAGGTTCGGCCTGAAAGGAAAGAAAACTTAAATGAAGAAAATCTTGCTCCTTACATCGACTTTCGCAAGTACATCGGATGGATTGTTGAGGAATTTTATACCAGGCAGCCCCTATTATGGGTTCAAGAGGCAAACCCATATGCGGCAATTGGAATGCATGGCATCTATACGACATCATCTTCGCGACCATGGGATATGTCAAAAGTTATTCCATTGTTATCAATCACTGGAAGATATGATGGAATTCTTGAAGAATGGTTCAGAGGAATGGGGAAAAATTGCATACATGGTCAATACACAGGATATGATATGCTCGAAAACCTATCATATGACAACAGGATAACGCCGTGGAAAAACCTGTTTCATGGTTCCAGATGGATTTTATATTATCAGATGCGAAATCTGGTTGCTCCAGGCGGAATTTTTCAGTCAATAATAAACTATGATGGAACTGTCAGGGAAATTTATAGAAACCTGTACAGGGATGAACTCAGTGAAATTAAACAGGGTATCGGAAAACTGGTTTTAAACGCAAAGCCTGTTACGGATGGCATTATTTTTACGTATTCCTATACAAGCTGTCTTTTTAACAGGCACACTTCCTCTTATTTTTCTACCAAGACACTTGTTCAGGATCTCGGTTACCAGCACGACCTGATTTCTTATGCTCAACTTGAAAATTATCAAATTCCTTTTTCTACCAGAATACTGTTTCTTGCAGATTGCATCAGTATGTCTGAATCTGAAATTGAATCTGTGAAGAAGTTTGTTTCTTCTGGCGGCATAGTGATAGCAGATGCTCAAACTGCCATTTACAACCAGCATGGAGTGAAGTACAGGTTTTCACCGATTGATGAGATTTTTGGCGTCAACCGTTCAAACATCAGGTATGCACCTGAGAAAAAAACAGTAGTGCTTGGTTCTGAAAAGTTATCGTTGTGGGTTGCTGAAACAGGTATAAAACTTCTTCCCTCCGCAATTTCTAAAGGCACAACACAGGATGGGCAACCTGTTATCATTACAAATTCTTACGGTAAAGGACAGGCGGTTTATCTTAATATGTACATGGTGCCTTATGCAGAGCTTGCTGCTAAAGGTGCAGCGGGAGAGATTGTTGTTGAACAACCAGGGGCAAAGGAAATAGAAATCAGTTATCAGAGAATTATCAGACATGTTCTTGAAGATTTTTGCAAAATTAAACCAATGGTTAATATATCGCCAGAGACATGCTTCAAAGAAGTTTTTCTGTTCACAGGGAAACAGGGTGAAACGTTTCTTGTTGGAATTTTGCCATCTCCAAGGTTGCAGAAGAAAACAAAAATATCCATTTCTTTACCAGCCATTTCTAACGTAATGACCATGTATGATGTGCGCGAGAACAAACAATCTACCAGCAGAAAAAAGTTTGAGTATTTTTTAAATCCTGACAGAGCTGGCTTGCTGGCTTTCACTCCATATTCAGTAAAGAAAATTGTTATCAATGGTCCCAAACGCTGCTGGCAGGGTGGCATATTTGAGTTTGATGGTAAAATCGTAACATCCTCAGGCATTGCCGACGGACATGTAATCAGGATTCAGGTTTTTGACAGTCGTAACAAAGAAATTTCATTCTGGTCGCGCACAATATGCGCGGATGGAAACACCTTCAAGTTTTCGTTATCCGTAGATCATTCAATGGAACCCATCTGGTATAAACTGGTTGCCACAGACATAATATCAGGCACCAAAGGTACTGCGATATTCAGGATTTTACATAAGAAATGATAAAAATTTTTTCATCCGATAGACAATCTTTTGCAGGAGAAGACATCCTTTTGCGATCTGGTCTTGCTATTATACCAGAAGATACTGAGTTATTGCCATGCGCAACGTATTTGATTGAATGTTTGAAAAAAATGGGCTTTCCATATGCAAGATTATCCAGCAAAGGTACAGGCGATAGAATCATTTTGTCTCTATCGCGGTCAATGAATGAAACGTTTCAGGTTTCCTTAAAGACAGGTTCCAGCGATATCGCGTTTGAAATTTCAGGAAATAATCTGGCTTCATGTTATTATGGAGTGCATGCCTTTCTGCGGCATACAAAAGTGAATGGCAAAGTTTTGATGACACGACTTAAATTATACCGGGGTGCCACCAAAAATCCTCACCGCAATTTGATTATTTCCCTGTCATGGATGGAAAACTTGATTGAATTTCCGTTTTATAGTTTTGCAAAGTGGAAGAACTTTATTGAATTTGTTTCAGAACTTAGATTTCATCGCATAGATTTTATGCAGTGGGGCTGCACCATTGCTGAACCACCAGACACAGAAACAAAAACTGATGATGAATGGGAAATGTGGCAGGATGGTCCAAGGAGAAAAGGTGACTGGCCAATTCCTGAATCTTACCGTGGACTGAAATATCAGGAAGGTGGATGGAGAAATCGCTGTGTTTTTGAACCATGGTTGTTTCCAATTTCTGGAAAGACAATCAAGAACTCATCATTGTTTAGCGTTTGTTATCCGCCTGAAACAACAATACATTTGTGCAGATGGGATACTGGTAAACAAAAACTTGTTCACAGATTATGGCGACCACCCTTTATTAAAGATAAAAAGTTGTTCAGGAAAATTACGGGTCTTATTCATGACCATGGAATGAGAACAGGACTTTTCACAACTCCGCGTGTTCCGTGTGTGAAAGATGAGAAAAACTTTGAATCATACTGGAAACAGGTGATTGACTTTTTCACCAGTCAGGGAATTGATGATTTTCTTTTTGAAACAGAAGAAGGACCTGCATCTTTTGAACATCATAGAAATTGTAAATTGTGTCAGACAGCATTCGGCGACATTTTTACAGGTTATACAAGGAAAATTGCCAGGCAGACGCGCATTCTTGGTGAACTGATCAGAAAAAAAAGCAAAAATTCAAAAGTGGGCTGGATTCTTCATGTCCCATTGCACGCTGGTTATGGAAATCCTCCGGAAAGAAGAAAATGGCTTGAAAATCCAAACAATTACATTGAAAATCTGCATATCTTTAAGGACAATGCTCCAGAAGATTTTACGCTTGATTATGTTCCATTCCCTGGAGAGAAAAATATCACACATAAATTTCTTCCCCGCGTTTATTTTGATATATTTGGAGAAAACCGCATTCGGACTACAGGATATACTCATGCCTGGGGTCCAACCAGAGCATTTGTTGGGCTTGAAATTTATTATATTGACATTGCGTGTTCACTATGGGAATATCATCCACCAAAACAAATGTGGCGCAGGGACGAGGTTTCAAAACAAAATACAGCAGTATTATCCCTGAAATTGTATGGTTCAAAAAGAACGGTGTCTGACCTCGCGAGATATAGTATCAATAATCGTCGCAATCTTTATGGAGTAAAAAGTGCGGTTTGTCCGCTGGTCTGGGATAGAAGTTGTTTTGCCATTGGACAGCAGGTATTGAAAAAAATGCTTGTTAATGCTCTAACAAGAAAACAAAAAAGTTATCTTCCTTATCCTCGCAGTTTTTATAAAAATGCACTCAAAAATGTAATCAAAGCAGAAGAAAGATTAAAGAATGTAAAATTTTCTTCATCTGTTTTTATTTCTGAATGGGACTTTCGTGAAGGAT
The DNA here is from genome assembly GCA_029552985.1 of bacterium. GTDB lineage: Bacteria > Ratteibacteria > UBA8468 > B48-G9 > DTJG01 > DTJG01. Next base: position 6,184 of record JAKPDB010000015.1, read on the forward strand.
TTTTAGAAAGAGCCGCCCTGGTAAAAGCAGCCCGCTGGATTCTTGAATTTCTCCTGGTTTACGACAGTATGCTGGTAAAAATGGCGAATCGTCAAAATATCAACAGAACATACATCAGCAAACTTTTAACGTTGGGACATTTCATCAATGATGCAGCAGTATCCGGACAAAGATCAAGCTGGTGGCCAGCCAGTTCAAGACTTGGTGGCCTTTATGATTATTACGTTTTTGCCAGATTTTTATTGTGCAAGAAAGAAATAATCTCATCCGGAAAGATACCCCAAAAATAGATTATCGCGGGGTTGCGTCTGGAAGTCCACCATCAACAGGGATTGTTGCACCTGTGGTTGGTGTCTGGTGGGAAGCAAAAAATAGTACTGCATTTGCTACATGGTCTGCTGTGATTTTTGCCTTCAAAAGATTTCTGTTTCTATAATATTCCTCAAGACCCTTTTCATCAAGCCCCCGTGCTTTCATCCTGTCAGGACCTATTTTTTCCCACAGCCCTGACCTTCTTGCGCCGTCAGAAAACACAGCATCAGGTGCTATCATATTTACTCTGACTCCCAGGGGTGCAAATTCAATACTTGCGATTCGGGCAAGTTGATGTGCTGCTGCCTTTGTTGCGCTGTATGCGCCAAACGAGGCACCTGGGGCAAATACATTTTTTGTGGAAATCAATATAATGTCGCCGCCTGTTTTCTGGTTTTCAAAATACCTTGCAAGTTCTTTTAGTATAAGAAGGGTGCCTTCTACATTCACCTTTTCAAGTTTTTGAAATTCTTCAATGTCCATATCCTTCAATGATGAGACATGCGCAATACCTGCATTAATCACTGCGATATCAAGGCAACCGAAAATTTCTACAATTTTTTTTATTCCAGTAGAAACACTTTCGGGATCTGTCACATCCATGGGAATGCCAATGATTTTTTCTTTGAAAACTTCCTGATACTCTTTAACAAAATTATCAAGTTTTTCTCCTGGCAGGTCTGTCGCTGCCACCCTGCAGTTTGATTTAAGTAATCCCCTACAGATTCCTGCTCCAATCGCACCAGCAGCACCAGTAACCATTGCAACCCTGTCTTTCAGGTCATATGTGCATTCAGGTTCAGGTTTCATGAATAATTTCCTTTGCTTTTCCCTTTTTTAATGTCTCCACAAGAAATCGCGCATTGGCTTGGGGGTCTTTGCCATCAAAAATTGCGCTTCCTGCAACAACAATATCAGGTGCCATCTGAGCAATGTCATGAATGTTGTCTTTTGTCACTCCACCATCTATACACAGGAGAATGTCTCTTTCTGACTCATTGATGAGTGAAATTGCCTGTTGCAGTTTTTTTGCTGTTGTTTTAATAAAGGATTGCCCCTGCCATCCAGGATTGACAGCAAGAATTGTGATCATATCGACCACGTCAAGAACGTTTTTGATTGAATCGACCGGAGTACCTGGATTAATTGCCACGCCTGCGATAATTTCTCTCTCAACAGAGTTAACATTTTTCAGTTTTTTTATTGCCTGAATCAGAGCGTGAATATGGTCAGGGCATGATTCAAGATGCACTGTAATCATATCAGCGCCTGCTTCTGCAAACTGTGAAATTTTGGTTATCGGATTTTGAACCATCAAATGGACATCTTTGAGATATTTGGTTTTTACCCCTTTTATAAAACAAGGACCAGTAGTTATCATAGGACAGAACACGCCATCCATCACATCAAAATGCAACATTTTCACCCCTGTCCCGTCAAGTTTTTCAATCTCTTCTCCAATGTGCATCACATCTGCTGCAAGTATTCCTGCACTCAACATTGGCGTTAATGACCTCACATAGTGATGAAACGATGTTGTCATCGACTATTACCCTTTTTGTTTCTGTGAAATTTTTTCTTTGTAATACTGGTACGCTTCTTCTGGTTTTGCGTTTTTGTGCACAACCATCCTGACTGCCTGTATCATTGCCACGGGATCTTCTGCCTGAAAGATGTTTCTTCCCATATCCACTCCACATGCTCCCTGTTGAATTGCATTGTAAGCCATCTTCAAGGCATCAAATTCTGGAATTTTTTTGCCACCTGCTATCACAATAGGCACTGGACATGATGCAGTGACTGTTTCAAAATCTGGCTCAACATAGTAAGTTTTCACATAGGTTGCACCGAGTTCCGCGCAAATTCTGCAGGCAAGACGCATGTATTTTGCGTCTCTTACCAGTTCTTTACCAACAGCAGTGACACCAAGTACCCCAATTCCATATCTCTGGCCCATATCCACCAGTTTCGTCATATTATGGACTGATTGGGTTTCGTATTCGCCGCCAATAAATACCTGTACTGCCACTGCTGCAGCATTCAATCTGATGGCATCTTCGATGTCCAT
>JAKPDB010000019.1 GCA_029552985.1 bacterium
TCCGCAGCAAACTGAAAAGAGTGCGTAGGCACTCTTTTTTTCATCGATTGTGAGAGCTGCCGGGCCAAAGACGCAAACCGGCAGTTCGGCGAGATGCCGGAGTTCGAAACTCCTCACAATCACAATGGCAATAGTGCCAGAGACCAACTTAATCTTACTTAAGATATGGAAACAATATTACCAACCATTATGGCATGCTTTGCAGCCATTTCAATCGGAATTCTAATCAAATCTTTCTTCGAAATGTTCAAAACCAAAAACTATGGAAGAGGTTAGAAAAGTCTTCATGATGGATTTCGAAAATGGAGCCGGAATGCTCCAGGTGGAAATCCTGGAAGGCAATCCATTCTTGAGATGGAGAGCCATTTCGGAATGGTGTCTCAGAAACAATCATCTTCCGAATTGGAAGGAAGATGTGAATGAACTGCTGGAACTTCCAATTCCTTCGAAAGAAAGGATGGATGTTCTGGATGCAATGCTCGACGCAATGTTGAGTGCCATGGAAAAAATGTGAAGCACCGCAAAATTCCTTGGCAAAAATTTGCATATGTCAAAAATATTTTTTAACTTTTATACGTAAAAAAGCAAAAGATGAGAAAGTTTGAAAAAATCAGAGAAATCGAAGGATATCCAGTCCGGATTTGGACTGAAAGAAGGGTCCTTCAACGTACCAGGATATGCCTGGTGGACATACTCTGGCAGCCAGTCGGCTATGATGAGTATGCCAAAGTCGATAACGAGTTCTTCACTCTGCCTTTGCAAAAGGAAGATAGGGAAGAATTGAAAAAATTGAAAGAAAAAATCAACCTGTTCAATCTATTGCAAATTCGAAAACTGGAGGTAAGAACTTGCGATAACAGGCAGTTCTTTATCTCACCCATCAAAAACGTAGAGCTGTCATTGTCTTAAAACCAAAAACCAAAAAGAAATGAAAGAAGTGAAGTTCTATTTCAGAGCCTGGGAGATAGTGCCAGGCTTCATCTTCCGGCCGGTGATGACGTTCAGCACCAACCTGCCACCGGAAGAAGTTCGGCGGAGATTGCCGAAGGAGTTCTTGGTCTTCGGACCGTACAATTCCTATCAGGAATGTTTGAAAGAAATAGAAAAAGTATTTGAGCGCCAGGAAATGGCAAGTTTGCTCAATTAAAACATAAAACAAATCAATCATGAAAACAAAACCATTCGAAGGTTCAATCATGTCATTCAGGCATGAGGAAGCAAAAACAGGAGATGCCATCTTAATAGATGGTAAGACTCTCCGAACAGCGTATCTGGAAAGAAGGGAGGAACTTGACCGGATTCACCAACAAGTGATAAAATTCATTAAAAATGATGAAAATCTAACCGAGATTATAGCCATCCTCCTTGAAAGCATGTACTTCGAGAGTGATTCGAAATTTGCCGAGGCTCTATGGAAGAAAATCCAAGATGTCGAAATCGTACTGTTCACGGTGCTGACCGCCAATTTGGCAAGAATGGCATGCGAAAAACATCTTGAATGATGAGCAAAGGTGAAGCAAAACGTGAAGTATTTCACCTCATCGAAAAAATCGGGTGTTAGGTGAAGTACTTCACTGAAGTAAAACCTGAAAAAACCAGAAAATTGAATGTCATGAAAGTATTTATTTATTCATTATTTTTGTTATTACTTCTTTCCTGTAAGAAGGAGCGTTGTATGGAATGTGAAATTGTTAAATTTCAGTACAACTATGTGACCTACGAAGGAATTACCACGACAAGGATGCAAAAGTTTTGTGGTGATGACATTGATTATTGGAATGGGAGAACAATTATAGATGAGAAAAATAATGTTCTAACCATTGAAAATATTAATTGTAACCTT
>JAKPDB010000028.1 GCA_029552985.1 bacterium
GCTAATTTTTCATATTAACTTTACAAAGCCCATTTTTTTTTTGCTGACTCATACCTTTTATGAGCATTCCCATTAATTCTTGTTTCAGACCTTCGAAATCATTGTTTTTGAGCATATTGCTCAACTTCTGACCTTCAGGATTGTTTTAAATTTTTTGACGATTCTTGGACGCATATATAATATAATAAATATGTTAAATTGCTGTAGAAAGGATGAGCTATATGTCAGATGATATTTTAAAGACTTTGACAGAAGCTATGCCGTATTTTATTCAATTAGTTTCTCAGGATTGGCTTTGTAAAGTTAATATGAAAAATTAGCATTAAGATTCGTAGAATAGCTCAAAATTCCGCAAGCAAGATTAAAACTGCTGCACTGTGGATAGTCAAGGGTAAAAATGAACAGGCTAACGCCTGCCCTGTGACAATCCACAGTGCAGCAGTAAAGGATTAACTAAGCGGAATTTAGGCTATAACTAAAAACTTCCGTTTTTCTTTAGCAGACAGATTCAAACCTGCGACTTGAGCTGGGGTAAGACCATTAAGCGATGAATGTGGCCTGACAAAGTTGAAAAAGAACACAAACATACTGATCATATTGTTGGCTGATGCAAAAGAATTAAAGCCCTGCTTTGTCTTGTACCAAGCCTTGAACTGATGATGAAAAGATTCGATGAGGTTGTTTGATATATCATCCTTGAATGATTTAACCCTTATATGTTTGACATTGTGAAATATGGACTTTACAGGTACCTTGTAGGCACTGTAACGGTCTGAAACAATTGAACCTGGCTTGCCAAGTGGCTTGACTGACTCCATCAGTGAAAAAGCTTGTAGAGAGTCACGATGTGGTGATAAGTGATAACCTAGTATAAATCTTGTTTCAGAATCAATGATGAACCAGATGTAATGTTTGACACCATTGATTTTTACCACAGTCTCATCGGTATGCCACTCATCAGAGTCGAAATTAAGGGATGGTATGAGCTGCAGACTGAAGTTATGGAACATGGGGGCAAACTTCTTGCACCAATCACTAATTGTGGTATGAGATACCTTGACATTGAAAGCAATCTGAAAAATTGAGGCAATATTTCTGAAGGAGTTCTTACCAAGGTAGAACATAGAAAGAGCGGTGATGATCAGATGTGCCGGATATCTCATACGCTTGAAATCAGTTTTGCCAAACAGGTTTGACATTGAAGCTGAATCAATGGAAGTATGTTTAGCGACAAAAAAGGAATGATAGCAGGACTTGTCACCGCAACGATAGTTGGTGTAGTGTTTATAGTCATGATGAATGAAGGATGCCTTGCCACATACAGG
>JAKPDB010000066.1 GCA_029552985.1 bacterium
ACCCCTTGACCCATTGGGAGGAGTACAGGTAAAAGACGCAAAAACAAGGTTGCTGGGTAAAACAGCAATTATGGGTGGGGTAAATACTTTGAAACTTGCTCATGGAACACTGGACGAGGTAAAACAGGATATCAAAAGATGCCTCTCTGAAGGTGCCTGGCAGGGTGGATACATTCTTGCTTGTGGCGACATGCTTCCAACAGAGACATCTCCGGAAAAGGTTTTTGCAATGGTACAGGCCGCACACTTTTATCAATATCAGCAGGGAGGTAAACAGTGAAAAGCAATTCATTCAATCTTGAAGGAAAGGTGGCTCTCGTAACCGGCTCAGGTACTGGCATTGGCAGAGCAATAGCAATAAAACTTGCAGAACACGGAGCATGTGTTGGCATTCACTACAACACCAGTTACCAGGAAGCACTTCAGACATTGGAAGCCATCAAAAGTATGAACAGGAAGGCAATTTTACTACAGGCAGACCTTACTTGTGAACAACAGGCAAACAAAATAGTTGACAAAATTGTTGCTGAATTTGGTAAACTTGATATTCTTGTCAATAATGCCGGTTCTCCTGTACAAAGAAGCAAAATTGAGGAATGCCCACTGACACTATGGAATCAGGTCTTTAACGTAAATATGACATCGGCATTTATGGTCACAAAAAGAGCAATTCCGCACCTCAGAAAAACCGGTAAGGGTTCCATTGTCAACATCATTTCTCTTTCTGTGCAAACAGGCGGCGCAAATGGCGCTGGACCGTATGCAGCAGCAAAAGGTGCCCTGCTGGTTTTCACAAGAACATTAGCAAGAGAACTTGCACCTGAAATAAGGACAAACGCAGTCTGTCCAGGAGTGATTGAAACCCGTCATCATGAAATTTTTAGTACTCCAGAAAGAATGCAACAATACAAAGAGGAAACCCCCATGAAAAGAAATGGGATTCCAGAAGAAGTGGCAAATGCTGTGGTTTACCTTGTCAGTGATGCAGCGTCGTTTACCAATGGTGCACTGATAGATGTCAATGGCGGTAGATTTCTCAGATAGAACAAAGAATAAAATCAGGTCTCTGTACAGAAAACTGTTGAAAAAGCACGGTTCTCCGTCTGATTCCAATCAGTGGAAATTCTGGTGCAAAAGGCCAAAAACATACTATGAAAAAGAAATCATTATTATTGAGTCAATTCTCACCCAGAGAACAAACTGGAAAAATGTAGAAAGGGCAGTACAAAATCTGAAGATGAGCAAACTTGCATCACTTCAATCTGTGTTGAAAACAAACAATGAAATCATTGAAAAACTGATAAAAAGCTGTGGTTTTAGCAAACAAAAAGCACAGCGATTGAGAAATGTCGCAAAATTTGTTATTGAATCTGGCGGCATAAAGAATCTTGAAAAAATGCCGACAAATGTTTTGAGAGAAAAACTACTTTCCATTGATGGTATTGGTAAGGAAACCGCAGACGATATTTTGCTTTATGCATTTGAAAGACCCGTGTTTGTTATTGACGGTTATACAAAAAGGTTTGCAAGCAATCACAAATTGTCTGACAGAAATTCATATGATTTTCTTCAGCAACTATTTGAACAATCATTGAAAAAGGATTATAAAATATATCAGGATTATCACGCGCTCATTGTGATTGAACTGAAAGGAACAAAATGATAAAAAGGGGAATTGCAACATTGACACTTGATACAGGCGAGTGCCCACGATGGCTTTTTGAAAAAATGGTAAAACTTGGAGGCCAGATTCTGGAAATCATTGTGCAGGAATATGGACCCGACGAATTTGTTGCAAGAATCTCTGACCCTGTTTGGTTTCAATCGCTGGGGACTGTTGTCGCCTTTGATTGGAATGCATCAGGACTAACAACGATTCTCACGGCTGCATTAAAAGAAGCCATCAGAGGAAAAGAAAAGCAGTTGGGGCTTTTTGTCTGTGGCGGTAAGGGTAAAACGTCACTCAAAACACCCGACGAAATCGTTCACTGGGGAGAAAAAATTGCATTGCCCAACAAAAACATTTCAAATCTTGTTTATAGTTCCAGAATTACAGCAAAAGTTGATAGCAGTCTTGTTCAGGATGGATATCAGATTTATCACCATGCCTTCTTTTTCTCAAAAAATGGCGCATGGGGAGTGATTCAACAGGGAATGAACCCGCAAAATTCAACTGCGAGAAGATATCATTGGTTTTCTGATAAAATCACTGATTTCGTTTGTGAGCCACATACTGCGATTATCAGTCCTTTAATTGTCCCCTGCATTAATCTTACAGCAAAAGAAAGTGAAAAAACGAGAAAAATCAGCACAGAACTTGTTCAGTCAAGTTTTTCTGGATTAATCAAGGATATACAGATACTGAGAAAATATTCCAGCAAGACAACGAAAATAGTTGCCATTAAATCCGGACAACAGGAGCTGGTTTTTGCAGAATTCAAAAACACTGAGTTTTATTATCATCCAGTAATTGAAGAGGACTTTTCAAAGAGCAGGTATCTTGAAAGAATTCTTGCAAAATTATGCGATTATAAACCAGAAAATTATGAGAAACTCATAGCAATTGAAGGAGTCGGGCCGAAAACAGTTAGAGCCCTTTCTCTTGTTGCAGAATTGATTTATAATGCCCCACCCTCGTATATTGATCCTGCAAGATATTCATTTGCCCATGGAGGAAAAGATGGAACACCCTACCCTGTTGACCGTATTACATACGACAACACCATTGAGTTCTTCAGAAAAGTTATCAATAAAATGAAACTTTCAGCAGGTGAAAAAAACACAATACTAAAAAAACTTCAACGATTCCGTTGAAAAACCTCACAAGGGTGCCACAATTTTTAGCCAAACCTTACTACCATCAGGTTTATTTTCAACAGACATTTCCTTCTGATATTTCAGGATAAAACTAATTTTTCCTGCATCGTATTTCACCTGTGGTCCAATGGCAAATACCTTTCCTTTGTTTCCGTCTCCCACTTTTGCACCATTTTGTTTGTCATCTGTGGTTTGAGCATAATAATATCCACCAAGTCCGAGTGTCCATTTGTTGTTGATTCTTTTTGCAACTGTATAATCACAGTGAAATTCCTGGCCTGACCTGTAGTCGGTTGCATCGTTTTCAAAATTAATGTCATACATAAGTTTTCCAGAAATATCCCAGCCATTATCAGACAGATACGTAAAAGCAAAAACTGGTTCTATTGTCCAGTAATTCCTTCCAATATTAGCAATATCATCATTATCATAAGATCCTGTGGGAACAATAATCTCAATTCCTGCAGCTGTATGAACATTTTTTGAGTGCCATGAGATAATACACGGATCAACAAATATATCTCCCAAGCCGAATTTGGAATCCTTGCCAGCAGGTGTCCTTACATCAACATTCATTAGCGGAATAAGTATGTGCATTCCCCAGTTTCCACCCAAAATTTTTTTATTACTCACGTAGATTAACCTTGAAACATTGCCAAAAACCGTAAGTTTGAAATCAGGGACAGAGCTTTTACCATGTGAATCTCTAAATGTATCAGAGAAGTATCCGACTGTGTAGTTAATGTAATAAAATCCTGGTGGTGGCACAGCGCCAGACATAAAATCCTCTGCGCCATTAGGGTATGCACCTCCACCACCCTCAGTGGCAAAACATATACTGGCAAACAGCAATATTCCGAATGCAAAAATGGAAATCTTAAAAATTCTCATAATGCCTCCTATTTTCAGAACAGATTTAAAAACTTTTGTATTTCAGTAAACACGTCTTTTGATTTTAGTACTGCCGAGATTGCACACACAGCATCTGCGCCTGCCTTTATCACCGAAGGAGCATTTTCAAGTGTTATCCCGCCGATCGCAACAACTGGAACTGACACAGCGGCCCTGACTTCAGCAAGAACTTTTAATCCCACAGGTGACTGGGCATCTGGCTTGGTCGCGGTTTTGAAAACTGGAGAAACAGCCAGATAATTAGCACCATTTTTTTCAGCCTCAATCGCTTGCTCACAATTATGAACTGTGACACCGATAATTTTTTTGTCTCCCAGCAACCTCCTTGTAATGGAAACAGGTAAGTCATCCTGACCTATGTGAACTCCGTCGGCATCAACTGCAAGTGCTATATCCAGTCTGTCATTAATGATAAAAATACCATCCTTAATCAAATTTCTTATTTCCATTCCTTCCTGATACATAGCCAGTGCTGATTTATTCTTCTCTCTATACTGAAAAATTTTAACACCTGCCCTTAGAGCACATCTAATATCCTCGATTATTCCATTGCGGGTAAGACTTGAGTCAGTAATGAAGTAGTACCCTTTTATTTGATATTTCATTTCACCTTCTCCAGTTTCATCCTGCTTTCGATTTTTTCTCTATCAAGACCGTATAGAACGTCAAACAGAGCCATTTTGAAAGAAGCTGGTCCTTTTGATTGTTCTGCCGCAATTTCAGAAGCAATTCCAAAACACACAAGGGCTCCAATTGCAGCATTCAACAAATTTTTTTCAACTGCAGCAAAAGTACCGATTACAGAACTTACCATACATCCTGTGCCAACAACACATGTTAATAATCCATGCCCATTTTTAATATAAAATGTTTTATTTCCATCCGACACTATATCATATTTTCCAGTAATGACAACGACGCATGACTTCTGTTTTGCAAGAGATTCTGCAACTTCGATCAAATCAATGGAAACATCTGATGAATCAACTCCTTTTGTAAAAACTTTTCTTCCTGCAACATTTGCAACTTCAGAGGCATTGCCCTTGATAATATCAATATGAGCATATTCAATTAACTCAAATATCTTTCTATTTCTCAATTCAGTAGCACCTGCTCCGCACACATCAAGGATAACAGGAATTTTTCTAATGCTGGCGGCACGTGCAGCCAATTTCATGGACTCAACAAAATCGATTGTGAGAGTTCCTATGTTGAGTACCACAGAAGATGCAATACTAACTATCTGGTCAATTTCTTCAGGCGCATGAGCCATAATTGGAGAACCGCCGAGTGTTTTTACAATATTTGCGCAGTCATAAATCGTAACCCAGTTGGTTAAATGATGAACCACTGGTTTGGTCTTTCTTATCTTATCAAGTATTTCTGGAATATCAAACGTTTTCATAACTTTCCTTTTCAAAGTTTTTCAAATTTCTATTGTATCAATTTCAGATACCATTGACAAATCAATTCTACATTCGTCCTTAAATTCTGGCTTCCTACCAATTTTAATTATGTGTTGACTTAAAAAAATAAGATGATAAATTATACCGTAATCCAACAGGAAAAAAGGATATGGAACTAAAATACAAACCAGATTTTGAACAGGCAAGAATTCGGTGGAGACACTTCTGGAATAAAGAACTATACAAAAGACCGATATTAATGGCGGGCTGCTATAAAAAAGGGGTAAGAAAGCAATTCCATGATGTTTTTTCCCTCCGTTATTACAGAGCTTATAATGGACTGTGGCAACAACAAATCGACTTATTCAACGAGTGGGCAGAGTGTTTTGATTTTTTAGGAGATGGTGTACCATCTCTATCACCTGATTTCGGGCCTGACCAGTTTGCTGCATTTTATGGTGCAAATCTTAGATTTTCTGAACAATCCAAACATACCAGCTGGGCTGAACCAATCATTGATGACTGGGACAAATTTTTACCCTTAAAGTTTAACCCATTAAATGAAACATTTCAAAAACTTCTCGCCTATACCCGATTCATTGCAGAAGATGCAAGGGGAAAATACCTTGTTTCAGATATAGATAGACACTCAAACATCGACGCCCTGCTTGCGCTTAGAGGAGCAGAAAAGCTTTGTATGGACCTGTATGATAGACCTGAAATCATAGAAAAGGCAATGCTCAAGTTAAGGAAGGACTTTCCTTTAATTTCTGATATGCTTTACAAAGCAGGCATTGACAATAGTGGTCTGGGTACCACAGTGTCATGGACAAGTGGTTTCTACAGTGAAAAGAAATTTAGTGTGGTTCAAGCGGATTTCATTTGCATGATGAGTCCTGAAATGTTCCGAAAGTTTGTGCTTCCAGCACTTGAAGAAGAAATCGAATATTATGATTACAGCTATTTTCACCTTGATGGACCTGGCGCATTAAAACATCTTGACGATATACTTTCCATAAGAAAACTTTCGGTTTTACAATGGCAGCCAGGTGACGGTCAAAAACCGAACTTCCAGTGGCTTGATATTTTAAAAAAGGCACAGAAAGCAGGCAAGGCGGTTCATGTTTTTGGAAATTCAATGCAACCATTGACTGCTGAAATAGTAAAAAAACTTCATAAGGAACTTGAACCGGCTCTTGTTGTTTATGATGGGATATGTATAGAAAATAGAAAAGAATTTGAAAATCTTTCGTCATGGCTTGAGAAAAATTAGAAAAATCATAGGAGATAAATTATGAAAAAAATATTTTTGTTTGTTTTAATTGGTTTATCACAACTTATTCATGCAGCAAACTATACTATGATTACACCACAAATGGCTAATGAGAATTTACCACCGATCGTAATCCAATATAATGCAGAAATGAAAACAGGATATTACGTGGATTTTTCAAAACCGATTGTCTGGTATGATTCTTCACCAGCAGCCACAATGGGACGTGCTGCGATTTTTGTTCAGGAAGGCATTGAAAAAATGACAGGGAAGAAAGTCCCGACTGTGTGCAGTAATGACATCTCGAAAGGCATTATTTTATTAACAATCAATGGTGCACCAGAAAAATTGAAAAAGGACCCAGATGTAAAAAAAGCCCTGTCCAACAATGGTAAAGATGCTTATAACGAAAAAGAAGCATACTTTATTAAAAGCGAGCCAGACAGGGTTCTTGTTATTGCAAACAACCCGAAGGGTATCATTGCTGGTGTTGTTGACCTGATGGAAAGCACAGGATATGAAATTCTCGGTATGGGACCAAACTGGATTTATGCACCTGACTACAAAACTAAATCCCTTACATTTAATATTACAAAGTCGGGGAGACCTGGCTTTTATATCAGGGCACTCTGGCCAACAAGTGGACAAAGTTATGGTGTTGGCACAATTATCGAAAAACCACCTCATTCTGATGATGAAACAGTTGATGTCAGCTGGTACAGATGGGCAATTGGAGCAAGAATATATGGTTCCTCAATGCCTCCATTTCCTGGACATGCCCTGCAGGCATACCATAAAGCAGTCATAGAAGAAATAAAAAAAACAGGCACACCCGAAGGATTTCTTGTTCCCAAAATCAGTCTTGGGCCTTCAACGACACGACCTGAAGCAACTGCTGAAAACAAAGAAGAAATGTGGATTAACACTGACACTGAAGGACCAGAAAAGGATAAGGTTTATATTTCCAATGGAAAACAGTGGATTGAACAAAATCTTGCTGAAATTGGAGCAACACTTGACTTGTCTGTTGAATCTGTCAGGCGGATTGTTTTTGAAGCAATGAAAAAGCAGTCAGAATCTCACTTTGAAAAAAATCCTGATGATGTTTTCATATTCGCATATGAACCAGAGGATGGTGCTGGTGGATATGCTGCAATAGAAAAATTGATGAAAAATAAAAACTGGTATCCTGAATATTGTAAAAAGGAAGGTATCCCATTCGGGAAACCTTACGTGCTTCATAACTATAATGGTCTTAATCAACCAAATGAAATCTGGGACCCATCCTCTCCTGCAAACACTGTTTTTGGCTTCGCAAACTGGCTTTTGCATGAATATGACAAATGGATTGATTCACTACCGACTGAAAAACAAATAACTTCTACAGGAAAATCAAAAAAAGAAATGGTCAGGTGCAGTGGATATAGTTATAATTACCACGATGTTCCACCGGATTTCAATCTTGACCCGAGGATTCGCGTTATGATTGCCAGTTATCCCAAACACAGGGGATGGGGAAAATGGAAGAATTTTAAAACTCAGATGGATATGGCAAAAGCATTCCAGATTATGCTTCCAAAGGAGCCTTCTGGAGATTATAGAATTATAAGCTTGGCTTATTACGCTGACTCCGGAACTGCAGGAATCCCTGCCAGATGGAGTGCTGCTCCAAAAAGTATTCTTGAAGATTTGCAAACAACCTATAATGCAGGTATCAAGGCGCTTTCCTGCGAAACAGATTTCAACTTCGGCAAATATGGACTTGCGTATTATTTAATGGCTAAGGTTTTGTGGAATCCTGAAATATCACTTCAGGAACTTGAAACCATCAGAGATAGATGGTTTCAAAAGGCATTTGGAAGTGTATGGAAAGAAATGAAGCAGTACTATGACTTTATGCTGGTTGATAATCTACCTGTCAATGGTCCAAATTCATGGGCAAAGGCAATAAGAATGATAGATGCTGCCAGTAAGAAAATTGATCCCATGAAAGAACCTGATGTTCAAAAAAGAATTGACGATGTGAAGCAGTACTGGTACTACCATTATCTTGAAGAAAGTGGAAAAGCAACACCAACATCAAAGGAAATGCAGGAATACGTGTGGAAGGGACAGATGTCTTATATGGTTGCGATGCATGCTGTGGTGAGAAGAGTTTTTGGAACCCATATTGTTAAGAATGTAGCAGGTGAATTTACCAGTGGTCCTGCTCATTACACGCACCAAGAAACAGAAAAATGGTGGAGCCAGGTACTGGATTTCTGGAAACTTGTTCCTGTGACATATTTTAAAGATACTACGCTCATCAATGGTAAAAAAGCGTCAGAAATAGACCTCAACGACCTTGTCATAGTAAAAGAGTTTCAACAGGAATTTCCCAGTCCATGTAACTATTATTCTAAAACGCCTTTTGATGCTCCATTTGTTTACAATAGCGGTTATCAAAAACCAGTGAAATTTTTTACTGTCGCTAGATCTACCGGTGATGTTATCGGATTTAAATTATTCTGGCCGTATAATCCAGACGACGCTTATTATAGAGCAAGGGATTTTTCTTATGGTGTGTACCTGTGGGATGTAAAAGGGAAAAAATGGGTTTCAATTGTGGATGAAACAATAACAAAACAACCTTCACAGGAAGCACTGCTTCCAGATGGTTCAAAAGTACAAATTGTTGATGTTTCTATTAAAGAAAGCAGACCTGGAACATACAGATTTCATCTTGGATATGGCGGTAATCTTGCATCCCTTACCAGTCCTTACTTTGATATTAAAACAGGTAAACATTCCAGACCATATCCATTCACATACTTTCAGAATCAGGAAGGATTAACTCAACATCCAGTATATTTTTACATCCCCAAGGGTACCAAAAGTCTTGATTTTGAAGTTTTCGATACCTATGGGGCTAAAATACTCACACTTTATACTGGATTATTTCCTCAGGAAAAAGAAAAAATAAGGCGGATAGACATCAGTAAGCAGGCTACATACACAATTAAATTGAACCCAGGAGAAGACGGTACAATCGCGAGAATTGAGGGAAATGGTTTTGCTTTTCCATATTTTTATTCGATTCCACAATTATGGGCAAAATCACCTGCAGCACTGGTTCTGCCAAGGGCAATTGCTGAAGCAGATGGCTGGACAATAGATGAATAAGAAAGAGCAAAGGAGTGATTTATGGAAAATGAACGGATTAAGGTAGTCCTTATAGGTTGCGGTGCAATAAGCGCAGCGTGGTTGGTACCTACTCTGAAAGAAAAGAAAATCAAGATTATAGGGCTTGTTGATGTCAACAAGAACAATGCAGAAGCAAAAGCACACCAGTTTAAATTACACAATGTATTTATCAGCTCCAATTTTGATGAAGCCCTTAAATTAAAGCCAGATGCAGTTTTCAATTGCACTCCGCCTGAAATTCATTATGAGACAACAATAGAGGCACTCAAAAACGGATGTCATGTTCTGGTTGAAAAGCCCCTTGCCCACTCTCTTTATCATGCAAAAAAAATGGTAGAAGAAGCTGAAAAAAGAAATAAGATTCTATCTGTAATTCAAAACAGAAGATATTACCATTATATCCGTGGAGTACAGAAATTTCTCAGTTTGAAAAAATTGGGAAATCTGACAACTGTAAATAGCGAGTTTTATATTGGCGCACACTTTGGGGGATTTCGTGATGAGATGAAACACGTTCTTTTACTCGACATGGCAATTCACACTTTTGATATGGCAAGATTTCTCACATGCGCTGACCCAATTTCAGTTTATTGCCATGAATGGAATCCTTTAAATTCATGGTATAAATATGATGCATCAGCAAATGCAATTTTTGAAATGACAGGCGGCATTATCTATACCTATCTTGGAAGCTGGTGTGCAGAAGGAGTAAATACGAGCTGGGCCGGAAACTGGAGATTTATTGCTGAAAAAGGAAGTGCCATCTGGGACGGAATGGACAAATTTTTTGCTCAGATAGTTACCGGTAAAAAAGGATTTATTAGAAAAACAAAAGACATCAAAATTTCATTTCCAGATAAAAAGGAAGAAAATGAGGGACATCATGGACTCATCAGGGATTTTATTTGTGCCATTAAAACAGGTAAAAAGCCAATGACTGCTGCACAAGATAACATCAAAAGCCTTGCCATGGTCTTTGGAGCAATTGAAAGCGCAAAAAAGAAAAAACGAGTAGAAATCACCATTTAAAAATATGAGAATAAAAATTTCATCTGATATTCCTCATGGGAACGTTTGTGATGTTTCAATTGAAACAAAACAAGACAATGCCACTGTTTACTTTGCATCTTCTCCAAAAGAAGGACCTCAGGCACTCTGGTTTTGTTTTAGAATGATTACAACAAAAAAAACTGAAATCAATAAAACTTGTTCTCAAACATCCTTATAATATGTTGATGGGAAGTTGTGACCTATCAAACATTATACCTATTGTTAAAAAGGACAATTCAAGTTGGAAGCGAATAGAAAGAACATACCAGTTTCATCCCTTGAAGGATGGAAGATATCAAGTTTCCTGGATATTAAATAATCCAGGTAAAATCAATGATATTGCACTCTGTTATCCCTATGGTATGGCAGAAATTGAAAAACTTGTTAAAGAAACACGGGGTTATCTGAAAAAAGATATCGTTGGACTCAGTTCAGAAAATCAATCCATTATTAGGTTGTCCAATGATTATTCTGATGCTGGTTCTAAAAAGGCAGGTATTTATATTGTGGCAAGGCAGCATTCAGGCGAAACACCAGGAAGCTGGGTACTGGAAGGAATTTTAAGATATCTCGCAGTAAGCAGAGTTAAAAATATCATTGTATGGGCAATTCCACTATCAAATATTGATGGTGTTGAAAAAGGTTGTTATGGCAAAGACCATTTTCCTCATGATTTGAATCGGTCCTGGGGTAACCAGCCACTCAGGCACGAAACGCTGGTAATTCAAAGGGACATTGCGAGATGGCAGGAAAGATGCACTCCAATTTTAGGACTAGACCTTCATGCTCCAGGTGGTGCTGAAGGAGATGGTATATATTTTCCCTTTCATAACGGGCAATCTCCTGTGATTAAAAAGGAGAAATACTGGATCAATGTGATTGGCAGAGCTATTGGTAAGGAATATGTATTTTCACAATATAAAAAAATTTGCAAGCCAGTAGGAAATTTAAAAAATCTCACTGGTTTAATGTTAGATACTTACTTCAGAATGTGTCTAAAAATCCCAGGGCTGTGTCTTGAAATTCCCTATGGCATCAGTAAAGGAAAAGTTTTAACAATTGAGGACTATCTTGAAATTGGGAAAAGAATAACCTATGGCATCATGGAGGCAATAAAATGAATCAAGTTAAAACCTGTCTACCAGAGGTGGATTTTTGCGGCTATAAAATCTCAAGATTAATTCTCGGATCAAATCCTTTCAGTGGATTTTCTCATCAAACAAGACAAATAGATGAGGAAATGCTTGATTTCTACACGGCAGAGGAAATCAAAAAGACATGGGACAAGGCACAAGAATATGGAATTAATGGATTTTGCGCACGCGGAGACAGACACATTTTAAGAGTCCTCAGAGAGTATTATAACCAAGGAAGGGCAAAAAATTTTTACTGGCTTGCTCAGACAGCGCCTGAATTTTCAAGATTTCAGGCAAATCTGGCTCTTATTATTGGTTCAAAACTGAAACCCACCTTTATATATCACCATGGAGGTCAACTTGACCTTCTTTTAATGGAAGGGAAAAAACAACAGGTGAAAGATCACTTAAAAATGATCAGGGATACAGGATACCCTACAGGACTCGCCTCGCATCAACCAGAATTTATCATTATGGCAGAAGAAGAAAACTGGGATATCGACTTTTTCATGTGCTGTTTTTTCAACCTTACAGGAAGAGGGAAAAAAGAACTCACTGCAATCAAAGGTTCTGAAGGAGAAATATTTGACCAAGAAGACCCGCCAAAAATGTGTCAGGTAATAAAGCAGGTGAAAAAGCCCTGCATTGCATATAAAATTTTTGGTGCTGGACGACTTTGCAACAATGAAAATCAAATTTTTTCCTCTTTGAAATTTGCTTTTGATAATATTAAAAGTCAGGACTTAGTACTTGTTGGTGTTTTCCAGAAATATAATGACCAGATAAAACAGAATGTTGAGCTTGCCTGCAAAATCCTTGCCAAAGAAAGTTTGTGAACTTTTTCCTGTTTCAGTCTGTCTAAATCATAAAAAGGAGCGCATATGAAAAGAAAAGCCATCTCTTTTTTCATTACAATTATTTTCTTAGTTTTCCTATCATCCTGCCACGCAAGAACAGTTGAAGAATCGCCTGATATTGTAGCTGCAAGTAACAAATTCGCTGTTAATTTTTACAGGGAAATTGAAAGCGAAAACAGGAGCAATATTTTCTTTTCACCTTTCAGTATCGTAAGCGCCTTTGGTATGGCTTATGAAGGAGCACGGGAAAAAACATCAGAAGAAATTCAATCTGTTTTCCTTTTGCCGACAAACGAAAAAAGGCTGAATGGATTTTTATCACTAAATAATTTGCTGAATGAGAAAAAACAAAACTGTACATTGAAACTTGCAAGTGCTTACTGGTTACAGGAAAACTTCAATCTCTTGAAAACGTATACTGACATAATAAAGAAATACTATCAAGCCGAGGCGTACAATGTTGATTTTCTTACAAAACCAGAGCAGTCCATTGACAGAATCAATGAATGGGCAGAAGAAAAAACCGCTGGCAAAATCAAAAAATTTCTCAATTATGGAAGTATTGACTCAAACACCCGTTTGATACTCACCAATGCAGTATATTTCAAAGGTTTCTGGCAAACCCAATTTGACAAAAAATTAACCACGCCCGATGATTTTCATATTGACAAAACCAGAAACATCAGGGTTCAGATGATGCAACAATGTAACAAAGAATTTCCGTATTATGAGGATGAAAACTTTCAGATTGTTAAAATTCCATATGAATGCAAAAATCTTTCAATGTTGATACTTTTACCCAGGAAAATAAATTCTGAAATTCCGAAAATTCCTGACTATGAAACACTGAAAACTTTCTACAAAGCACTGGTAAATCAAAAACTTGATCTTTATTTACCAAAATTTAAGATAGAAGCAACATATGACCTTGTAAAACCATTAAGAAATCTTGGCTTGAAATCCGCCTTCAATCCAATGTCAGCAGATTTCTCAGGAATAACAGGTAGCAGAGACCTTTTCATTTCAAAGGCAATTCAAAAATCCTTTGTTGAAGTCAATGAAGAAGGAACAGAAGCAGCAGCTGTGACAGGAATTGTCATGAGAATCACGGCAGCAAGGCCTGACGTAAAAAAGATATTCAAAGCAGACCATCCCTTTATATTTCTTATTATTGAAGAAAACACTGGTTTGATTGTCTTTGCCGGAAAAGTCGTCCAGCCATAAACAGGTGAAAAACATCCTGTTTCCGAAGTTTTTGGAGTATAATAACAGTAGCGCCTGTAGCTCAGCTGGATAGAGCGATGGACTTCGAATCCAGAGGTCGCGCGTTCAAATCGCGCCAGGCGCGCCAGTTTCAAAATCAGGATTGAAATAGAACTGCAAGTTTGTAAGTAAGTGCAGAAATCATAGCAGAACATGGTATTGTGAAAATCCATGCCCACAAAATTCTATGAGCAACCCCCCATCTTACAGCACTGATTCTTCTTACTGAACCAACTCCCATAATCGCACCTGTAATTGTATGAGTGGTACTGACAGGTATTCCAAGGTGAGTGGATAGTGAAATTGAAATCGCTGCTCCGAGTTCTGCGCAAAATCCATCAACTGGCTTAAGTTTTACCACTTTCTGGCCCATTGTTTTTACAATACGCCATCCACCAAAAAGGGTGCCAAGAGCAATTGCGCCATGGCATGAGAGAACAATCCATAATGGAATATGAAACTGCTGACCAAGAAGACCTGCACTGAATAATAAACTTGCAATGATACCCATTGTCTTCTGAGCGTCATTGCCACCATGTCCCAAACTGTAAAACGCGGCTGAAAGTAATTGCCCCTTTCTAAAAATATGGTCAATCTTTGTTGGATGACTATTTTTGGCAAGCCAGTAAACAAAAATTCCAAAACCAAGACCAAGCAGAAGTCCAAGGGTTGGAGAAACAAAAATAAAAAGAACTGTTTTAAAAATCCCCTTCCAGATCAGAACATCTGTGCCAATTTTGGCAAGGGCGCTTCCTATCAGACCACCAATAAGGGCATGAGAAGAACTCGTTGGCAATCCAAAATACCATGTAATAATGTTCCAGGCGCAGGCACCTACAAGTGTTCCAAATATTACGATATTATCAATAGTCCCGATGTCAACTATTCCTTTTCCCATGGTATTTGCTACATGAAGTCCGAAAAAGAGGAATGCAATAAAATTAAAAAAGGCAGCCCACACGACAGCAAGTCGCGGTGAAAGTACTCTTGTGGAAACTATTGTTGCGATGGAATTGGCTGAATCATGGAAACCATTTAGAAAATCAAATGTGTATGCAAGCAAAATTAGAAAAAGAATTGAAGGAGTCATTTTATGCTTGTTTTACAAGAATTGTCTCAATAATATGGGCAACATCTTCGCATATATCAAGGATTGTTTCAGCATCTGTATAGATTTCTTTCCATTTTATTATTACAATTGGGTCTTTCTCATTGTCAAACAGCGCACCAAGTGCCTTATCCCTCATAATATCTCCAACATTTTCAAGTCGATTGATCTCAACACATGAATACATTATTGAATCATGCTGCTTAACATTTCTCATACATTTTATAGCATCCTGCACTGCCTTCACTGAGTCCTGAATCACTGAGGCAAACTCAACAAGAATTGGATTAACCCCTGTAATTTTATAAACCCTGATGCGATTGGTAATTGTGTTGAACATATCAATCACGTCGTCCAGTTCTTTGGCGAGATTATAGATATCTTCTCTATCAAAAGGTGTGATAAACGTTTTGTTTAACTGATTGATAATGGTATGGGTAATTTCATCGCCCTGATGCTCCAGAGATTGAATTTTATTATACAAATTCTCGTTCAAACTCCCGGCCTCAGCAATAATTCTAAAGGTATTGGCTGCTTCTACTGCATAACTAACCTGTTTTTCAAAAAGTTCAAAAAAATCAAAATTATTTGGAAGGAATTTTCTTAACACTTTGTTGCTCCTTTTGTTTCGGAATGTACTTTTTATTATATCATTTGCCCGCAAGAAATCAAAATTGGCTTCAGTATTCTTTCACATCTTTTGTATCCAGAATTATAATTGTTTTTTCAAGCAACTCCATATGCCTTTCCAGAATTTCCCTGATTGATTTTCTGCCTGTAAAAAACCAAAGTTTTTTTGTCATCAGATATTCAAATTCTTTGATATAATTGAATCCCACATCACCAACATTTAAAAATTCGAGCCCCCTCTGAATGATCTTTGCCTGTTTGAATACTGTTTCAATAACCATCCTGAAATCTCCGTGGTTAAAAAGCCCCTGAAGAGAAAAATAAAAACGCCTTGCATCCCCTTTCAGTTGTGTGTTGATTGCTTTTCTTGAAATTACGATTTTGTGTCTGAAATCCTCTCCATAAATCACAAGTCCATGATTTTTTATTTCAGCCCACTGCAAAGGAAAAATATCCAGCGAGTTTTCAAAAATGGTCCTTGTGAAAACCACTGGCGCAATACCGGTTGACAAAAAATACCTGCGGAACATCTCCGAATAATTGAAAAAATCCCCTGGTGTAAATTCGTTTACAAGCACAAGCACATTAATGTCAGAAAATCCCTTCAAATAATCACCTCGCGCATAACTTCCGTAAACCACGACACTTATCAATTCTTCTTCGAAAAATTTCTTCATTTTATCAACAAATTGATCCAACACCTTATTTGTTGTATTTCCAAACACGATTTCCTCCCTTGTCCGCATCCTTAAATCTTACCATCCGCCGGTTGCTCCGCCACCACCGCTTGAACCACCGCCAAATCCACCACCAGATGAAACTTTTCCTGCGCCGCTATGCGAGGAATAGGGAAATCCTCCTATCCGACGTCTGCCACCTGTTTTTCTACCAGGCGCAATTCTGAAAATCGCCATTAAGAAAACTAACAAAAAACAGGTAAAAAAAGGAACAAGAAGCGCCAGCATATAAAAATCACTACTGATAGTTGCAAGAAAATAATCAAAAATTGCACTTTCAAGCGCAATGAGCATAAAACCCAAAATGCCTGCGACAACTGATGCATAAAACAGACAAAATAGTTGCCAGATAATCAAAAAACCCTTATCCGTAAGACTATGCTTTTCTGACATTGCATCAGACGAAATACCTCCAACAACATTTTCTATGGCATCTATTCCTGTTATTATCCCTGCCGAATATCTCATGTTTTTGAATGCTGGAGCAATCTTATCTCTGATTATTGAACCGCATCTTCCATCTGTCAGTAATTCTTCAAGGCCGTATCCAACTTCAATTCTTATTTTTCGTTCACTCATAACAATAAGAATAAGAACTCCATTGTCATTATTCTTTTTTCCAATACCCCACTCATTGAAAAGTTCATTTGCATACCCTTCGATACTTTCTCCTTTAAGCGAATGAAGAATAACAACAGCAATTTCAATCCCTTTTTCTTTTTCAATATTTGATAATTTGCTTTCGATATTTTTTTGTTCTTCTGGTGTTAAAATCCCTGCAAAATCGTTCAAAAATCCCGATGGACGCGGCAATTTTTCCCCGCAGTACGAATAAGATAACAAAAGAATAAAAATCATCAACCATATTCTTTTTATCATAATCACCACCATAAACGATGTTGACTTTATTTCATCCTTTGAATATGATAGCATATATTAAGGTAAACAATGAGGGTATCATGCCAAAGGTACATTCTGTAAAAAGAATATTCGCTGCCATTATCGCCATTTTGTGCTTAACAATGCCTGTTTCAGGCGCCTCGGTGATTAATGAAATAAACACAGTTGTTGCAACAATTTCTGATTCCATCACAGCAAACAACAAAAAAATTGTTGCGGTAACAGATTTTACGGATCTTGAAGGCAATGTAAACGTGCTGGGAAGGTTTATTGCTGAAGAAATTTCACTCGGTCTTGCATCTTCAGGGAAACAACTTACAGTGATTGACCGTAATCAGATTAGAAAAACTCTTGCTGAAAAAAATGTTTCAATCTCTGGTACTATTGACCCTTCATTTGCGAAACAAATCGGACAGGTATCAGGGGCTGAGGTAATTTTGACCGGTAGTGTTTATCCGCTTTCAGGTTCAGTGTATCTCTCAGCCAAAATCATTGATGTAAACACAGCAAGAATTTTTGGTGGCACTTCCATGATACTTTCAAAAAATCAGATACTTGATGACCTGGTACAGGTGAGTTTTAAAACATCAGAAATCAGGGGTACTACTCAGGAAACACCCACGTTTTCAGCCCAGGTAAAAGAAGCAGCCAATTTCATTTTTATTCTTAAAGATATTGCAATGAATGGTAATTCAATGATTTTGAATTTTGAAATAAAGAATAATTTTGATCAAGCCCGTTACCTTACTGTGAAATCAATCAGAGCAATTGATGATTCTGGCAGAGAATATTTCCCATCATCCTTCACAATCGCAGGAGCAAAGGCATACATTGGTGAATCAGGAAAGATTCAATCAGTAATAAGGGGAACTGTATCTGATAATTTTGATGTCTGGTTACAAACGTATCAACAGGTGAAGGCGCAAATTGTCATCAAAAACATTTCGCTAAAGTCAAAAACCATAGGTATTTTAGAAATGGTCATTGCTCCTGTGAACATTATGGACAGTCATGGAACTTTCATGCGACTTGAAGATGACCCCTCAACAATACAATTTTCAAATCTCCCAATTATAAGGAAAGATGACACTAAATAGCGAAATTGAAAAACGGTATAGAAAGCTATTAGAAAAAGTCGTAATCAGAAAATCTGAATGTGAGGAATTTGTGAATTTTCTTGAAAACCAGACAACATGGCTCACTTCACCTGCGAGCACAAAATATCATCTCAATACCGAACACGGACTTCTGATCCATTCTGTCAATGTAGCAAATACAATGTTAATATTAAAGAATGCTCTTATTGAAGAAATTACAGATGAAAGCTGTGTCATTGTGGGACTTTTTCATGATGTAGGCAAAATTGGTATGCCGCATGCACCAAGATATATCAAAAGGGATTCGGGTTATATATACAACGAAAACCAGATTGAAATGTCTGTTGCTGCAAGAAGTTTATATCTTGTTTCAAAATTCATTCCGCTTACCGATGAAGAAGCTCAGGCAATTCTTTATCATGACGGTCAGTACATTATGGAAAACAGACCCGTTGCACATCGTGAATGCGCATTGACACTCCTTGTGACTTTTGCTGATACCTGGACTACAGCAAAAGAAGATGGCAGAATTAAAATTTCTGAACAGATTTTTTTCAAAAAAACAGGGAGTAAAAATGGAAACCACTCTTAGAAGATACAGGATAAGAACCAGACCCTTCCTGTGCCTGGATGCTGCTGAGGCAGCAGACACAGGCGTAACAGTGGGTGAAGAAACCATTGAAGAACTTGTGCTCATTCCAAACCCAGGATTTGGATTTTACCAACTGTATGCTGTTATAATTAACAAACCAGACGATGAGATTAGAAATACTCCGGTGATGAAAAGAGGAGAAATCGCATTTGAAAAAAGAACTGAGGCGGCTCACTATGCAAAAAAAAGAGGCGAACCATACATTTTATGCGGGGTTAAGGAAACAAGACCTGTAAGTAAGGAGGAAATTGAAGAATATAAAAGTTTGCATCAGCAGGATAACTCAATTGAGAAAAAATTGAAAGAACTAAAAATGTTTGATACAAGAAATAAAACATAACATTTAACAAATTCTTGGAAGTTGCTGTCCTGAAGGCATTTCAATAAACCTTTCAGAACCAAATCTCGTTTTTAGGATCACTCTACCCGGAAATTCTTTGATAACGTTTCCAATAATTTCTGCTCTTTTTCCGAGAGGATGTTTTCTCATCACACGAAGTACTTTCTCTGCCTCATTTTGATCAACTACCACAACTACCCTGCCCTCGCTCGCAAGATTCAGTATGTCAAACCCGAAGATATCACAAAACGAACGGACACTCTTTGTTAATGGAATTTTGTCCTCGTAAATTCTGATACCAAAATGATTTCCTGCTACAATTTCATTCAGCACAGCAGCAAGCCCGCCTCTTGTCGGGTCTCTCATGAACCTGATACCTGTTGAGGTATCCAGTATTGTTTCAACAAGCCCGTAAACTGGAGCACAATCACTTTTTAGCGGCACACTAAAATGAAAATCTCCTCTTGCACACATAATTGAAAGTTCATGCAAACCAGGAATACCACTGATAATAATAGCATCACCTGCCCTAATGCAATTTAATCCCGGACAAACATAATTTTTTTTCATTCCAATTCCTGACGTGTTAATAAAAATTTTATCGCACTTTCCTCTGTCCACAACTTTTGTATCACCTGTAACGATCCGTACACCGGATTTCCTTGCAATATTTGACATCGATTTGAGTATTCTTTCAAAATCATTGATACTGAAACCCTCTTCAATAATCATTGCGCATGAAATAAATAGTGGCTTTGCTCCGCAAACTGCGAGATCGTTAATTGTCCCACACACAGCAAGTTTTCCTATATCACCACCTGGAAAGAAAATCGGACTAACAACATAAGAATCTGTGGTAAAGCAAATCTCTTTGCGTAATTCTGGAATATTTACTACAGCAGAATCAGGCAAATATCTGAGTAACGGGTCAGGAAAATACTTCAGAATAATTTTTTCAATCAGTGCCCTGGTCTGTCTTCCTCCTGCACCATGAGCAAGGGTAATCTTATCGTCTTTCATATGCATAATATGCAGCACAGGTTCCTTCAGAAGATACCATACACGGACCCATAGGATACTGAGGGGTGCATTTCTTTGCAAAAAAAACACAGTTTCTGGGTGTTTTCAGTCCTTTCAATACATCCCCGCAGATGCATCCCTTTTTATCGTGGGAAATTTTAGTCTCCACATTCATTACGTGCTCAGCATTATATTCCGCGTACTGCTTTTTTATTGCAAGCCCACTTGATGGGATAATTCCAATTCCCCTCCATTCTGAATCAACCACATCAAAGACATCATCCATCATCTTCTGTGCTGTAATATTTCCATTTCTGGTTACGCAGCGAGAATATTGTATTTTCACGCTAATGGCTCGTTTACCTGTGATCATTTCAAGCAGCAGCAAAATTGATTGAAGAATATCGCAAGGTTCAAACCCTGAAATCACACACGGTATTCCATAATTCTTCGGAAAAATTTCATATGGTCTTGCACCAATCACAACACTAACATGCCCAGGACAAATAAAACCACCTATCGAATGATGAGTGTCCTTGACAAGTGCCTCCATCGCAGGAGGAATTAATTTATGCCCTGATAATACTGCGAAATTGTTAATCTTATATTTTTTTGCATATTTAATGACACTTGCAACAAGAGGCGCCGTTGTTTCAAATCCTACACCCAGAAACACAATTTTTTCCCTGGTTTTATTTCTTGCAATTTCAAGAGCATCAAGCGGTGAATAAACAATATCGATTATGGCGCCACGACTGTGTTCTTTTTCAAGAGAAGAATTGGCTGAAGGAACCCTGTACATATCACCGAACGTCGCAATTCTAACATCATTAAGTTTTGAAATGGCTATGGCTTTATCAATAAATGAATTAGGACTTACACAAACAGGGCATCCTGGTCCTGAAATCAGTTTAATATTTTCTGGTAATAGCCCACGCAAACCAAAACGGGATATTGCCATTGTATGGGTTCCACAAACCTCCATCAGGTTTACCACTTTTTTAATACCCCTTGCTTCGGAATGAATCATGGAAAGTAATATTCTTGCATTCTCTGGGTCACTGAACCTATCAATATGTTTCATTTCTCATCTTCTCAAATAGTTTCAATGTCTTTAATGCATCCTTTTTGTTAAGTTTTTGAATTGCAAATCCTGCATGAACAATGATGTAATCACCAGCTTTAATGTTTTTGACCAAAGATATGTCAACTTCCCTTTTTACTCCACCGAGATTTGCAAATGCTCTTTTCCCCTTCACACTCATTACCTTCATCGGTACAGCAAGACACATATATCCCCCTAAATCAACGTTTGCTTTGAAAATTCGCAATAGCGCATTGACCTGCTGCAATTCCTCCGTCATTGGTCGGAATCATTCTATGCGAATACACTTTAAAACCATTTTTCTCAAGCGTTCTCTTGATATTTGTATAAAGGAAAACATTTTGAAAGCTTCCACCAGAAAGAACAACATCTGAAACACGAGTTTTTTCACGAATTAATCGGCATATGTCAGAAGTAAATTTCACTACTGTCAGATGGAATCGATGAGAAATACGTCCCGCAGGTATATTTTTTAATATGTCCTCAACAATACCGCGAATAATTTTTTTGTGATCAACAATAATCTGTTCTGATTCAAAAGAAATATCAAAATCATAGGCAGTGTTGTCTTCATCTTCTGTCATTATTGACTCAAGTTCAACCGCTGCCTGGCCTTCGTAATTTACCTCATTTCTTAATCCGCAAAGACAGCTGACCGCATCAAAAATTCTTCCAAGCCCGCAGGTATAAGGGCTATTTATCCCGTTTTTTATCATACTGCATACCAAAGATAATCTTTCTGAGTCAATATTCCTGAAAAAACCCTGAGGGATTTGTCCATTAAATGCATCCATCAAAAATGATACTGCAATTCTCCATATCTGTTTGATTGCCTTTTCACCACCCGGCAGTCTCACATTTTTTAAATGCGCCAAACGTTGAAAATGTTTATAATTGCACAGCAGAAATTCACTTCCCCACAATGTACCATCTGCACCATATCCTGTGCCATCAAATGCAAGTCCAAGTACCAGTCTATTCGGTAAGGAATTTTCTACCATGCATGAACAAACATGAGCATGATGATGAAAAACAGTTAGTTTTTCAGCATTTTCAAAAAACTCGTCTGACATTGCGAAAGAAGAAGAAAAATATTCAGGATGAGCATCATATGCGACTAGATCGGGTTTTATTTTCAGTATCCTTGTGTATCTTTCAATTGTTTTCCTGTAGGATTCAAAGCTCAACACATTTTCAAGGTCTCCAACGTGATGACTGAGATACAAATGATTTTTACTGGTAAGCCCAAAAACATTTTTATTATCCGCTCCGCAGGATAAAATTTGTTTTCTCGCAGTAAATGGTAAAACCACTGACTCAGGGGCATAACCTCTTGATCTTCTAATCATCAACACACTGTGGTCCGGGAAAGTCCGCATTACAGAATCATCACAACCAAAGGAAATTTTTCTGTCGTGAAAAACGAAATAGTCAGCAATACATGAAAGCCGTCTTATTGCCTCCTCATTATCAGTGCAAATTGGTTCCTCAGAGATATTTCCGCTTGTCATCACCAATAGTTCAATATCCGGATTTGACTCAAAAATCAACTGATGTATACCTGAATAAGGTAACATCACTCCGAGATAATTATTTCCAGGTGCAATATGGTCAAACCAATATTGATATCCTTTCTTCAGCAAAAGAACAATTGGTGCTGCAGGAGAAACAAGATAATCAACATCTGTAGTAGAAATTTTACAATACTTCTCAATCGTTTCAATGTCTCGTGCCATTAAAGCAAATGGCTTTTCTTCTCTACCTTTGCGAGTACGAAGTTTTTGTACAGCAGTTATTGACAAAGCATTACAGGCAAGATGAAATCCACCAATTCCTTTAATGGCAACGATGTTGTCTTCAAGTAAAAATGCTCCTGTCTTTTCAATTGCATTTTTCCCTTTTGAAATCCGCCAACCATGAGAGTCAGTTAAAAATACCTGAGGCCCACATTTTTCACAACAATTTGTCTGAGCATGAAACCTTCTGTCATGCGGGTTTGTATATTCGGTACTGCACTCTTTGCACATCATGAAATCAGCCATTGTGGTGTTTTCTCTATCATATGGCAGTTTATTAATAATTGTGAATCGCGGTCCGCAGTTAACGCAATTAGTGAAAGGATACCAGAACCTGCGATTTTTTGGATCAAGCATCTCCTGACGACATTCCCAACATATTGCAACATCAGGTGGTATTTCTGGTCTTTCAGTAAAATACCCATTGCTCTTTATTATCGCAAATTTCTTTGAATTCTTGACCGGAATATCTCTCACAAATATTGACTTTACCCTTGCATTGACAGGCCAATGTACTTTGAGTTCCTTTAAGAAACTATCAACATTTTTGCTTTGGCCTTCTACTTCAATGATAAGTCCTGCAATTGTATTTTTTACAAAACCAGTAACATCGTGTTTCACCGCAACACGATAAACAAAGGGTCTAAAACCAACGCCCTGCACCACGCCTGTAATAATGATCTCAATTCTTTTCATTGTTTAATATACGTTTTTCAATGTAGTCGGCAAATAATTCAACATTTTCACCTGTTTTCGCAGACATGGGAATGATAACAATCCCGGATTTTAATTTTTTTGCATAATCAGTAAATCTGTCGATATTGAATCCAACAACCTCAGAAAGATCTATCTTATTGATGATCACGACATCAGAAATTGAAAACATTAAAGGATACTTGGCTGGCTTTTCTTCTCCTTCTGTAATGCTGGAAACTGTCACATTGCAGTCGACTCCGAGTTTGAATTCAGCCGGACAAACAAGGTTTCCCACATTTTCAACAAAAAGTAGTTTAATCTCAGAAAGCGCTAAATTCTCTATGCCCTTTTTGATCATCATAGCCTCAAGATGGCATGCACCACCAGTATTAATTTGAACAACTGGCACATCAAGTTGGGAAATCCGTTCTCCATCAAAAGTTCCAGCAATATCTCCCTCAATTACACCACAGGAAATTTTTCTTTTTTTCATCTGCGGTATCAGTTTTTCAAGAATTGCTGTTTTTCCTGAACCAGGTCCACCCATCAAATTAATCGAAAAAATATTATGTTCCTTCAAAACTTTTCTATTTTCTGCAGCTATCTCATCGTTCTTCACAAACAAATTTTCGCCTATCTCTATTTTCTTTAAAGTCATACTGTGCTCCATGGTTATTCAATCTCAAGTTCAACATTATCAACAATATATTCTGGTTCCTGCAAATTTTTATTTCTCAGTACCCTGATTTTTGTTCCCTTAAATAACGGGTTATCCCCAGCAATACATGAAAACATAAAATTAAGATTACTTTCGTCAAGACAGCTAAAAGGATGTATAGTGATTTGGACCGACACAACCCCTGTCGCTTTTTCCTTTTCACAAACATTTTTTAGCAACCGAACAAGATTTTCAATCACACTCATTTCATGCATTGCGTCACCACCAAATTTATCCTATATTTTACTTTTTTATCGGTTTTTTAGAAAATCCAGAAGGAATTTAACGACATCTGAAACCGCATGTCTCGCTGGTTCACTAAGAGATGTTCCAGGAGTCATGTTTTGGGGTTCAATGCCTAATAGAATAATATTTGCACCTGTTTCCCTTTTTAGATAGTCATGCAAAAGATAAAGTGGTAACCTGTGAGTTGATACATCCATATTCTTAATCCGAGACGGTTTTACAAGCAAAATTGAACCAGGTTTTTTACCGGATATACAGGAGTCAATAATCAGGATATGCGAAGGTTTTTCTCTCTTTATCAATGAAGTGAAATTTTCAGGTGACTGGCAACAATTGATGATCACAACATCAGAATATTTTTTCCCAATGATATCTGCAAGTACATTGGCAATTTCAGGACCAAGTCCGTCGTCAGAGGATTCAGGGTTACCAATACCCATTATAACAAACTTCTGAAAATTACGCAATTTTTGAGTAAGTTGTTTCTTCCACAATTCCATTAATATGACGGGTTTAATCAGCCGGTTTGAGATTGCTGGCCAGATTTCTTTGGTCTGGTGTATGTGTATTCTGCTTTGAGTTTCAATCGACTGTCTGTTGCAATTTCAAATTCATCATTCATAAACAGCGCCTTTGTTGGACACGATTCCACACACTGTGCGCAATGAATGCACCGATCATTATGAATTGTCATTTTGTATTTCTTTTCCTCTTCTGAAAGTGTTTCAATTTCGATTGCAAATGCAGGGCAATCCCTCACACACGCCCTGCACACGATGCACAGTTCAGATTTTAAAACAGGCGTACCCCTGAAATCGTCAGGAACTTTCAGTTTTTCAAATGGATATTCAATTGTAGCAGGCCTTTTGAATAGATGCCTTAATAGTTCAGGTATAAATGCTGCTGGTTTGAGTTTCATTGTATGACCCCTTTTACAATAATGCTTATTAACAATTGTAGCACAGCAAGTGGAGCAAGATATTTCCAGGAAAAAATTACCATCTGGTCGATCCTGATTCGTGAGCATGCTGCTTTTATCAATGAAAGTATTGCGATAACAAAAAGAGTTTTCAAAATAAACTTCAATAGCCCAAGAAAAACACCACCAGAAAAACCTGCCAGAAAAACAGTTGCAATCAAACCACTTCCTACAACCATTTCAACATCTGTCATCAATCTGAAAAACGCCAGTTTTTTCCCTGAATATTCTGTAAATGTTCCGCCAACAATTTCTGTTTCAGCGTGAGGAATATCAAATGGTGTGCGTTCAAGTTTTGCTTGAAGCGCAACCACTGCAACAAAAAAGCCAATAATTTGAAATAAAAGGAGAAACGGAAACTTTTGATAAAAATCCGCTATTTCAGCAAGCCGCCAGGAATCCGCAACAATTGCGGGACTTAAAACAGCGAGAAACAATGGTACTTCGTAACCAAAAAGCATCGTTAAAACCCTGACTCCTCCAAGGGTTGAGAAGAAATTTGTTGAATGCCATCCCGCTAAAAAAAGTACCAGAGTCGGTAAGCTCAACAGATAAAGTACAACAATAATGTCACCTTGAAAAGAATTGAATGACGGTACTGACACATTAATGTTCCACAGGGGAAGATATAATCCTGCTGTTAAAACAATTGCAAGCCCGATCACCGGCAGTGATGAAAAAATTGTCCTATCTGCATTCTCAGGAACAATGTCTTCTTTGAACATTAGCTTTAAAAAATCAGCAACTGGCTGGAGGATACCGCTTCGTCCGGTGTAGGCAGGACCAATTCTATTTTGAAGCCGAGCGTACAATTTCCTGTCAAACCATTCACAAAATGTTGAATACACAAATAAAAACAATATACCAGGGTAAACCAATAAATAAATTAATGCTTTTATAACGGCCATACCACATTCCTTTTTGTTTCAGTACTGTAATATTTTTTTCGAATCTCAGCCATTGATAAAACCGTTGAATTTCCTTTTTTCGCATCAATAAGTTCAACAAATCGTTCAGCGCAGCATATGCACGGATCAATCGCAGCAAAAATCAAGGGTATATCAGCAACAAAGCAATTTTTCAGCATTTCAATCGTGGCAGGATAATTTGCAAGGGTTGGCGCCCTTACCTTTAATCTTTCTGGCTTATCTGTTCCATTGCTTTTGATGTAGTGAATATTTTCTCCCCTTGGTGCTTCATATCTACTTACCACCTCTGCTGGCTGAATTTTTCTTGGAGCTTTGACTTTAATTTCTCCCTGCGGAAGATTTTTAATGATGTACTCCACAATTTTATAACTTTCAATCAATTCTTTCACTCTAACCACGACTCTTCCCAGAACATCACATGTATCTGCTGTACATAAATCGAAAGGAATTTCATCATAAGCAGCATAAGGGTCGTCCTTTCTTATGTCAGAAGATACTCCTGATGCTCTTAATGTGGGCCCAACGGCACATAGAGCAATTGCCTTTTCCTTTGGAAGTATTCCTACTCCAGCAATTCTTGCGACAAAGGTTGGCTCTGTTGTTCCAAGATTCGTGTAATATTCAGTTCTCTTTTTCAAAAATTTTATTCCCTCAAGTATTTTTTCCTTCTGTATTTCATTCAGGTTTCTTCTCACTCCGCCAATAGTATTGATTGCGTAATGAACTCTGTTTCCTGAAATTATTTCAAGCAAATCCATAACAACCTCTCTATCCCTCCATGTATACATGAACAATGAATCAAAACCTGCTTCGTGGGCTGCAACTCCAAGCCACAAAAGATGGCTATGAATTCTTTCAAGTTCACAAACAAGCATTCGTATGTATAATCCTCTTTTTGGCACCTCAAGCCCGCACAACTTTTCAACTCCCTGCACATAACAGGTTGTATGGGAATGAGAGCATATGCCACAGATTCTTTCCACCAGATAAATGTTTTGAATATAGGTTCTGCTTTCAGCCAGTTTTTCAATACCACGATGGTTATAACCAAGTCTAACATCGGCGTGCTTTACGACTTCTCCTTCAATAGTTATTCTTAAACTGATTGGTTCTTTCAATGCCGGATGCTGAGGTCCAATAGGAATTGTAATTTTTTTCATTTCTTTTCTCCTGGAATTTTTTCTTCAGGCGCCTGGTAATTCCAGTCTTTTCTTAAAGGATAATTCCCTTTCACCCAGTCATCAGGAAGAACGAGAACTCTTGGATCAGGGATATTTTTAACCACGATTCCAAGAAGATCCTGAATTTCTCTTTCATAAAGAATTGCACCTGGTATCACATCACATATCGTTGGAATTTCAGGATTCTGTCTGTTTATTGAAACTTTCACTGTTAAACAACTTACATTGTTTGCAAGGTGATACAAAATCTCGAAAGATGAAAGAGTATCAACCCCGGAAATTGTAGAAAGATGATAAAAACCAAACAGATCCCTGAGTATTTTCATTGTATCCACAAGATTTTCTGCAGCCACAGTAAGAAAAATCCTTCTTTCTGCAGGCGCGTTGATTTCAATGATTTTGCCACCAAGTTCAAGTTTGATTTTCTCAACCAATTCCTGCTGGTTCATTTTGATTGCTCCAGTTTTTTGAGTAGCTTCACAACGCCATCTATAATTGCGTCAGGTCTTGGTGGACAACCTGGAACATAAATATCAACAGGAATAACCTGGTCAATACCACCAAGAACATTG